>JANQLQ010000162.1 GCA_028280565.1 Fulvivirga sp.
CCGGATTACAAATCCTATTGCCTCGATAAGTACGCATTACGCTGCGCTAAATGCGCACTAGTTGAGTTGATAGGTAAGAGCATTGAAAATTCAAGTGGCATAAAGAAGGGAGACATCCAGGAACAGTACGGCCCATTTGAGGCCTGTGGGCAAGCGGCCTATGGCAGCTGGATAGCGCGTTTAGCGTGGAAAATGGGCTTGGTTGCTGGCGCCCTTAGGTTTCGTTTTGGGTCAAGCCAAAAATAAAGAACTGGAAAGTGGAAGAAACAAAATCAATTTCAAAAGCTCCCTACCGCAAATACCATTCGCCACGCACCCTATACGTCATTTGAAAGTTTACCTTACATTAAGAAAATACGCTTAGTCTGCCATAACCCGTTCCCGCCTTCGTTCAGTGGCTAGCCGATTGATGTAAAAGCTACCTGCCACTAAGAGGATCATAAGGACCATGATCACTGTCCACACCCATGTATAATCGTAGGTCGTAAAGCTTAGTGGTGAAGCATCTCCATACAAGACGAAGGCACCCCAAAAATAAGGATGAGAGGTGTGGGCATCGGAATCTTGCAAGTACTTTAGTTTAGCTTGCCTTAAAGCACGATCCTTGGGTAAGCCATTGGCAAGGTTCCTGGTAAAATAGTTTACGATCTTGGAAGTGGCATAGTCATTGGTTTTCCAGGCACTCATAGCTATGGCATGACAGCCTGCCATTTTGAAAGCTTTACCCACAGAGGCCATACCCACTCCCTGTTCTAAAGCTGTATGCTCGAGTCTCGAAGCGCTTAGCAGTACGATTTCAGCATTCATCCCCAGGGTACTCAACGATGGGAAAGACAAAAACCCTTGGGAAGTATAGCATCCAGCGGGTTCAAAATCCGCAAAAATCAAACCTGATTGATCCAAACGTTCTTCATCTACATAGGTATGCATGCTTAAATGTAAAATGCTGACATCAATACGCTCTAGAAAGTTGTTTTTCGTAGCAGAATCGCCAAGCAATATGCTACCACCAAATAACGCCCTGGCCTTGGTCACCTCCTCTTGGTTATAAATTAGTTCACCCCATTCACTTACTTCCTGTAATGAATCCGCTGATTGGGTCATTATTCCCGGCATTATTACGCCCGTGTAACTTGGGGCCACACCAAGATAGCGTTGTCTTGAAGAATTTTCATTGATATTGTGAGACACTCGGTACCGGGCGGAATGATCATAGCTAATGGGATGATCAAGGATCATAAAAGGCCAAGTGGAATACAGCTCGTTTTGCGGCATGCTCCCTAAGAGGAGGCCAAAAGGGAGGTGATCCAGGAAACCATCGGGAAAAATTATCAACCTCTCACCCGGGGACAGGATCTCTTGAACAGGATGCACCAGGTGAACATGAAGTTGATGCAATTGGGCAGCTAGCAGGCTATCGCTACCCCTATATGCTCTTTTTAGCATATCCAATACTTCGCTCGACCTTACAAGGAGGTCATTGACGCAATCAACCCTAGTGAGTAGGGCCTTTGATTTGTCAGCGGCCAAAAGATAATAAGCCGTGTGCCCTTGGTAATACGAAAAGAAGTTATCCTCATCTTCTAATGTGGCCCTGTAAGAGGCCAAAGACAAGGGTACCTGCTGGTATACTCGCTTGTGCGCCGGACCCAGTGTTTGTACTACGGTAGCTATGGAATCATATTGATCTTCGATGTTTCGGATCCTAGTAACATAAAAACCCATAGAGTCCTCCTGGCCTGTCTCTCGGAGCTTTTTTGAAAACAAAGAATATTGTGTTTCAATAGAATCCAGCATTTGGGAGAGAAAAGGCAGTGTTTGAGAAATCTCTCCCAAGGGGTAGGATCGCAATGTTTCCATCGCCCTAAGCGCTTTCCCCTGTTCTATGAACCAGAACGCGTATTCGCTGACCACAGGTGAAGCCAATACCTCCATTCCTCCCAAACAGGTGTCTAAAGCCTCTCCTACTACACCTTGGTGGCCATCAACAAAATAAGGTTTAGCTTTCGATAGGCTGCTTATTTTCATCGCCTTAGCAAACGCCTTCAAACATAAACGGTAGGTTTTCAAACTGGCCTGTAGATATTGGACCTGGTTTGAACTTTCAAAATAGTCTTTTAAAATGCGGGCTTTAATTGCCGAAACCCGGATAAATTCGGGCAGGAACACGATATTACGAAGACCCGGGTTATCCGTAGGGTAACTCCAGTTTTGAAGATCGGAAAGCGCATAGAGGTTTTTTTGAACTACTTCCAATGCTTTTTCATAGTCGCCCTGCCGTACGTAAGCAAGCGCTATTTGGTTGATGACCTCGTAAGCCTGTTGATTATGAAGCTCTTCCTGTTGCGCACGCAGTTGAGCCAAAGTAAAATCATCCTGTGTTTCTTTAAAATTGCCCTGTTTAAAAAACTGTTGCACTTGGAGCGCCAAGGCCTGCCGGCTTTTTTCATTACTTTCTACTTCAGCGGCTGTAGCCTTACGGGGTCGTCGTGAGTTACCTGCCCCAGGCTGCTGAGGAGGCTTGAGCACTACAGTTATGTTCGCGTGGAATGATGTGCCCGGGGGTGCCTTGCCACCGGCGGCAGAACGCACTCCCAAGCACTGCCCAGTGTCGAGAACGGGGAATGATGCCAGGAGCAGGAGGATACTTTGCCAAGAGGTCATTTTCTCCAATATACAGAAAATTAGGCTCTTAAGTAATACATGTGTGCTTGATCGGTCTCTCCAGGCGGTCGCCAAGGTGAAATTTCCAAGGTCGAGAGAATGGATGGAGGACGACAGGACCTTTAAAATTGCTAAAGCCGTAAGGAGGAGAACCTTAACAAAATTGCCAAGTACCACACAATAAGCGAACCAAAAAAACATCCCACCGATTTTCAATTTACAAATTTAGGCTTTCACCTATTAATAGTCCTGTTGGTTTTTTAACTTCGGACCAATGGATCAGTTTGTAGTATCAGCGCGGAAGTACCGGCCCACGGGCTTTGAAGAGGTAGTAGGACAGGAACATATCACTACTACCTTAAAAAATGCGATTGACAACAACCAACTCGCCCAAGCATTGCTTTTTTGTGGGCCCCGGGGAGTAGGTAAAACCACTTGTGCCCGCATCTTGGCCCGGATGATCAACCAGTTTGACGAAAAGAGTGAAGGGAATACCCTGAATATATTTGAGTTGGATGCCGCATCGAACAATTCCGTGGATGACATACGTAACCTGATCGACCAAGTCAGGTATCCTCCTCAATATGGTAAGTACAAAGTGTACATCATCGATGAGGTTCATATGCTTTCTAACGCGGCTTTTAACGCATTCCTTAAAACGCTGGAGGAACCCCCACCTTACGCCATTTTCATACTGGCCACCACCGAAAAACATAAGGTGATCCCAACGATCTTATCCCGATGCCAGATCTTCGATTTTAACAGGATACAGGTTTCTGATATTTCGGGTCACTTATCAAGGATTGCAGAAAAAGAAGGAATTACCGCGGAAGAAGAAGCCCTGCACCTCATTGCCCAGAAAGCCGATGGCGCCCTGCGGGATGCATTATCGATCTTCGACCTGATCGTAACATTCTCCTCGGGTAAAAACGTCACCTACCAGTCTACCATCGATAACCTGCACATACTCGATTACGAGTATTACTTTAAAGTGGTAGATCATTTGTTGGCTGAAGATCTGTCCAGCACCCTTTTACTTTTTGATGAGATCCTAAAACTTGGGTTTGACGGGCACAATTTTATTGTTGGGCTCAGCGAGCATTTACGAAACCTGCTAGTATGTAAGGATAATGCTACGATCCAGTTAATGGAGGTCCCGGATAATACCAAACAAAAATATGTGGATCAGGCTAACAGGGCTTCCATGTCATTTTTATTGTCGTCGTTGAACTTGGCTAACCAATGCGACTTAAGTTATAAGTCCAGTAAAAACCAGCGGCTGCACGTAGAGCTGGCCCTGATGAAGTTAGCCCACATCAACGCTGCTATTAGCTTAGCCACCTTAGAGGAGAGTGGCCTAAAAAAAAAAGTGATGTAACCCCCCAGCCCGACCCACCAAAACCCGCCGAAACCCCACCTGTTGCAGTTTCATCGCCTAGCACCAATACCAAAACAATCGTAGAGGCCCAGGAAGAATCTACACCGGCACGCCAAACGCCAAGCCCAGTTAAAATTCCCCCAAAGCCAACTAAACTAAGGTCTACCACAAAAATACCTACCAACTTGGATCAAGTGTTGGAAGACCTGCCCAGCCCGGGAGAAGATGTGGAAGAAGGACCTTCGATTGAAGAATCCTACGGTAATGACCCCTTTACTTTCGAGGATCTCAAAGAACACTGGGGGCAATTTGCAGAGCTAAAAAAGAAAGAGGGTAAAGACTCGGAATACGCCGTATTAAAACAGGAGATAGAGCTAGTAGAAGAAGTAAAAATACTTTTAAAGCTCACCAACGCGGTAAAGTTGAATATTCTCGATAGGTTCCGGCCCGATCTTATGACTTATTTAAAATCGCGGTTAAATAATGGCCAAGTCGAGTTAATCACCCAACTTATAGAGGAAGAGTCATCGAGGGTACCCTACACCAACAAGGAGAAATTTGAATACCTCGCGGAAAAGAAACCCATTCTCCATGATCTTAAGAATCGACTGGGACTTGACCCCGATTTTTAAATTTGAAAATCATTTTCTCCAAAAAACATCCTTAATGGTCTTTTTTGGACGTATAAATGGCTATTTCTAAGAACTGGAAACCTCAAATTTTGTGGATTATCCAAAACTTTGGGATTTGTACTTCGACCTTGAGTCAATCGCGTTAAGAATTTAAGCAGTGTGCCAAATGGTGTAGATCACATTGTTTGAGCGCGGCGCGGTTGTGATCTGTTCGTGTAAGAGGCTAAAATTTAGCTATTCACTCACAGTCTTGACTTTTTTGTTCGGTTTCCCTATCAAAGGGAATTTGAAAGGACGTCCTAAGTAGCATTGGGATGAGAAAGCCACTCACCTCATTCGCCGATCAGTCTTCATAATTCTTAAATTTATAAACGATCCCCATATTGAGCGCTTGGCTAAATTGAAGTTCATCGACTTGGTCAAAATCATAAATTGCGATCAACCCCAAGCTTACGTCAAGGAAGCTATTCACCTTGGCAGCCAGGATCAAGTCCAGGCGATGATCTACCTTGTCCAGCTCGAGTTCTTCATAATTGGAAAAAAGGATGTATTTCCACTTCAAATTAAGATTTTCAGCGATGTCTTTGTTGAAATCCGCCAACAGCTGGAAGGCAAGCCATTCTGCGCGCAAGTTATCCCCAGGGTCCACACCGTAGGCACCCAGGTCAGAAAGCCTGTCATTATTGACGAACGTTAAACGAGGAGAAAAAGGGCCAATTCTTACTTTGAAGAAATCCGCCGGGTTATACTCAAATCCCCACGACGAGGTAACAAATGCAGGCGCAAATAGGCTTGAAATGAGGCTGTCGTAGGTTTCCCCGTTGCTCCTTACTTGGTCATAGGCAAAACCGTCGGCAAACTGTGTGAGCAAAGACAGTGAGGTAAAAAAAATCCATTTCGAAGAAAGCTCTCTCCCGTACTTCGTGTCTAAAAATACCCTGTCCAACGATTTTCGGCTGCTCTGCCCTTCGTTACTCAAAACACCGTAGGCCAGGTCTATCTCGTTATCCCAGCTATGTATGTCCCTTGCATAATTAGCTTTATAGTTCAAAAAAGCGTTCAGGCCTATCGAGTTTACACCTCCACCGGTCCAATTATCTGAAAACGAGGCCTGGTTAAAGCTTATTCCTGCGCGAAAATCCTTTTTCCAATAGGTAGTATCCTCTTGTCCCTGCAGGGTAAATACACACGAACATACTAAGGCAAACAACAACGTGATTTTTTTCATGGTAATGTCAGTAAATTGAGGTTTATGCAAATATAATGGGTCAAAGCAGGATACCGTATTCATATTCGGTGGATCGCAACAAATACTCGGTAATTGTAAAAATATAATTTTTTACAGGAAAAAAAGGAAGGAAGAAATGAAGTAGAATTACTACCCCATCATCCCATAATATCGAGGAGTTAACTCAAAAAGACGAAGGAAAAAAAAGAAGGCCCGGAAGACAGGGACCTATTTTATCTTATAAGTTATTCACTTTTACCTCTTCCAAAGCAGTCTCCGTAAGAGGCTTAGTGATAAACTTGATCACGTGGTTATTATTGACGATCTTATCGATATCCCTTTTGTTATCAGAGCTAGAAAGAATGATCACCTTACACCTGTCTTTTATGAGATCGCTAAATTTCTCGAACTCGTATAAAAACACGAAACCATCTACAATAGGCATATTGATATCCAAAAAGATAAGGTTCGGAAGGTTTTCGATCACATCCTGATTTTCTCTCAAATAATCTAGGGCACTCTTTCCTGAATTTTTCACTTCCACTCTATTGGCGAACTTGGTTATTTCAATAATACGCTTACTGATGAAGTTATCGGTATCATTGTCATCTACCAACATTACCAAATCTATCGGATTAGAATCAGTCAACATTCAGATATTTAAGTGAATAATTTGGGCTCAACAAATTTGATTAAATATATTCTTTTTCAACTAAAAAAAGAACTGCATCATTTTCGATTGCAAACATACCAATTAAAAACTTTTTTTGTAATACAGCAAAGGGAATTGATTTAATTGTCACTTGCTTTTTGAATTTTTAATTTTTCCCCTAATTGCACTCCCATGTCCTTTTTATCATTCCATTCCATGAGTTCTTCAACGGACACTTGGTGAGACCTTGCTATGCTGTATAGCGTATCACCTTCCGCTACCGTGTAAACAGTAAAGGGGCTTACTTCAGAACCTGGGGATGTTGACTGCGGTTCTAAGGGCTGTTCTGCCGGTTTTGAAGTATTCTTATATATTTCGAGTCGCTGACCGATCCCTAATTTATCATTTATATTTAAATTATTCCATTTTAAAACATCCATAACTGTTACATCATAGATTTTCGATATGGCATAATAGGTTTCACCTTTACGCACCACATGGGTTTGCAGTACGGAATCCGGCACGTTCACTACCTCCCGGGATAGTCCCTCTTCTATTTTTTGTGATGTGCTTGGCTTTGTTGGTGTACCTGTATCCGATACCTCCTGGTCGACTTGCGTTTCAGTCGCCAATACAGGAGGGGGCGTGATGGACCGGGGTGAATCAAGCCGGTCTTCTTTTATCCTTTCTAATGAATCAAGCTTTTGCAGGAAAGTAGGCGGCCCGTTTTCCGGGGCTTCGGTATCTTCAACATTGGTGTTTGCAACGGCAGGGGTTGAAGCTATGGTCTTTGTACTATCCACACTCTTTACGATCACAGGTGCGGGGTGCTTAGGTCTTACGTCCCGGTATTCTATAGCCACTTTGGATGGGCGAATGTAACGCAACCATACCACTCTTCCTGTTTTTACCTTTTCTTGGGCATTCATACGGTTCTTTGCCCTTAGTTTTTTGAGTTTGACGGCATACTTTTGAGAAATATCCCACAGGGATTCTCCTTCTTGGGCAATATGGTAATGTGTTTTGGCTTTGCCTCGTTTTGATTTCAAATAATAAACTTGGCCTGTGACTAATGCATCATTGATGTTAAGGTCATTGAATTTTAAAAACTTCCCCAATTCCACATTCCCTTTGGTGGCCAACGCCGTGCTCTTATCCTTTTCCCTTGCTAACAGCCCGGGTAAACCATTAATGGTTACGATCTTACCCTTCTTTAAACCCTGTTTATCTTCGATCATCGGAAATTCGTTGGCATCTTGAAAATAGTAGTCGATGCTGGCCGTTTCGCCGTTGTTCAGGGTACTCCCCCCGTCAGCCTGCGGGGTGCTCGACACCGAGGTAAGCGCCACCATGGAAGTATTCGTAGTAGGCACAATCACCGAGTAGGCTTTATCCGTAGGTATTTTCCCCTTCCTCAACCATTTGTTATAGGCTTTGACCTCCTCGCTATCCACGCGGTACAACTCGGCAATGTCGGTCAAGGTCTCATTACCGCTGGACCTATGTTCTAAGAGTTTAAGCTGGCCCTGTCCTTTGACTGCACCTTCGTACGCAATTTTATGGGCCAAGTACTTTTTAACATACCAATACGTTTTTTTATTGATCGTCATCGATTTTGCGCCACGATGCTTGTCCGCCCCCACCTTCAGGGCAGCTCCCGGCCCCATTTGATATGCTTGCAAAGACATGAGCCAATTGTCAAAAAAGCTGTTGTTATTTTTCTTGAGGTAGCGGGCTGCCCCCCGCGAAGAAGATTCTATGTTCATTCGTTCGTCAATGTGCTTGTCCACCCTTAACCCCATTTCAGCAGCGGTAAAATCCTTAAACTGCCAAAATCCCACGGCATTGGAAGACGACACTGCATCCGACACCAGCCCGCTTTCTTGCAGCACCAAGAATTTAAAATCATCCGGGAGGTTTTCTTCCCTGAATACACGCTCTATGATCGGGAAATAGCTTTTTGCTTTCTCTACCTGTTTATCAAAATACATGGGGCTCCGCCGCAGGCGATCTACGTCCTGTTGGATCTCTTTCCGGGCCTCCTCGGTAATACGCAGTTTAAGATCCGCAAAATCGAGTTTGGCAGGCACCTTGGGAGGTTGAGCCATCACAAAAACCGGGAGAAACGCCAGCAGCGCAAAAAATCGATAGACCATACTGAATTTATAACTTTCTTAAGACCATTAACCCATCCCGTACCGGGAGTAGAACGTTTTGGACACGTTCATCATTATGCACTTTTTGATTAAAATCGAGGATGGCTTTTGTGTCTTTGTCAGGAGTTTCATCCAGCACCTTACCACTCCAGAGCACATTATCAGCGATAATATAGCCTCCTCCGCGCACCTTGTCAATAACAGCGTCAAAATAATTTGAATAATTGATCTTATCCGCGTCAATAAAGACCAGGTCGAAGGTATGCTCTAAGGTAGGTATAATGTCGATGGCATTGCCAATGATGTAATGAATACGATCTGCCGCCCCGGCCTCTTGGAAGTAACGCCTCACCCGGTCTTCCAGTTCTTCATTTATGTCAAGCGTGATTAGTTCTCCTCCCGTGGTCAAACCTTCCGAAAGGCATAAAGCGGAATACCCGGTGTAGGTGCCAATCTCCAAGATGTATTTGGGACGGATCATATGCGAAAGCATAGAAAGCACCCTGCCTTGTAAATGCCCCGAGAGCATCCTGGGCATCATTACCTCGGCGTGGGTATCACGATTGATATTTTTCAAAAGCCCCGTTTCCGGCTCTGTATGTTGCTCAACATACTGGCTTAGCGCTGTGTCTAATAGATCCATTTCAAATTCAAGGGTTAATTAATTAACAAAACAAAATTATTTGAAGCCAGGGTGACTCTAAAAAGCGCGTACGCCTCGTCAGTGCCAGGGCTAAAGGTAAGGGGTTAACTGAATTCTTAAAAGGAATCATCCACCAACTCGTGGGAAAGACATGAACTTCTCGAACGGAACGATCACCTGCCAAGAATAGAATTAGTATTGAGCGTCTAAAAAGCGCTGGCGTAATTCCGGGGTAGGCATACGGCATTGATCCTGGCGTCCAAACCACTTGTAACGGTTACGAGCGATAAAATCATAGGCAAGATCACGGATGGGTTTGGGTAAAAGCATAAAAACATACATCAACGGCCAGCCTCCACCTAACCTTTTGGCTATGTGCAATACCGCCGAACTTTTCTCTCTTACCGTACCGTCTTTTTTGAGCAAGACAATGCTATCCAGCTTAGAAACATCTACACCGGTAGGGTCGAGCTTATCTTTAGCCAAGCCAGATTGCAGGGAAGCAAAAAGAAAGCGGCCGTGCCGGTCTCTATCGATGATAAAGTTTACGGCGCCGTTACAGAGATTACAAACCCCATCAAAAAAGATTATTTCTTTGGATTCCATTTACCTTATCAATTGTATCCAACCTTTGATCTCTTGTTCACGATCCCGGGGATCTACAGTGTCAAATGTTACCAGCGCCAGGTAGTAATAAACGCCAGAAGAAAGATCCGCCCCGTTATCATTTTTTCCATCCCAGTTAATGAGGATACCGTTTTCACTTCCCCGGGTACCTTGATAGGTAAACACGGGCCTGCCCCACCGGTTGTACACAGTGAATTCCACCGCCTCTACAAAGCGGGCACACTGCTCGCCTCCATTCCTAGGGTCTGGAGCATCTCCTTCCGTGTACGCACGGAACAGGTGATTACCAAACTGGTCATTCTCCGGTGTAAAAATGTTAGGAAGGATATAATTAGGACAATTGTCTACGCAAACGACATTGCTAAATTCACTCTCATTCCCCGACCTGTCTATAGCTTGTATCCGGTAGCATCCTTTAAAAGACTCTAGCTGTCCATGTATAAAGGTTTCGTTAGGCACTGTAGCGATAAGCTCAAACTCCGCTTCTGTCGTAGGTGCAAAAAAGACGCGATACTCTCTAATATCTTGCTGGCATTCGCCAATGAAATCCGTAGTCCAATTCAATAAGTTGCGATAATCATCGAAATTGCAGAAGGATTCATTAATGAACTGCTCACAATCCCTCGCCTCCAACGCAAGCACCGGTGCACACGGAGGGATGGAATCACTTGGCTGTGCGCAGACGACCTGTGAAAAATTCACCAAGGGGTCTAGGTCAGGCCCTTGGATAGCAGGATTACCATACGTTCCTCGCGTCAATATGCGGTAACAATACACCTGTTCTTCATCTAGGTTATCGTCATCTACAAATTGAAAACCCGATTGGCTAACATCGATCTCTGCCAACGGTTCGAAATCTTCTTGGGGGTCTCCTTCTAAGCCCCTGAAAACTATATGCCGGCTCTCCGCAGAGCCCGAAGTGATCGTATTCGACCAGGGCACTTCTGCCGTCCAGTCTAGCTGGATCTGGCCAAATTGCGGAGTAGCTTCTAGCCTCACACTGGAAGCCGGGGCAGAAAAAACTTCATCAGCCCCATTAGTCCCCGAAGGATCCACGATAGACACACGGTAGTGGTAGGCGTTATCCAAGGTATTGAGCCCAGTATCTACAATGGTCAGGCTAGCGCTATCCGTATCGCTTGTCACCACTGGATTGGGCAGCAGCACCTCATCGGCTGTACCACTGAGCCCGGTTGACCGGTAAATTCTAAAGGTAAAAGGAGCTGTCAAATTGCCAAGTTCGAAAGGTTCGCGCCATGTGACGGAGATCTCACCTGCCGCCTGGTCGGTGGCTCTTACAGATACATGGGTAATGATAGGCGTTTCGGCCGGCACAAATTCAAAGCATACCTCATCGGATACTATACTTTCGGCTAATACAGCATCTGCGTTGGCAGCACCTTCGCTGAATGACGCTACCAGCCGGTAGCAATACCTTGCTGCTGCATCTACATTTGTATCTAAGAATGTGGTGGTAGCATCCGGCAGGGTGGTAATCAGTTCGTAACCGGCATTTTCCCTGATACCCGTTTCGCATTCGTCGGGCACATAAGGGTTAGAATCTACACGCCTCCAGACTTGGATATCGTCTGCATTCTGGCACTCATAGCTCTCCCAGTTCAAACGTAACCCTTGCCCTTCTTGTATTACTTCCGTGAGTTGCGGGCTAGGGCCTACAACGGTAATATTCCACGTGGCAAAGCTCACCAAACGGGGCCCTTCGTCAGGAAAGTCCGTAATCCTAAATACCACCTGGTAAGGCTCATCCCTTACATCCAAGCATTCCGTTTCCCAGGTAAACTGTACCTCGGCCGGCGGCACCGTGGGTTGAGAATCACCGGCCCCGGCCACTTGTCCCCCCAAATTGTTGCTAAATATCTCTGAAAAAGCGTCGATCACCACGTTATCCCCGTCAGGATCTGTTCCAAAAATAGTTTCATCTATGGTAGTGCCGGCCTCCACACAAATATCTTCGGGCACGATAAGTTGGGGTCTTTCATTATCACAATCTTCTACGATGATCTGCATATCCCTTCTTACAAATCCTATGGGGAACCACCTTCCAAAACGGAAGCGATATTCACGGACCACGAAGGCTATCGTGTATTCTCCCAAGAAACCCGGGGCGTCCCACGTCAGCTCCCCGGTGATCGGGTCTATGCTAATGCTCGGTGGGCCGTTCATATTCTCATTGGCCTGGTCAAAATTATTATAAAATGCCCTGTCGGTAACATCTATATAGCTTACTACGTCATCGTCAGCGCTTTGCTTAGGTATAACCAATTCGAAGGCCAGGCTATCTCTTTCTCCATTGCTATTGTCCGGGTCAAACGCTCCCGGGTTATGAAAGAAAGCTACCCCCGGGCAAGCCCTGTCTATGGGAGGGATCAGGAGTACAGGAGAATTATTACAGCCTAAGGATGCGTCAAGGCTTATTTGTGTCTCGATATGGAAGGGTGTATTGTTATCAACGTTTTGTATGTCGTCGTTCCGGTTCTGTTCCGTATACCCAATGGTATAAAAAGGGAGCGCCGAAGAGTAGGTATGTTCGATAGTGAAGGAAGCAGAAGAAACTTCGTCCCCAAGACCGCTCACATCTATGGGTTCGTTAATAAAAGTTCCATCGGCAAATTGCCTGCGGGCAACCCCATTTTCTATGATCGGCAAAACAAAGGGTTGTGACCCATCCCCAAAGTCTAACACTCCTTCACCAAAACGAACTTCAGAGCCCGTGTCAGTGTATACAATAACGGTAATTTCGAAGGTCCTCAGCTGGCAATCAACACGTCTTACAATGATCTCGCCCGCTCTTAGGTGGGTGGCATAAACTTTATGTACAAGCGAACCGCATAACGCCAACAGTAAGGTCAAGAACACTTTTCCGCCCTGCACAAGAACCTTGGTCTTCAAATCTGTCACTAGGATATTGTTTGCGATACTATTGAACATTAAATTTACAGAATTAGTTACATTTCCATAAAAAGAATTTGTGGAATACAACCAAAAATCATACCCCAGCCCAGAACTTTGACCCTATGAGAGTTATCAAAGAGATCAACCATGACCTGTGCAGGGTCACTTTCTTTCATTGGAACGGAAAATACCTATTAAAGTTGGAGTTAGGAGACCTTGAGCAGACGTATAAAGTAGATGAATTTGAGGTACTTGACCCCACATCGCTTGAAAATTTGCTCACCGACGAGTTTTTGAACAACGCGATGCAGCGATTTAAATCTATGCATGAAGACCTGGCCAAGGCACTACAGGAAATATAGCCGATGCACATCGAGGGTGAGCCGATAATAGCACAATGCTACTTGCAAAAAGGGGCAGATAACACCAATGTTTGTTTCCTCTCCCAGCAAAAGCTTTTTGTTAAGCAGTTTAATCGTATGCACTCTTTCCCCTTGGAAAGTATCCTCACTATCGAGTTTAAACACAAACTCCTGCTTTTTCCTTTGATCATCGGGGGGATCTTGAGCCCATTGTCTCTTATTGCCTTGTTTAACGAAATTTTAAACATTTGGCTCATGATGGGCGCTTTCGTGGGCGGGCTGCTCATTCTCTACTACGGGGTGGAGGGAAGCAACACCATGACGATAGTTACTTCTATCAAGGAGTTCGACTTCTTTTTGAGAACGCCGTCTAAAAATTTGAAAGCTTTTATCTCATTTGTGTTAAAGTATGGTAAACGCGGCATACCCATTGCCTATTTTTTACTTGTTACGGAACAGGAATGGTCCCAGGCCCAGCACGCGGGAAGCTTGCACCTGCAAGAACCACGTGAGTTGTTAGAAGATGCGACGACCGAGCAAGGAATGATCACATTGCGACTCGAACCCCTAAACACCGGCATCGCTGTGAATTATATTTATTCTAAAGATGGAACATTGATCCCTTCCGTTCAAGGTATTGTGCCTTTGGCTGGTTTACAGGAATTCTCAAGTTAAGAAATCGTTCTCTTTGGTAACCAAGCCTTTGGTAATGTCAAATACATCCATACTTCCATCACGTTCAAGAGTTCACCGACCTGGAAAAACAAATTCCTTCAAAAAGGAGTTGATTCTTTCAGCTATATTTGGGCCACGGTAATAACAGGTTGGATGAAGCCCCAGGATAACGGAAAAAACAAGTCTTACAAGCCTATACTTTCCGGCACTAGCGAGTGGCCGGTGGTGCAGCTTAGCCGGAATAGGAAACAGTTTATAGAGGCCGTGGTCAACGAGTCGTTCAAAAAGATCAGCGAGTCCAAGCCCGGCAAAAATGATCTCCGGGAAGAGTTAGAGACTACACTCTACTTGGAAAAACTTAGGGTCAAAAAAAACCCTTGGCGTGTGGACCCGTTGGACGATTACCAGTTTTGGAGTAAAGTAAAGTTCGACTTGGTGGAGCTGGTAGGCAATTCCAACGCCCGGGAAAAAGAGGAGGAGATCTTACGGCGGATTGTGTCACGCTACGCGAATGAGATCGCGGGCAATTTCAAACGCAGTCGCTACAAAATGGCCCGGGAGATTATCAAATTCGGTTTTTCCAGGCTGCTCAACGCCACGCGTGTGAAAAGTTTCGGGGCACTCTTCAAAAACCAGTATACCTTAAACGATAAACTACAGGTGACCGGTAAAACGGGACAGCTCAGAAAGCTGGCTAAAAAAGGTACCGTAGTCATGGTCCCCACCCATTTCAGCAACCTAGACTCTATCCTGATCGGGTGGGTCATCCACGTACTCGGCTTGCCTGCCTTTATCTATGGAGCTGGACTTAACCTGTTCAATATCAAAATATTGGCCTACTTTATGAACAGTCTTGGCGCCTACAAGGTGGATCGTCGTAAAAAGAATCCCATCTACCTTGAAACGTTAAAGACTTACTCAAATATTGCCATACAGCAAGGTGCCCACAGCCTATTTTTCCCGGGGGGCACACGCTCCCGGTCCGGTAAAATAGAACGATCTTTAAAACTAGGTTTACTGGGCACTGCGATGGAAGCCCAACGCACGATCTTTATGAACCATCCTAACCGGGACGGGAAAAAAATATTCGTGGTGCCGGTAACGATCAATTATAACTTTGTGCTGGAAGCGCCCACGCTGATCAATGAATACCTTACGCTAAAAGGACAAGAGCGATATTACGTCGAAAATGATGAATATTCCACGTCGTATAAAATGCTTAAATTCTTGGTGAAATTCTTTACGAAAGGATCCGATATTTCTGTTTCTATCGGCAGTGGTATGGACCTTTTAGGTAACTACGTGGATGACCATGGCAATAGTATTGACAGCAAGGGAAGGATCATTGATACCCGTGATTATTTCACCTCCAATGGCAAGATCACGGAAGATAAACAACGGGAACAGGAGTACACCCGTAGGCTTAGTGATATCATCGTAAGGGAATTTCACCGGATCAACAGGATATTTGCCAGTCATTTGGTAGCTTTCACAGCTTTTAATATTTGGCGGAACCGTTACTCAAAGCTGGACATCTATGATTTTTTGCGTCTGCCGGAAGAGGAGCTTTTTATCGATTATGACGACTTTAGACATGAGTTTAAGCGGGTGAGAAAGTATATCTTAAGCTTAAAAAAGAAGAAAAAGGTAAATGTGGCCTCCCATTTGAAAGGTGACCTGGACGTAGTTATAAAGACCGGTATAGAAAACGTAGGCATGTATCATTCAAAAAGACCCCTCTTATTGACGAAGGACGAGCAGATCATCACCCAAGATCTGAATACACTTTATTATTACCATAACAGGATGGACGGCTATGACCTCGAGAAGCACTTCTAAAAAACCCGTGGGCGTGATCGGGGCGGGAAGCTTCGGGTCGGCAATAGCCAATATTTTGGCTCAAAATGTAGAAGTTTTACTCTATGCCCGCGACAGCGAGGTCATTAAAAAGATTGCCGAGACCCGGGAGCACCGGGGGAAAAAATTACATACGAACATTACCCCTACGGGTGATCTCAGTTATATTGCCAACACCTGCGATATTATCTTTCCTATTGTCCCGTCATCATCTTTCCGCCAAATGATGCAACAGCTTTCGCCTTACCTCCATCCTTATCACATTCTTATCCACGGCACGAAAGGGCTGGACCTTTCTTTGCCCAAGGGCCAGGGGCTTCGAGATATGAAAGTTCTGGAAAGAGACCAGGTAAAAACGATGAGTGAAGTGATCATGGACGAGAGCGTGGTGGTGAGGGTAGGCTGCCTGGCAGGGCCTAACTTAGCCAAGGAGATGAGCGCTAACCAACCGGCTGCGACCGTGGTGGCGAGCCATTTTGAGGAGGTGATCCGCGAAGGGGGGAACTTGCTGCGAAGTGACCTGTTCCAGGTGTATGGGAACAAAGACCTGATAGGTATTGAGCTGGCCGGTGTATTGAAAAACGTGATCGCCATCGCCTCGGGAGCTTTAAGTGGACTAGGATTGGGAGAAAATGCCAAAGGCCTTTTGATCAGCCGGGGTATGGTAGAAATGATACACCTGGGACAGGCTATGGGCGGCAATGTGCAAGCTTTCCTAGGACTCGCAGGGATCGGTGACTTGGTCACCACCTGTAACAGTACCTTAAGCCGCAATTACACCGTGGGGTACCGGCTGGCCAAAGGTGATAGTTTGGAACAGATCATTCAAACTATGGACGAAGTAGCGGAGGGGGTAAACACGGTACAAATTGCCAAAAAATTTGCTGACACTTACAAAATCAGGATACCCATAGCCGAGGCTATTTACTCCATACTTTTTGAAGATCTAACGGTAGAAAAAGCGTTACAGATACTAATGAAATACCCTTTCAACGTAGACATTGATTTCCTATAAACCAACACTAGTTTTGAATTTAGTTTGACAGCTTGAAAATTCAAGTGGCGTATGGAGGGGGAGACCTCTAGGAACAGCGCGGCACAGTTGAGGCCTGTGGATAAGCGGTTTGTAGGGGCTGGGTAGCGCGTTTCGAGAGGAAAATGGGCTTTGTTACTGGCGCCCTTTTCTTTTGTTTCGTTTTCTCCTGGGCGTGCAAATAAAATGAAAACCGGGCTTAGAACCACAAAATCCCGTGTAAACTGCTCATTTACAGGCTGGCATTACCCGAAACATTTTTAAAAGATGAGCCTAATTGCCAAAATTAAACGTTTTAACCTCCGTTTGATTTAAAATCATGGTAGCCTAAGCTTAAACCAGGTTTTGAATACGTTCTACGACGCAGCAGATTCCGGCTCTCCCAATGAGCCCTCTCACAACCACCGGCCCGGAATGGCGGTCATTTTTTTACTGTCAAATCCAATTTTCAAGGACGCCCAAATTACTACCCTGAACTCGATAACCACTTATCACTTTGATATTATCCAGGGTAATTTTGGCGAATAAGCTTGGTGAACCTTAGTGCATTTGCGACTTGGTGGTGAAGCTTCCCCGGCCACTAAGACACTAAAGCTCAAAGAATCACAAGGGGTTTTCTTTACCGTTTAATCTAGTCCTATCTCTGTACTGAACTTACGTTACTCGGCAGCTAGTTGATTAACCACCGGGTAAACGAATTAGGCCGCTGAGAGCCACAGGCATTACTCCCTGTTCCCTAGGAATTCATTGCGTTCTCTGCGGTTAAGAGCTTCAATACTTTGCAGTGAAACGAGTTATTTTGGGGCGCCCTATTAACTAGAACTCACGTTAAATTAGCCGAAATCTTCTCGGCCATCGCAGCTAATTCAACCTGGGTCGGCGATAGTTTGGGCCTGGAAAAATTAATATCGTCCATCGTGTTTAACGGGACCAGGTGGATATGGGTATGTGGCACTTCTACTCCTATCACCGCCACTCCTATCCGGATACATTTTACAGACTTTTCTATGGCCTTAGCTACTTTCTTGGAAAAGACATTTAGATCGCCAAGGGTCTGATCATCGAGGTCAAAAATGTAATCCACTTCTATTTTAGGCACTACTAAACTATGCCCATGGACCAACGGGTTGATGTCCAAGAAGGAAATAAACCGGTCATCCTCGGCGATGATATGAGCGGGGATTTCCCGGTTAATGATCTTTGTGAAAATGGAGCTCATTACAAGCTGATCTCTACTACTTCGAATTCAATTTCTCCCCCGGGAGTCTGTATCTTGGCGGCTTCCCCTTCTTTCTTACCTAACAAACCTTTACCTATGGGAGACTGCACTGAAATTTTACTGGCTTTAAGGTCAGCCTCTTCTTCTGATACCAGGGTGTAGGTAAAAACGGCACCATTCTTTTTATTTTTGATCTTGACTTTTGACAAGATGGATACTTTCGAGGTATCGATCACACTTTCATCGATCACCCTCGCATTGCCTACTACTTCTTCCAATTGGGCTATTTTAGCTTCTAAATGACCTTGTGCATCTTTTGCAGCGTCGTATTCCGCATTTTCGCTAAGATCCCCTTTATCGCGAGCTTCAGCAATTTGCTTGGCTATGTCAGCCCTTCCTTTGGTTTTTAGGTCGTTCAATTCGGTTTTTAATTTATCTAATCCTTCCTTTGTGTAATATGCCACATTTGCCATAGTTAAAAAATTTTGCTTGTGTCTTAAGCTGCTGTATAGATCCTTATAAAACAAAGAACGGCCACAGATCTGCAACCGTTTCTAGCACTAATTATTCGTTAATTTCCTTACAAAGGTAGTTTTTTATACATGATCTGCAAAATTAGCCTTGCGCTACTTGCCTACCAGCTCGGGGATATTAGTTTTGACTTGGTCTAAGATCTCGTCGTCAAATTGGGCAAGATAAAGTGTTTTAGCTTTGGTTAATTGCTCTATGGTAAGGCCCTTGGCTCCCCTAAGGTCAGCCTTGTAAAGGCTGGCATTCTCAAAGTCAGCCCCGGTGAGGTAGCAGCCTCTCAGGTTGGCTTCCATCAAAAAAGCATTCTTAAAGTTGGTCTTGATCAAGAAGGCATTTTCTAGTTGAGCCTTGATCAGGTAAGCATCTTTGAAATTTGCGCCACTGGCGTATGCTCCTTTTAAGTTGGCCTGGTTCAAATTTGAATTTTCCAGGTTGGTCTGGTTAAGCCTTGTATTTTCCAAATTTGTCTCTATCAAAAAAGCATTCCCGACATCGGCAGAGTTAAGGTTAGAACCTGCCAAGTTTACATAGTTAAGGTTAGTCCTTGATAAGTGACAATTCACCAAGTTGATCTCATGGATATTGTGGCGGTTCAAACGCTTGATGTTACCTACCGTTCTAAAAGCTGCCTCTTCGGACTCCCAGAGGCGAAAGTCATCGATTTCATCACGGTACATCCTGATCCGTTGCCGCATTTCCCCATTTTTGTTGAGCCAAAAAATAAGGATACCGATGACGGCAATGTCAAAGAGCATACCATGGGCTTCGGCTAAGACCTCCGAGAAAAAGCCATCAAAATCTTCCAAGTAATATCTTAGGCTTAACCCCAATACAATAATGGCCAAAAAACCCAGGACAATAGACGAGGTTAAGATGGGTTGCTCTATGATAGAGTTAACGTAATCCCTTAATTTTTTGAGTTGAGTGTTAAAAAACATTTAGCCTTAAGGTCAAAAAATAACTCGCGAAGACGATATTAATAAAATTGGATCAAAAAATGAAAAAACAGTTATAATTAAGCACGCAGCAATATGTAATAATTTTCATGTATTTCCGTTTATTTCTGCTTGTATTTTTCCAACAAGCACTTCATTGATCTTTTTATAAGACTCCAGCGACCATCCTGCTACGTGGGGAGTAAGTATGATTTTTTCACTTTTTATCAATTTATTGAAGGTAATAAGCTGATTACCATCCATGTGGGCAGGTTTTTCATTCTCTAATACATCCAACGCCGCAGCCCGCACCTTTCCTTGTTCGATGGAAGTGATCAACCCCTCGAGGTCCACTATTTCTCCTCGTGCCGTATTGATCAAAAATATGGGCTTTTCAAACCTATCAAGGTACGCGGTATTGATCAACTGCTTCGTTTCCATGGTTAATGGTACATGGATACTAAAAATATCGGCTTCTTTGTAAATCTCTTCCATATCCACCTGTGTAGCAAAGCGATCCGAACATTTTTTTTTGTACTTATCATAGGCGAGCACCTTACATCCTAAACAAGCCAACTTCTCCGCAACGGCCATCCCCATAAAGCCATATCCCAATAATCCTACCGTTTTTCCTGCCAACTCCAAGCCACGGTTATCTTCCCGGTCCCATTTGCGGTGGCGGATCTCATCGTCTGATTTTACGATGTTATTGAGGAGTCCTAATACCAACCCTAGGGTATGCTCTGCAACAGCATTACGATTCCCCTCCGGGGCGTTAAGTATGGCAATACCTGCTTCTTCTATTACGGGTACGTCCAGGTTATCGATACCGGCCCCGGCGCGCCCTATAAATTTCAGGGCGCGTGCCTTAGAGACTAACTGGCGATCCACTTTGGTTTTGCTCCTGATGATCAAGCCTTCAAATGCAGGGATGACCCGCAAGATATCTTCCCGGCCCATACCCGGCTGGTAATCGTATTCCCACCCTATTGATTCTAAGAGGGGGCCGATGCTGTCATGCATTTCATCTACGATCAAGCATTTCATAGCACTACAATAAAAGATGAACCGTGTAAAAATATATTCCTAATCCAAGCAGGTCATTGGTGGTGGTGATGAACGGCCCGGAAGCTAGCGCGGGGTTAAAGCCGAACCTATCCAATATCAATGGGGTGATCGTACCTAGGAAAGAGGCTATGACTACCACCCCGAACAAAGCCAGCGACACTACTATGGACAGGTTAAACTCCGCCCCGGTCAGTAGGTTAAAACCATAGACCATCACAGCCAGTACCAGGCCATTGAGAAGGGCAACCAAAAATACTTTCAGAAGCCTTTTCACCATGCTATCCGTAAAGGCAGAGGGATTTGCCAAACTCTGCACTACGATGGAGGAAGATTGTATCCCCACATTCCCCCCGGTGGCTTGGATCAATGGGATAAAAAAAGCTATGGCCGTGACGCGGAGCAGCTCTTGTTCAAAAACACCTATAAATTTAGCACTGATAAAACCTCCTAGCACACCCACCACCAACCAGGGCAGGCGAGCCCGGGTGATCATCCAAACGCTGTCGTCTTCTTCAACATCTTCGGTAATACCCGCCATCAGGTTCCTTTCTTCCTCGGCCAGTTCTGTCATTACATCCACAACATCATCAATAGTAATTCTTCCCAACAGCTTTCCTTGTACATTGACCACGGGTATGGCTTCAAGGTCATATTTCCGCATGATCTGTACCACCTCTTCTTCTGACATAAAGGTTTCCACCGCTACGACATCTTCTTCAAAGATATCTGCGATCTTCGTTTGATCATTGGACAAAATGATCTTTTTTAGAGACACTCTCCCCAGTAGCTTCCCATGATCATCGATCACGTACACGGAATATACTTTTTGAACGTTCTCTGCTTGTCTCCGGATCTCCTCGATACACTGCACCACGGTCCAATTCAGGTTCGCCTTGATCAGCTCTTTGGCCATCAGCCCTCCTGCCACATCGTCGTCATAACGGAGCAGGTCCAAGATGTTTGCCTCTTTTTCCTCGTTGTCCAGCCGGGCGATCACTTCCTCCCGCTGCTGGAGAGGTAATTCATTCAAGAGATCAACGGCATCGTCAGAGTCTAGGTGGTTAACGATGACCGACAGCTCGGAGACTTCGTAATTTTTAAGGAATTTCACCCGCTGGTCCTGGTCCAGGTCATTGATGATCTCGGCCCGGACCTCATCGGGTAGAAGGTCAAGCACATACTTTGACTGCGGTGTATCAAACTCCTGGAGGAGCGCTGAAATATCGGCCGGTTTTACTCCTTCTAAGCACCCACGAATGAAATCCTTATCGCCCTCCGCAAGAGCCTGCTCCATCCGTTCGCGAAAGTCATTGGTAAGCTCAAATTGCACTATCTGCTCCACGCCTCAATTTGTTTTGTCAGCCCAACAAAATCCCGAACAGAAAGCGTCTCGGCTCTCCGGTCCAAAAGCTCCAGGCTAGTAATTTCAGTCGCCAAATTTAGTGGTTTTAGCGCGTTGCGCAATGTTTTTCTGCGGTTTTGAAAACCTTGTTTTACTACCGTTTTAAACAAGTTTTCATTACAGTCTAACCGCTCGACTGTATTTCGTTTTAAACGGATCACACCGGATTTGACTTTTGGAGGCGGGCGAAACACAGAGGGCTCCACGGTAAAGAGGTAATCGATTTGAAAATAGGCTTGTAGCAGGACACTCAGTATGCCATAGTTTTTATTGCCCGGGGGAGAGGCCAAACGCTCGGCCACTTCTTTCTGGAGCATGCCCACCACCTCCTCTACCCTGTCGCGGTGTTCCAGCACTTTAAAAAAGATTTGGGAAGAAATATTGTACGGAAAATTCCCTATGATCTTGAATTTTTTCGAAAGAAAAGAAAGATCAGCCCGCAGGAAATCTTGCTCTAAAATACGGGGTTGTAGTTGTGGGTACTTTCCCTGCAAGTAAGCTACTGACTCGCGGTCGATCTCCATCAAAAAGAGGTTGTCCGGCTTTTCTTTTATTAAAAATTCCGTTAGCACTCCCGTACCCGGGCCTATTTCGAGCACGTCGTTTTCATTGAAGGAAAGGGCCTTGACAATATCCCGGGCTATGTTTTGATCGGTTAGAAAGTGCTGCCCCAGGTGTTTTTTGGCTCTGACCATGTTTTCAGATCGATAAGAATTATTTTAACTTGCGTTCAACTTTTTTGTTTACTAAACAGGTACTTAAAGCCCTAAAGATATTAAATTAAACGAATGAGCCACCAGACAGTGCGACAACTCAAACCTAGAATTGGAATCACCATTGGCGACCTGAATGGAATAGGTCCTGAAGTCATCATTAAGGTGCTGCGGGATGCCCGTATCTTGAATTACATAACACCTATCATATATGGTTCTACCAAAGCTTTGTCTTACTACCGGAAATCGCTGCGTATGGAAGACTTCCAGTATGGACAGGTGAAAGAGGGTGGTAAATTCATTGAAAAAAAGGTAAATGTGGTCAACTGCTGGCAAGACATGATAGAAATAAATGCTGGCACTGATTCAAAAGAGGTAGGAAAAGCAGCCCTGATGGCCATCCAGAAATCTGTTCAAGATATTAAGAATGGGATCATCGACGCTATCGTTACCGCCCCTATCAACAAGAATAATATCCAGGGCGAGGGGTTTGACTTCCCGGGACATACCGAATATTTTACCCATACGTTCGAAACTAAAGATAGCCTTATGCTGATGGCTTCGGACGACCTAAAAATAGGTACGGTCACCGGGCATCTTCCTTTAAAAGAGGTCAGCAAAAAGATCACGAAAGAGAATGTTACTTCCAAATTGGTCATCTTGGAGCAGACCTTGAAAAGTGATTTCGGGATCAATAAACCAAAGATAGCCGTGCTGGGCTTAAATCCACATGCAGGAGAAGCAGGCCTGCTGGGCTTTGAAGAAGATAAGATCATACGCCCAGTGGTGGAACAACTAAAAAATAAGGGAAAACTCGTTTTTGGGCCTTTCCCAGCCGATGGATTTTTCGGAAAGGGAGAATACAAAAAGTTTGACGGCATCTTGGCCATGTACCATGACCAGGGGCTGATCCCTTTTAAAACGATCGTCTTCCAGCAAGGCGTAAACTACACGGCAGGTTTACCGATCATACGTACTTCTCCTGACCATGGCACGGCTTACAGTATTGCAGGAAAAAATGTTGCCGACGAGTCTTCCATGCGCAGTGCGATCTTAATGGCTTACGATATCTTTAAGAACCGCAGGGAACTAGTTAAGGAAAAAACATGATCATTTCCGGGGGATAACGAGTCTATCTTCATACCCGTCAACCGGCAAAAACGGCCGTTTAACTTGAAATCCTGATAAAACAAGAGAGGCTTTTACCTGTCAGCCAGAGGGATTTATGCCATTTAAACATAAATCTCTTATATTTGACTAAATAGTCCTTACCTTAATGGATATAGTTACCCGGAAACAACTTAATATTCTCATCCAATTGGCAGAAGCTGATAAGCATTTTTCCCAATTGGAAAGGCAGCGTATATTTATGCTAGCCAAGAAAAAGAATTTCCCCGATCACGAAGTAAAAGAATTGATCCGTAACCCTGAGCCCATCGGAACGTTTGGGGCTTTGTCTAACCAGCAGAGGTTTGATTATCTCTACAACTTGATAGACATAATGCTGGCGGACAAAAAGATATTTGAGCAAGAGCTTATTTTTTGTAAAGACATAGCGATCAAGCTTGGGTTTAAAAAAGACGTGGTGGACTTTCTAAAAACAGAGATCTACAATCATAGTGAGGAGGAGTTGAAAAAAATCCTTTTCAAGGAATTCACCTGAAAACGTTTAAGGATTAGCTTTTATTTATTTCAATTATCTTCTTAACTTTGCAACCTTAATTTAACGGGAATGGCAATGCAGGAACTAGATAAGTTTAACATTGACATTTTCAGGCTTAGCAATTCAACGCATGATTACCAATTTGAAATTGGTAATTCTTTTTTTGAAGCGCAGCCTGGAAGCCTAATTAGCGAGGGGAAAGGCGAGGTGAAGGTGGTACTCGATAAGAGTGATAACTTCATACAGGCCGGTTTTGAGTTAGACTTAGTGGTGAAATTGGAATGTGACCGGAGTTTAGAACCTTTCGACTACGCGATAAAAAAAGAAGAAAGCCTGATCTTCAAGTACGGAGAGGAGGAAATGGAAATTGATGATAATATTGTTATCATCCATAGGAACAGGCAGCGGATAAACATGGCGCAGTACATCTATGAATTCATTGGTGTATCCATACCCATGAAAAAACTTCACCCGAGGTTTGAAAACGAGGGGGAAGAAGACGAGTTGATATACTCGTCAGGCAGCGAGAGCGACGAAGGAGGCACGGAACCTGTGGATCCCCGTTGGCACAAGCTAAAAAATTTAAAATAGGAATAAAGAAATTAAGTAAATAGTAACTAAGATGGCTCATCCTAAAAGAAAGACGTCAAAAGCTAGAAGAGACAAAAGAAGAACTCATGTGAAAGCGAGGGCGAAAGAGTTGGCAGTATGTCCTACTACGGGAGAATTTCATTTACCACACAAAGCATTTTGGCACGAAGGCAAACTTTACTACAAGGGTAAAGTAGTGATGGAAAAAGAGGTGTTAGCGTAACCCCTTAGTTCGTGAAAATTGCACTTGATGCAATGGGGGGCGATTATGCCCCGGATAGCACGCTAGAAGGTGCAGCCTTGGCCTGCCAAGAGCTTCCTGGAAATGTTACCCTTGTTTTAGTAGGAAAAAAAGGACTGATCGAAAGCAAACTCCATGAGTATGGTCTTTCGTCGGCTAATATCGAGATCGCCCATGCAGAGGATGTCATTGAAATGGGTGAACATCCTACTAAGGCTTTTTCTACCAAACCCACCGCCAGCATCCCTGTGGGATATCACCTTTTAAAGACAGGAGCTGTTACAGCCTTTAGCAGCGCGGGCAATACTGGTGCCATGCACGTCGGGGCCATGTTCACCATCAAGGCCATAGAAGGGATCATTCGCCCTGGTATCGCCGGATTTGTGCCTAAAGAAGCAGGTGGTTTCGGTGTGATCATAGATGTCGGGGCTAATGCCGATTGCAAACCGGATGTTTTGTTCCAGTTTGGCCAGATCGGCTCACTGTACTCACAACATGTATTCGGCATCGAAAGTCCAAAAATTGGGCTGATGAACCTCGGCGAAGAAGAACAAAAAGGAACACTACTCACCCAAGCGGCACACCAACTGTTCAAAATAAATAATAGCCTGAATTTTATTGGGAATATAGAAGGAAGAGACCTGTTTAACGACAAAGCGGACGTCATCGTTTGCGATGGATTTACAGGGAACGTCATTTTGAAAATGGCGGAGTCCTTTTTTGATATGCTCAAAAGCCGCAATATCAACAACCCCTATTTCGACCGTTTCAATTATGAAGAGATCGGCGGTAGCCCGATACTGGGTATCAACGGCAATGTGGTGATCGGCCATGGCGTTTCCAGTGCCTTGGCCATTAAGAATATGGTACTTTTATCTCTTAAAATGGCGGAGTCTAACATACATTTGAAAATCAAAGAAAAATTCAGAGAATAAACTTTTAGATATGTCTAAAGTAAGAGCCGCTATTACAGGTGTATATGGTTACGTACCTGATTATATTTTGACCAACCAGGAACTCGAAACTATGGTAGACACCAGCGATGAGTGGATCATGAGCAGGACAGGCATCAAAGAACGCAGGATCCTAAAGGGTGAAGGCCAAGGAACCAGTGTAATGGCCAGCGCCGCAGTAAAAGGTTTACTTGAAAAAACAGGTACAAACGCCGAAGACATTGAGCTGATCATATGTGCTACGGTCACCCCGGATATGCCTTTCCCTTCCACGGCGAATTTAGTTTCTGCCAAAGTGGGAGCTGTGAATGCTTTCAGCTACGATATTTCTGCGGCATGTTCCGGTTTTATTTATGCACTTACTACGGGTAGCCAGTTTATTGAAAGTGGACAATACAAAAAAGTCATTGTCATTGGGGCTGACAAGATGTCGTCCATCATTGATTATCAAGATAGGACTACTTGTATTATTTTTGGTGATGGAGCCGGCGCCGTATTGTTAGAACCTACCACCGAGGAGGTGGGCATTTTAGATTCTATCCACAAAAGTGACGGCAACGGGGTTGAATTTCTAAAAATGAAAGCTGGCGGCAGTATGTATCCCGCTAGCCATGAGACCGTAGACAATCGCTGGCATTATGCCCGGCAAGACGGAGCCACGGTATTTAAATTTGCAGTGACTAACATGGCGGATTATGCTGCTAAGATCATGGAGAGGAATAATCTTACCCCTGATGATGTGGCTTGGCTGGTGCCTCACCAAGCGAACAAAAGGATCATAGATGCCACGGCCCATCGTATGGGGTTGAGCGACGATAAGGTGATGATGAACATAAGCCGGTACGGCAATACAACCAGTGGCACCATCCCGTTATTATTATGGGATTACGAGTCGCAATTGAACAAAGGAGATAATCTCGTATTGGCCGCCTTTGGGGGTGGATTCACCTGGGGGGCGATCTATACCAAGTGGGCCTACTAATCCATGGCTTTTTCTTGACAGATTGATAACTTAGATTAAATTTATTCTGAATGGCTACAACCGCCGACTTCAAAAACGGGCTGTGTATCGAATTTAACCATGACCTGTACACCATCGTTGAATTCCAACACGTAAAACCCGGCAAAGGGCCTGCCTTTGTGAGAACAAAACTCAAAAGCCTGACCACGGGTAAAGTGATCGATAATACATTTACTTCAGGCCATAAAGTGACCACCGCACGGGTAGAGCGCCGTCCGCACCAGTTTTTGTATAAAGATGACTTAGGGTACCATTTCATGGATAGCTCCACGTATGAACAGGTGTCCATGGAAGAAAGTCTTATCAATAACCCCGGTTTGATGAAAGATGGGCAAGAAGTAGAAGTATTGTTCCATGCAGAAAAAGAGCAGATCCTAGGATGCGAATTACCGGCTTTTGTAGAGCTTGTAGTCACTTACACAGAACCGGGCCTTAGGGGAGATACAGCTACCAATGCCACCAAACCGGCTACGATGGAGACAGGGGCAGTGATCCAGGTACCATTATTCATAGACCAGGATCAAAAAATCAAAGTAGATACTCGCACAAATTCTTACGTAGAGCGGGTAAAATAAAACCACAAACCAAAGAGCTTCGATATGAAATCAAAAGAAATCAGAGACCTTATAGACTTCATATCTCAGACGGGACTCAACGAAGTAAACATTGAAACCGAAGAGATAAAGCTATCGATCAAAAGGACGCCTGACGTTAAGACAAAGATCGTAGAGTCCGGTGTAGCTGCCGTACCTGCTTCTCAAATACCTGTGCCGGCGGTCGCCGCCGCACCTGCCCCGGTACCGGAAGCACCCAAAGCCGAAGACCCGGGAGCGGGAGCGCAGAACTATGTCGAAGTAAAATCTCCCATGATCGGTACATTCTACCGGTCACCGAACCCGGATAGCCCAGCTTTTGTGGCTGTAGGCGATAAAATTGAAAAGGGCCAGACCGTTTGTATCGTAGAAGCTATGAAGCTGTTTAACGAGATCGAATCGGAAGTGAGCGGCACAATCGTAAAAGTAATGGTAGAAAACTCCTCTCCCGTAGAATACGACCAAGTACTCTTCCTGGTAGATCCCTCATAACGCATTGGGAGTTCCGGGACAACGCCTGTTAACCATTACTTGACCAAACGTATAAAACTGTGTTCAAAAAAATACTCATTGCGAACCGGGGCGAGATTGCCCTAAGGATCATCCGTACCTGCAAAGAGATGGATATCAAAACGGTAGCGGTGTATTCCCTTGCCGATAAGGACAGCCTTCACGTGCGTTTTGCCGATGAAGCTGTTTGTATTGGCAAAGCACCGAGCACCGAATCATACTTAAACATTCCCAACCTGATCGCCGCTGCCGAGATCACCAATGCGGATGCGATACACCCTGGCTATGGCTTCCTCGCAGAAAATGCCGAATTCAGCGCCGTTTGCGAGGAATATAATATTAAATTCATCGGTGCTTCCCCGGATATGATCAATAAAATGGGGGATAAAGCTACTGCTAAAGCCACGATGAAAGAGGCTGGGGTACCCACCATTCCAGGGTCGGAAGGGTTGCTCGAATCGGTGGAAGAAGGACTGAAGATCGCCAAAAAAATAAAGTACCCGGTCATATTAAAAGCTACCGCCGGTGGAGGTGGACGCGGTATGAGGATCGTCAATGACGAATCCGAGTTCAAAAAGGCATGGGATTCCGCACGCCAGGAATCTGCAGCCGCTTTTGGCAATGATGGTCTCTACTTGGAAAAGTTTGTAGAAGAACCACGCCATGTAGAGATACAGGTAGTAGGTGATAAAACAGGCAGGGCTTGTCACCTGTCAGAAAGAGACTGCTCCATCCAGCGCAGGCACCAGAAGTTGGTAGAAGAAACCCCCTCCCCGGTGATGTTCAAGTTCCCGGAGTTACGGGACAAAATGGGCGAAGCTGCAGTAAAAGCCGCCGAGGCGATCAACTACGAAGGAGCGGGCACCGTAGAATTTTTAGTGGACAAGAATGGTGATTTCTACTTTATGGAAATGAATACCCGTATCCAGGTAGAGCACCCCATTACAGAAGAGGTGACTGATTACGACTTGATCAAAGAGCAGGTCAAAGTAGCCGCAGGCATTGAAATATCCGGGGTCAATTACACCCCGAACTTATACGCCATGGAGTGTCGTATCAATGCAGAGGACCCTAAGAACGATTTTAGGCCCTCTCCCGGCATGATCACGAACTTGCATATGCCCGGGGGACATGGTGTACGGGTGGATAGCCATATTTACGCTGGCTATACGATACCGCCCAACTATGATTCTATGATCGCTAAACTTATCGTGAGCGGACAAACCCGGGAGGAAGTTGTCACTCGTATGAAACGGGCTTTGAGTGAATTCGTAATTGAAGGAATTAAAACTACGATCCCATTTCATCTTAAACTCATGGATGATCCTACCTTCCAGTCCGGGATGTTTACGACCAAGTTCCTAGAAACTTTTGACTTCCAGGGACTGGAATAGCCCTGTCCCGATGAAGATTTAAAACTCATACAAAAGCCTGTTTTTCCAGGCTTTTGTTTTATCTTGCATGGCATGAAGTATGTTGGGGCGCTTTTTTTGATGTTGGTTACTTTCTTCTCGTTTGGTCAGCGAAAGCCCTCTTATTTACAACTCGGTGTCTCTGCCAATAGCTACAATGGCGAGCTTGGAAGCTACAGCGACTGGTCTGCAGGTTTCCAGGGGAGCATCATCTTCAATAAAAAGAAAAAACTGAATGGTGCGTTCAATTTTGGGTTGGGATCTATCACGGGTGAAGACGGTAATTTCGGATTCCGTGAAAATACAAATGATCCTGCACCGAATAACTTTGTCAAGACCCATTTCCTTTTCCTGAATTACGATTTACGTTTTAACCTGGTCAAAAAGCAAAACTGGGGCCTTTACCTAAGCCAGGGGATAGGGTTTATACGATTCACCCCGGAGGATGAATTTGGAGAGGGGCTAGAAACACAAGATCAAACGCGCGAGCCTGGTGAGACTTATCGTAACCTGGCCGTAATGTTGCCTACGAGCTTAGGAGCCATGTATTTTTTGCCCAACGACTTTGGTGTTTCTTTACAGCTAGGCCTATTCAATACGGGTACTGATTACATTGACAATATTTCTGAATTAGGAGAAAGCGGCAACGATAATATCCTCAGTATGCGACTGGCCCTACTGGTGCCCTTAAAGGATTGATTCTTTTTCTATAAGCTCGCAAAGCCCCTCGTACCATTGCTCACCGTATTTCCTCGTAAGAGGCTCTTTAAGAAACTTATAAATAGGCACATTTAGGGCCGCCCCAAATTCACATGCAGGGCTACAGATATCCCACCGGTCGTAATTCAAAGCATCAAAATCATCGTAGGTATTGATCCGTATGGGGTAAAGATGACAGCTTATAGGCTTCGGAAAATCTATCTTTTTATCGCGATAGGCTCTCTCTATACCACATTTTAGAATACCCTTGTCATCGTAAATAGCGTAGGCACATTCTCGCCCCCCTACAGTGGGTGTCGAATACTCTCCATCTTCATCCCATACATAGCGCCCTTGCTCCTCGATAGCTTTTTTACCCTCTTCGGCAAGATAGGGCTTTACACTATCGTAGATCTCATCCAGTATGGGGAGTTCTTCTTTCTCTAACGGCGCACCCAGGTCCCCTTCTACACAGCAAGCGCCTTTGCATTTTTCCAAGTTACAGACGAAAAAGAGGTCCCGAATATCGCCTGAGATTATTGCTTTTCCATACTCGATCATAATGCAAAATTACAAGATGGATGCGATAGTGCTTGTATCAAACCCGTGATTTAATAACAACCAGTTGTTCCTAAGCAACCTACCTTGCACCTGAATGTTTCGGAAATAGTAAATCAAACGTGAAATAATTCTGCATGAGATAAAAATGGTTGTCATTCGTGTAAAGTGAAATCTTAAATTGGATCACTTGCTGCATAATGATCAAGTCAGGAATCCCGACTTTATTAATACCATTGGACAAGTTCTTGACCTGGTATCGCCTAAGAAGCTCCCAATCTATAGACAAAGGAATCCGGTCTAATGAAAATAGCCCCTCTATAATTTCTTTTTGATTGGACCTCGTTAAGCTGGGAATTAACTCCGTAAGAATTATATCATTAATACAGACCAAGTCCTCTTCTAATAACCTTCCCAACTCATTACTTTTCTTTTGCCTGAAAAAATCAATCCAAACGGAGCTATCGACTAAAACTTTTACGCTTGGTATCACTTTCTCTCTCTTAATTCGTCAAGGTCAATATCCAGGTCTATTTTACCTTGATAAGTCAATAGCCTTCTTCTCTTCTCTCCCGCAATAAGTTTCTCCAGCGCAAATTTAATCAATTGACTTTTTGTCCTGAAGCCCGTGATCTTCATTCCTTCTTCCACTAGGTTTTGAGGTAGATCCAGTGTAGTTCTCATAATTTTTTATGCAAAGATACATAAAAAATTATGAGCTCAAACTAAGTCCAATTAGTCACGGATAACGTTCGTTTTGAGAGTAGCAAATTGTAAATTGCAAGAATATATAAATGTAGGAAATGGAGTATTTAGAAAGCCTGAATGAGCCACAGAGAGAAGGAGTAGTCAACACGGAAGGACCGACAATGATCATTGCCGGGGCAGGGTCTGGCAAAACGAGAGTGCTGACCTACCGGATTGCCTATCTTATCGATTATAAGCAGGTGGATCCTTTCAACATCCTAGCCTTAACGTTCACCAACAAAGCCGCCAAAGAGATGCGTGATAGGATCGAGGGAGTAGTAGGCACAGAAGCCCGTAACCTATGGATGGGCACGTTCCATTCCGTATTTGCCCGGATCTTAAGAACAGAAGCGGATAGATTAGGGTACCCCAGTAATTTTACGATCTATGATACCGATGATTCCAAATCACTTATAAAGAGTATTGTTAAGGAGTTTAATTTAGACGATAAGGTCTATAAACCCAACGTGGTGCTCAACCGAATCTCTGGTGCCAAGAACCGGCTTATTTCGTGGCGAGAGTACTTAAACAATCCCATCTACCGGGCGGATGACGAAAGTAATATGAAACCGGAGCTGGGACGTATCTACAAAACATACTGTGAGCGATGCTTTAAAGCGGGGGCCATGGATTTCGACGACCTGCTCTTTAATACCAATGTACTGTTCAAGGAACACATCGACGTATTGAATAAATACCAGCAACGGTTCCACTATGTGATGGTAGATGAGTTCCAGGATACGAATATTTCGCAGTACCTGATCACGAAAAAGTTAGCTGCTGTACGCCAGAATATTGCGGTAGTGGGTGATGATGCCCAGAGTATTTATGCGTTTAGAGGCGCCGATATTCAAAACATTTTAAATTTTGAAAAAGACTACCCGGACCTGAGGGTGATCAAACTGGAGCAGAATTACCGTTCAACTAAAACGATAGTGAACGCTGCCAATTCGGTGATCTTTAAAAATAAGGCCCAGCTTAAAAAAAATGTCTGGACAAATAACGACGAGGGCAACCTCATCGAACTGATGCGCGCCAATAGCGATAACGAAGAGGGCAAGCTGGTGGCTTCGTCCATTTTCGAGGAGAAGATGCATCACCAGCTCAAAAACAGTGAGGTAGCTATACTCTACAGGACCAATAGCCAGTCCCGGGCCATTGAAGAGGCGCTTCGCCGGATGAACATAAAATACAAAATTGTTGGGGGGCTCTCCTTCTACCAGCGCAAGGAGATCAAGGACCTGATGGCCTACCTGCGCTTCTCCATCAATCACAACGATGAGGAGTCTTTTAAAAGGATCATCAACTACCCGCGGCGTGGTATTGGAGACACCTCTGTAGGCAAAATGATCGTGGCTGCTAACGATCATGGCATCAGCCTGTGGGAAGTGTTGGAAAATGTGAGTTCCTTTTTAGGAGGCAGGGCAGCTAATGCCGTTATGGATTTCGTCACGCAAATAAAAAGGTTCAAGCTGGACATAGAAAGTAAAGACGCCTTTGAAGCCGCTACGCAAATAGCAAAGAGTTCGGGTATACTCCGTGAACTTTACGAAGACAAAACCGTAGAAGGGCTTAGCCGCTATGAAAACGTACAAGAACTACTCAATGCCATCAAGGAATATGTGGATGACCCGGAAAAAGAGGACAAGAGCCTGGGAGCCTTTTTGCAAGAGATCGCTTTGCTCACTGGGGTAGACAATGACAAAGACGATGACGACGAGAAAGTAACACTCATGACGATCCACATGGCTAAGGGGCTTGAGTTCCAGCATGTGTACATAGTGGGGTTAGAAGAAGATCTATTCCCTTCCCAGATGATGCTGAGCAGCCGTGCCGACCTGGAAGAGGAAAGACGCCTTTTCTATGTGGCGATCACCCGGGCAAAGGCAAAGCTTTTCTTGTCATATGCGCTTAGCCGCTATCGTTTTGGCAGGCTTAAAAACTGTGAGCCTAGTCGGTTTATAGAAGAAATTGACCCGGTCCATATCAAACTCAATAAGAAATATACCTCTTCAGAGCCGGTTTTTTCCAATACCCCGGATTATACTAAAAACTTTGTCACCGGGATGAAAAAAACCGTCAGTTCCAAGCCGGTGAAAAAAAGTAGCTATAAACCCCCGGCAGACTTCACCCCTAGCGACACTTCCAACCTGCAAGCCGGGATGAAGGTAGAACATCCTAAATTTGGCTATGGCATGGTGGTAGCCATGGATGAGAGTGGGGCCAACCGTAAGGCCAAAGTTAGTTTTGACGACTTTGGAGAAAAGACTTTATTACTTAGCTTTGCAAAGCTTAGGATACACGAGAATTAGTTAACTTACTCATAATAAAGGCCGTTCGGCCTGGAAAAAAGCATTACATGGATTACAATACAAGTTTGCCTCGCCTGATCTTGAAAGAATACGGGAGAAACATCCAGAAATTGGTCAACTACCTGGGAACGATAGAGGACGAAGAAGAAAGGCTTAAGAATGCGCATACCTTGGTAGAGCTCATGAAGCAAATTGCTCCTTCGGTAAAAGAAACCAATGAAACAAACCAGAAGCTCTGGGATGATATGCATATCATGTCCGAATTTAACCTGGACATAGACGGTCCCTACCCGGTGCCGGAAAAAGACGTGCTCAACAAAAAACCACAACGTGTACCTTATGTCAACAACCGGATAAAGTATAAGCACTATGGGAGAAACATTGAGCTTTTGGTAAAAGAGGCCATAAAAAAAGAAGATCCACAAGAACGGGAAGATGCCATTATATACATAGGAAAGCTGATGAAAAGCTTCTACAGCAGTTGGAATAAGGAGGTGATAGAAGATGCTGTGATCCTGGAAAATATTAAGGCGATATCTGATGGAGCCCTGGACATTGACTTGGAAAGGGTAAAAGAAGACAACCTTTTTGAGCGGCTCTACAAGGATAAGAGAAAGTCTGGCCGCC
>JANQLQ010000164.1 GCA_028280565.1 Fulvivirga sp.
GTTTTCATTTTCTTTTGCACGCCCATGCCATAGGCATCCCTTCGGGGAAAGAAAACGAAACAAAAGAAAAGGGCGCCAGGAACAAAGCCCATTTTCCCCGCTAAACACACTATCCAACCCCTATAGGCCGCTTACCTACGGGCTTCAAATGTGCCGCGCTGTTCCTGGAGGCCTCCCCTCCATACGCCACTTGAATTTCCAATGATGGAGCGGGTAATTCCAAAATAGCCGGTCCTTTATTATGGACCATGGCATCCGTGTTATTATTGGCCAATTAAAATAAAGGGAGCCCAATAATAAGGATGAGCGTAGGCTTCGCTATCGATCATGTCGAGTTTTGCGGTTTTCAGGGCGGTGCCAAACTGGTGATCCCCTACGTGTTGGTAAAAATCTACCATAAGCTGGGCTGTAGATTGGTCGGCCACATTCCATAGGGAGACTACCAGGTTGTTTGCCCCGGCATAAAGTAACGCCCTGCTTAACCCTATGATGCCTTCACCTTTGGAGATCCTTCCCAGGCCAGTTTCACACGCGGACAAAGTGACCAGCGAAGCATCGAGGTCTAAATTGTAGATCTCACCGGAATAAAGGAAGCCATCTTCTTGATCGTCTTGTTTCAATAAGATCCTGGAATCTTTTGGGTTGACTTCATCCACTACGCCGTGGGTAGCCAAGTGAATGTATTTGTATTGGGATAGGGAACCCGTTTTGACCCGTTGTTCGCTTGCCTTAGCCTCCAGTAATATCTCCGGGGTGATGCCTTGGCGAGTGAGGATGTCTTGCAGGTTTCGTATTTCCTGGTCTGTCCCGGGCAATGCAGGGAGCCTGTCAAAGGTAACAGGAGCGCAAAGCAGTGCTTTCCCAGCTTCCTTTCCTGGTCCTGGGGCGCTATGCCGCTGGTAATGCAGGGCCAGTGCATATTGGTAACTGACGGAATAGTCCTTGACGAGGTAAGACAAGGCGGTGTAATCCATATTTTTAGGAGAAGCGCTCAGCAGGGTTTCAAAAGGAACAATCCCTAGCCGCCCATGGGGGATGACAACGATCTTATCAACCTCTTTCGGGATTTTTTTGGGAATGAGAAGCTTGTAAAGTTCATGGCCTGTAAGTTTATATACTTCATCCTCTTTGAAATACAAGCTATTCCTCAACCCGTTGATGTACCGATCAAAATTTTCTCCTTGCGGGTCGTTGAAGACTTCAAAACCTCGCTTGCTAATGACATAGCAGTAAACCCTTTGGGCTTCATCAGCGACAAAGTAGCTTAAAACAACCGTTTTTTCGTCAAGAAGGGACTGTACCTGTGCTACTGACGGGATGCTCACATTGTACTTTAAGTTATAATACCCCGGGTAACGTTCTTCAAGGCTTTTTACGAAGCTTTCATACTCTTGCCGTAGCTCAAACAATTTGGCGCTAGTTTCCGCCTGCCCAGCTTTAGCGGATGCTTGGCGTTCGTAAAATGTGATGTCTGCCTTTAGTTTTTTCTCTTGTTCGATCTCACTGGCCGGTATGTTAGCAAATGACTTAGCCGAGGCGTCGGAGATAGCTTCTAGTAAGACAGCAGATTTACTTTTTTCTGCAAAATATAGGGAGGCTTCATAATAAGGACCCTTTTTTGCGACTACCTCTGCCATACCTAGGCAAAGTGCGACCCCCATCTCATATACTAAGGCTGCAGAGCGCCCTAGTTCCAGTTTGTCCCCCTCATTTGTCCTGAACTGTCTCATGTTGTCGATCAAGCTGTCGCAAGAATACAAGGTTTGTAGGCTGATCTTCAGGTCATTGAATTTGCGTGTTTTTACATAGTGCTTATCCATATAAGCCCGCGCTTTAAAATAGAGCGTACTGAGCATGGTATTCGCATTAAAAAAGCTGGTGATGGCAGGATTATGTGCAACCGTCTCATCATTGAAGGTGGGAGAGTTAGCAATCAAGGCTTTTTGATAAAACTCCAGCGCTCTTTTAAAATCACCGTCTGTATTGTAAAAATTACCGATCCGGGAGTGGATAAAAGCGGTCTCGGGGTGTTTGTCGCCATAGTGTTTTTGATACGTTTGCAGCGCTTTTTGATATTGTGACATAGCCTCGGCTCTTTGTCCCAAGGCTAAGCTTACCTCGGCCAGGTAGTTATAAATGATGCCTTCGTTGGGGTGACCGTCGGCATACAGACCTTGCCAAATGGACAAAGCTTCGTTAAGGTTATTGACGGCATCCCCGTAAAACTCCAATTGGATATAGACAAGGGCAGTATTCAGGAGGGATTGCGCTACTTTTTGGTGGAGATCACCGTATACTTCTCGATAGATACGCAGGGCAGCTTCGTAATTGTCTAAGGCGGCATCAGGATCCTTAGAAGCTAAAACCACCCCTAAGTCATTCAGCGACGCTGCTACCTGCTCATTTTTGTTACCAAAGAGTTGTTCCCTGATTGTATAGGCCCGTTTTAAGAAGTCGACGGATCGTTCAAAATTACCTGTATTTGCATAAACCAGGCCAAGATTGCCTAAACTGGTCGCACGGTGCTCTGTCTCCTGCCCAGAAGCATCCAGGGCTTTCGTAAAGTACTCTTCCGCCAAGTCATACCGGCCTTTTTGAAGGTATACCTGCCCGACCAGGTTATTACATGCCGGCAGTGGCGACGGTCCTAGTTTTACTACGATGTCAAATGCTTTTTCTATACTGCCCGCCTCGAGTAACGATTTGATCTGCAAACATTCTTGTGCCCACACCAATGAATGCAGCGAAATGATAAGCACCGTAAAGCCAAGTTTTTTCATTAGAACCGGGTTACGTAGGCGAGTGATATCACATCATCCCGGGTGAGGCCATCCGGGTTTATTTCACGATCTGTTATCTTGTAGCCGTATAGCAGGCGAATGCTGTGCCTCGTGCTGAAATGATACGCGGCATTGCCCAACACCGACAAGGCTAGCCCTGTAGTGTTGTCTTCCTTGACCCGTTCACCATCGGTCGATTCAATTTCGTCTTGTGTGATCCGCCAAATGGGTAATACGCCAAGCCGGATATCCCACTTGGAAAAATGAAAAGACCTTTCTGCGCGTATCATAATATCAGTCCCTCGCCTTAAGTCAGTCGCAAAATGATGTTCGTTTAAATAGTTCGGGTCGGGATACCTTTCCCAATCGTCAAATGAGAATGAGTTTTCATTTTCATTCAGCGCTACCTGTATCCCGGCAGCGAACATCCATTTTTTGCTAATGAAGGCACCGCCTGCCACGATATCAAAACTCCCTAAGCTGGTCTGGTAGTACATGGGTAAAACCGCTTCTTCGCCCGAGGTGGTATGTTCTGTATTGGAGCCCTCCTTAATATCAGACCGGTTAGTGGGGATCTTTCCCCCTAGTGTGGCGTTGATGTGATAGCTTTCCGTGGAGTAAACGTTTCGCGTAAAACTCCATGAGATGTCTCCCAGTCCCGAGGTTTCGCCCAAGTTGCCATCGATCCACATATAGGGCAGCTTGACCTGCATGGCCATGTTATCGTTAATTCCAAATGTAAAATCTAAGGTGGCCGCATTGATCCTTGGACTTAGCTTTGTAGACCCCGTGTAGTAGTTAAGCTCTAATTCCCTTAGCCTGAAATTAATCTTTTTTGAATAGACCTGGCTAGGCCTCATTGCTCCCATAGTACAAAAACCCGCGTCACTACAACCTTGTCCAAAAGCTTCACTAACCATCCAGCAAAAAAATACCAACAGGTAAACAGACTTATTCATATTTAGTAATGATCCATTGAATTTATAAAAAAAATGACTTTCTCAAGTGCTCAACCGCGTTGAAAGTTACTATTTGATCCTCTTAAACTTAGAAAAGTAATCGGCTGTCGCTTTACGAACTTTAGGTGCCAGCAAAATAGCTGATATCATCGTAGGAATGGACATGACCGCAAATGCCCCATCAATAAGGCTGATAATCGCTGATAGGGAAGAGGTGGCTCCCACTACGATTGTAGCCACATAAAAATAATTGTAATAATGAGCGCGTTCTTCGCCAATCATAAACCCGAGACACCGGCTACCGTACCAACAATAGCTGAAAAGTGACGTTACCGCAAAGAAAAAAATACATAGCAACAATAAATAGCTCCCAGCTCCCGGGAAAGAGGCTTCAAAAGCTTTCGCCGTTACCGTGACCCCCTGGCTTTGATTTTCTTTTAACATAATTTGAATGCTGCCCTCTTTCACCTTTTTCGAAAGTGTGATCGGGATATTGCCGATTAGGTTCAGGCTGCTGATCTCCAAACTGTCCTTTGAACTTATCTCCAACAAGGTGATCTGTATGCTATCGCTTAATTGCTGTATGTCAAAAGCTAGTTTTTCACCCTTCGTTTGGGTGGTAAGCTTTTGACCTTCGAGCTGCTCCAACGCCTGGAATTCTAATTTGTGAATACCTTGGTCGCGCTGGTGGTCGATAAGGATCGAAGGTTGCTTGAGATCATCAATCTTTTTTTCCCACTGGCCCGTGGAGATAATGGTCAACGCCGTAAGGGTACATACAATGATGGTATCTACAAAAGGCCCCAGCATGGCGACCAAGCCCTCTCGTACGGGTTCATCCGTTTTAGCAGCGCCATGAGCTATGGGGGCCGTACCTATACCCGCTTCATTGGAAAAAGCTGCCCTGCGTGCCCCTGCAATGATAATGGCACCTAGGGAACCCCCAAGTACGGCTTGCCCCGTAAAAGCGTCTGTGATGATCAGCTTGAGCATAGCAGGGATTTCAGTGATGTTCAGCACCAAGACCAACGTGACCACTAAAAAATAGATCACTACCATAATGGGTACCGTCTGGCTGGCTACTTTTGCTATTCTTTTTAGGCCACCAAAAATCACTACTGACACCAATAAGGTCAAGATCAGCCCTGTATACACGTCGGAAGCCCGGGCTGAGGCTCCCAAAAAGGCAAATTGAGAAGAGGTAAGGCCATTAGGGACCAGCAAAACGTCCCTGATCACTTGGGTAAGCTGGTTGGCTTGGAATATTGGCAAACACCCAATAATTCCCGCTATGCAAAACAGGTAAGCCAGTGGCTGCCAATTTCCTTTTAAACCATGTCTTATCACATACATTGGTCCCCCGTAGGTTTTACCTTCCCCGGCTTCAGACCGGTACATAATGGAGAGTGTACAGGTAAAGTATTTCGTGGCTATTCCAACCAGGGCGCTGATCCACATCCAGAAAATAGCTCCCGGGCCTCCCGTTACCATAGCCACGGCCACTCCACTGATGTTTCCCATCCCCACGGTAGAGGCCAGTTGGGTAGAAAGAGCTTGATAGTGATTGATCTGGCCTTTTTCCCCAGGATCGTCATATTTGCCCCTGAGAACATCAATGGCGTGAAAGAAGTACTTGTAAGGGACCAGCCGGGAGTAAAGCACAAAGAACATACCTCCTCCCATCAAGAGTATCAATAGAGGTGTTCCCCAAATCCAATTGGCAAAGTCTACAATAAAGCCTTCCAGGTATCCCATATTTTTTAAATAAGCCGCTAATATAGAAATAAATGTATCCTATGCCCAGGGGATTTGGTATAATCGGCAGGTCACACCTCCCGGTTCTTACAGGTTACCTATGAATTTTAGGCGTCCTTGTGAGGCACCCATTAAACTGCCAATGTTGTAAAGCAGGCGGGCTCCTACGTTGGCATCCCAATCATCATCCCCGGGAGCTACTTCGTTGATATCAAACCCTATAATGACCTTTTTTGCCTGCACTAATAGCTTTATTAAGTAAATGACCTGGTCGAATTCAAGCCCCCCTGGCACAGGGGTCCCTGTATTTGGGCAGAGGGTAGGGTTTAGGCCATCGATGTCTAAGCTCAAGTAAACCTTTTCCGGGAGCTCCTGTACAATACGATGACAAATGGAGGCCCAGTTGTCTCCTTGGTAAAGTGCCGCTTTGATATCACTATCGAAAAAGGGGACCACGCGGCCGTTGGAATTATTTATATACCCTACCTCTTCTTCACAATAGTCCCGTACCCCTACCTGCACCAGCTTGCTCACCTGCTCTAACTGCATGGCATTATACATGATCGACGCGTGCGAATACCGGAAGTCTTCATAGGCCTGGCGCAAGTCTGCGTGGGCATCTACCTGTAAAATGCCAAAGGAGCCAAACGTCTCGGTCACTGCACGGATAAGTCCTAGCGGAGTACTGTGGTCGCCTCCTACAAGCCCTACCATTTTACCCTGCCTTAGGTACATTAGCGCCTGTGATTTGACGTAGATGTTCAGCTTTTCGCATACCTCGTCCACTGCCCTAGGGATCACTTTGAGGTCATCGGAGATCCATCCTTGGTCATTTTGCTCCAGCCAGGAGATGTATTTAAAAGCTAAATCCCTGGACTTATAATTTTCTTCCAATAGATTTTCCGAAATGGGCAGCATATACATCCCCATTTGCCAAGCGCCGGGGATATCTTTCAAAAATAGGTCTACTTGATTGGAAGCATTTAAAATGGCAGCCGGCCCCTCGGCTGTCCCGGCATTGTAGGAGACGGTAACCTCCCAAGGGACAGGAAGGATGATAAGCTCGGCATGGTCTTCATCAAAGGGTAGCCCGAAAAGCCTGCCCGGCAGCCCCGGGGCATTGGGATTGAAACTGCTAATAATATCGTTCTTGGTGATCATTGTTACCTGCGAGGCAACCTAAGCTGCGTTGCCTGCCACTAAGGATTAAAAGTTCAGCAGATCGGGATATTCGTAGCTTGCCAGGCTGCCGGATCCTTCGCTAACTTCTTTCCAGGAGCCTGTTTCCAGCTCGATTTTTGTTACTCCGCAAGTGGTCATATTCCCGACCTCGGCTTTGGTCAGGTATTCGGAGAGGTAGCTTACCGAAGGATTATGACCTACGATCAATACGGAATCCCACTCGTCCTTCAACTGGTTGACTACCTTGAATAAAGTTCTCGTGGAAGCCTCGTAGATCCCAGGGTTTTCGTGGACCTTGTTGGTATCATACCGGATCTGTTCGGCAATTAAGGAAGCCGTAGTTTTTGCCCTCACGGCCGGGCTGGTAATGATAATATCAAAGTGAACATTGTTCTTACTAAAGTTGATCCCCATCCGGGTAGAGTTTTGAAGCCCGATAGGATCTAACTCCCGGTCAATATCCTGCTGGTCAGCTTGTTTCTCCATAGCCTTCGCGTGCCTTAGGAGGAATAGCGTTTTTCCCATAACTAAAAAAAGTTGTCTTTGTTAAATCCAAAGTACGGTAAAGTAAACAATGTATGCTGATTAATTAAGGCGGATCAATAATTTTGTTTTTAAAATTTTTCTTGATATTTGACTTTTTCGACGATTATAATCAAATATAATGGCAAAGAATTTAGTGATAGTGGAGTCGCCGGCGAAAGCTAAAACCATAGAAGGCTACTTGGGAAAGGAGTTTAAAGTAACCTCCAGCTACGGTCATGTGCGTGATCTTCCTAAAGGTGATAAAGCAATTGACAAGGAGAACGGCTTTAAGCCGACTTATGAAATAAGCGCTGATAAAAAAAGTGTCATCAAGGAGTTAAAAAAGCTAGCGAAGGAGTCAGAAACTATCTATCTCGCCAGTGATGATGACCGCGAGGGAGAGGCTATTTCCTGGCACTTAAAGGAGGCGTTGGCCTTAGATGATATAAAGACCAGGCGCATTGTATTCCGGGAGATCACTAAAAATGCCATAGAAAATGCTATAAAAAACCCAAGGGGCATCGATATTGACCTGGTAAATGCCCAACAGGCCCGGCGTGTGCTGGACCGCTTGGTCGGCTTTGAACTTTCGCCTATTCTTTGGAAAAAGATCAAGACCGGCTTATCAGCCGGCAGGGTGCAGTCCGTAGCGGTACGACTAGTGGTAGAGCGCGAAAGGCAGATCGATAAATTCAAGCCGAAATCATCTTACAAGATAAGCGCCACCTTCGATCTCGGGAATAAAAAAGAGCTTAAAGCCGAGCTGCCCCAAAAATTTGATACGGAACAAGAGGCGTATGATTTCCTGTCGGCATGTAACGGGGCCGAGTTTTCTATCAAAGATCTCCAGAAAAAACCTTCTAAGAAATCACCGGCTCCCCCTTTTACTACGTCTACCCTTCAGCAAGAAGCCAGCAGGAAGCTGGGGTTCTCGGTTTCGCAGACCATGACCGTGGCGCAAAAATTATATGAAGCAGGTATAATCTCTTATATGCGAACGGATTCCGTAAACCTTTCAAAGGAAGCGGTAGACGGTGCCGTAGCCCAAATCAAAAGTGGTTATGGGGATGAGTACGTTAAAACAAGGCACTACAAAACGAAGTCAAACTCTGCGCAAGAGGCACACGAAGCGATACGACCGACGAATTTTTCGGTTACTGAACCTGCCGCAGACCGGAACGGTCTGCGATTGTATGAACTGATCTGGAAGAGAGCAATAGCCAGCCAAATGGCAGATGCGGAAATAGAGAAAACAACGGCCCAAATTGGTATTTCCACCGTGGACCAACAGCTTGTAGCCACGGGTGAAGTCATAAAATTTGAGGGGTTCCTTTCAGTGTATCTAGAGTCTACCGACGATGAAGACGAGCAGGAACAAAAGGGAATGTTGCCTCCCTTGCAAATTGGCCAGGTGCTCAACCTGGATAAGATGTGGGCCAAGCAGGGTTTTTCAAGGCCACCTGCCCGTTATACGGAAGCCAGCCTGGTAAAACAACTAGAGGAAATGGGTATCGGTAGACCTTCCACCTATGCGCCTACCATTTCCACGATACAAAAGAGGAATTATGTGGTCAAAGAATTCCGGGAGGGCAGGGAAAGAGAGTACAAACTGCTGACCTTGCAAAACGGTGAAATTAAAGATGAGGCATTGACCGAGATCACCGGCACGGAAAAAAATAAACTTTTTCCCACTAATATTGCCATGGTTGTCAATGACTTCTTGGTAGATAATTTCCCAAATGTTACCAACTATGGTTTTACTGCTGAAGTAGAAAAGGAGTTTGATGAGATTGCCCAAGGTGCGAAGCAATGGGATAAAATGATCGAAAGTTTCTATGGTGATTTCCATACCAAAGTAGAAACTACAGAAAATATGGAGCGGTCAGAAGTCCAGAGCAGCAGGGAGCTGGGTGTCGACCCGGCATCAGGAAAAAAAGTGGTGGCGCGACTCGGGCGTTTTGGTCCGTTGGTGCAGATCGGTGAGGAAGAAGGAGAAGAAAAGCCAAAGTTTGCAAGCCTCCGGCAAGGCCAGTTCATCGAGAATATTACGCTGGAAGACGCGCTGGAGCTATTTAAACTCCCCAGGGAAGTAGGCGAGTTTGAAGAAAAGCCGATGCAAGCCGCTATTGGTCGTTTTGGCCCCTACATCAAACACGATGGTAAATTTGTGTCCATTCCAAAAACCGATGACCCCTATACTATTACCGGGGAGAGGGCCATAGAACTGATCAAAGCCAAACGAGAAGCGGATGCTAATAAGTTCATAAAAGTGTTCGAAGAAAACCCTGACGTGCAAGTGCTTAACGGGCGTTACGGACCTTATATCAAGGTGGGAAAGAAAAACGTGAAGATCCCGAAAGGAAAAGAGGCCAGCGAGCTTACACTAGCGGAGTGCCTGGAACTTGCTGAAAAGGCGCCTGAAAAAAAGGGTAGGGGCCGAAGGTAATCTTTAGTATGCTTTTGTGGAAATGAGATGACGAGGGAGGAACTTTTGTGTCCAGCAAAGTCTCAACTAGGGTATAAGGTTAAAGGATGAACCCTATTTGCAGTATTGGGAAGTTATCGACCCGTTAGCAATAGAAAAAAGGAAGTAGGCAAAAAATAGAGGGTTGCCGATTATCTTTTGCTAACCGCCGATTTTAAGAACGGAATTGGAAAAAACAGCTCGCCGCCTCATTACACTTCACTGAACACTATTACTAATTTTTCATGTTCAATTGACTGGTGACCATGGATTTAATGATAAAAGAGCCCGTGGTGTCTCCTCATCAAAAACAAAAAAAACTTCTTTATCGTCATTTTGCCGGCCTTGCCGGGTGAGCGATGCGCGGGAGCAGGAACCTGTTGGGTCGTTGAATATACACTTTGATGTTACCTGGGGTAGTTTTGGCTCGTAAGCTTGGTGAACCTTAGTGCATTTGCGCCTTGGTGGCGAAGCTTCCCCGGCCACCAAGGCACCAAAGCTCAAAGAATCACTAAGGAATCTTCTTTACGATTTAATCTAACCGTATTTCTATATCGAGCTCACGTTAAATCGTTCTTTTTGTGAGGCTACTGGGTTCTTATATGATGACTTCACAGGTTCCTTATCACATGGACCCCGGTGCTAAGTCTACAATTTACGTTTATGGTTTCAGGATCGATCTATAGAGGAATTTTAATGGCTATTCCTTTTTTCCGGGAAGTAAAAGGATTAAGGGCATAAACCTAATGATCAATAACTTACATCTAGAAGTAGAATCCGCACGGTCTTAACCTGGACAGCACGAGGAGCTCTATATTTCGGACAAGCTTCGTATAAGAGAATACAAACTTCAAATGTAATTAATCTCATATCTCGTATTTTTTCAAACGATTTCGGATCTTTAATCCGAAGTTTTTGGCATTTTAGCTTGGATTTATGATTGCTAATTTTTTACATTTCTTTCTAAGCAACTGAGTATCCAATGTTCTCTCCACTTAAATATCAACATCCTGGTCACGAGATCACTGATGAGCAGGAGTTCTGGGAGGATATCAAATCCGGCAACAAGCTAGCATTTGGATACTTGTATGATCACTATGTAAATGGCCTATATTATTACGGCATAAGGATATGTCAAGACCCGGAGATTGTCGAGGATTGCATTCATGACCTGTTTGTGGATATTTGGAAGTACAAGGCCAATATTACCATAAAAACCACCATTCGTCTCTACCTCGCTGTTTCACTGAAAAGAAGTGTTATCAATAAGGCCCGGGAGAAGAATAAGATGATCTCCTTTGAAGATGATGAAGGGCACAAGCAAGAGCATGCCCCTACGATCGAAGAAAAATGGATCAAAAAGCAATTTGCCATTGAGAACAAAAGGCAGTTACACCGCTGTATCGAACAGCTTACCAATAGGCAAAAAGAGGTGATCCATCTACGGTTTTTTGATAATTATGACTATGAAGAGATCTCACAAATTATGGGGGTAAGCGTAGAGTCGGCTTATAACCTGGTCTCAAAAGCGATTGCCACGCTTAAGAAAATCGTTAAATACTAAGCGGCCCGATTTCTCAAAAGCGGAGATCTTTCAAAATCTCCTTCTCGAAGTACAGGTTTAAAAGGTGCCGTCTTGAGGCGTAACGTTGCATTTCACCCTATTTTTCATATTTTTTCAAAAAAAATGCTATTGTATTGATGATATTTCCTGGCCATAGCGCTCTAACTATGAAAAACAGGGAAAACCAGGGTGAAATACAAAGATTTCAAGACGGAGCACTTTATCAATGATGCCTTTTTTCGGCAATGGGTGTTTACACCCAACAAAAAAACGGATCATTTCTGGAGTGAGTGGGTGAAGGACAATCCCGGTAAAAAAGAAGCGATAGACCAGGCGCGTACGATCCTTGAAGGCCAACGCGCCAGTAGGATGCCAGGTCATTTTTCTTCCACAAGGAAAGACAAGCTTTGGAACAAAATTCAAGATACCATTGAAAAGGAGGAGAAGGCAGATCCTGCAAATGTAGAGGGAGAGGATAAAAAGGTGATCCCTTTATACGGTAAATACAGCGAGGTGTCTCGTAAGGCAACTGCTTATCCAAGGCGATCCCGGTATAGGGCAGTGGCTGTCGTTTCCATACTAATAATGGCCTTGCTGGCTGCCCTGTTTTTCCACGAAAAGACGCCTACGGTATTGAATACTTCTGTTGCTTTAGTCACGAAGGAGAACCCACGGGGGCAGAAATCCAGGGTGTACCTGCCTGATGGCACTAATGTAACACTCAATGCCAATAGTAAAATAAGTTACCCCAGTGATTTCGCGGCAGATGTACGCGAGGTGTACCTGCAAGGAGAGGCCTTTTTTGAAGTCACTAAAAATGCCGTCAAGCCTTTCATAGTTTACAGTGATAACGTCATGACAAAGGTGCTGGGGACTTCTTTTAACATTAAATGCGATAAAAACGAGGAAATAAAAGTTTCACTGGTGACTGGAAAAGTGGAAGTCAGGCATGACGATGACAATGCCGTAGTAGAATACCTTATTCCGGGCCAGCAATACGCATTTCACAGGGAGACAAAAGCAGTGCGTACCCTGCGCTTCAACCCACAAGAAGTCTTGGCATGGAAGGACGGTATTATCATTTTTAGAAATGCACCTAAGTCGGAGGTTTTTGACCGGCTTTCTACCTGGTATGGGGTGGATTTTGAATTTGAAAATGAACCTCAAAATAGCAAGGAGTGGAAATATTCGGCACGTTACGAGCAAATAAGCTTGGAGCAGGTATTGAAAGGGATGAGCTATTCCAAAGACTTTTCTTACCGTATTGAAGGGCGTATAGTGCATGTAAAATACCATGAACCCTAACACTAACACTTGAAAACTACAACCTGCATCTTTTGCCGCAAGATGCCCCAAATAACCTAATTGATTTATTTAAAATTTAGCCTTATGAAGCAAAAACTACCAGTTTTAATGATGTGGTGTTCGTTTTTTTTCCTCTTTATGGCTACCGGGCAAGCCCAGCTTTTTGCCAATTTTAAGCAGGACGAGGAAAAAATTAAGGTAAACTTCGAAAATGCAACGGTTGAAGAGGTCTTTACCGAAATTGAAAACAGGACCGATTTCCGGTTTTCGTTTGACCGGGCCATCCTGGATCCTTCGGTGAGGATCACCTACAAAGGAAAAACCCAGGTCACCAAGCTATTGCGTATTGTTTCGCGAGATGCACGCTTAGAGTTTAGGCGGATCAATGATAACATACACGTAAGGAAACCGACCGTGGTCCCAGTTACGCGGCCCCCCGTGAGTGAAACCCTTTTGGAAAGAACCATTTCAGGTACGATAACGGATGAGACTGGCCAGGGACTTCCCGGTGCCAGTGTATATTTGGAAGGGACCACCTCGGGTACGGTCACAGATGTTGAAGGCAAGTATACCCTAAACGTACCTGGTCAAGGAGGAGTACTGATCATTTCCTTCGTAGGCTATCAATCGGAAAGGATTGTCATAGGCTCCCAAAATGTGATCGATGTATCCCTTACCCCAGACATCCAAGCGTTGACGGAAGTAGTGGTGATTGGCTATGGTACCCGTGAAAAAAAGGACGTGACCGGGGCCATAGCTACAGTTGACCAGGAAGCCATTGATAAAACTCAAGGCCTTACTGCCGAGTTAGCGATGCAAGGCAGGATGGCCGGTGTGTTTGTTTCTAACCCTGGGGGTGACCCTACCTCCAGGCCAGATATCCGAATACGAGGAGTGGGTTCTTTTAATAACAACGACCCTCTTTATGTGATCGATGGAGTGCCGATTACGGAGTTTGGAGCCACCAACCTGACCGCCACGATCTCCGAAGACCGGGCCCGAGATATCAGGGGACCCGTTAACATTATGAACTTGATCAATCCCAATGATATTGAATCTATATCTGTATTAAAGGACGCGGCGGCTTCCGCTATTTATGGATCACGCGCTGCAAATGGAGTAATACTCATCACTACAAAAGGTGGTAATGCAGGAAAACCCAAATTGGAATTTAATGCAAGTTTCGGTTTCAAAAGTATTCCTGATACTTATGACGTTCTTGATACGCGTGGTTATGTGGACTTAGTGCAAGACATTTACAGCAATGCCGGCGCCACGGACCAGTTGGACCCAAGATTTGTAGATTCTGACCCTTTATTCCTGGGAAATTCTCCAACTTATGACTGGCAAGATGCCATCAGTGTAGATAATGCTTATACCCAGCGCTATGGCATGAATATTACGGGAGGAAATGATTATTCCACCTATTATGCCGGGGTAGGGTATTCTTATGATGAGGGTACTTTAATATTTAATGAGACCGAGCGCATTTCGTTGACACTGAATTCCGATCATAAGATCAATAATTGGTTGAAAATTGGTCAAACGGCGAGACTCGCCTACTTGGACGTATTTGATCAACCCAATGGGGCTGATTTTGATAACGTTATACGCACGCCACCATGGCAGCCGATAACGTTGGCGAATGGAAGTTTTGCCCCTATCCGCGACCCTGATGCTGATTCCTTACTGTATGGGCCAGGAACTAGAACGAACTACTTGGGAGTGTCTGATCAACAAGACTGGACTTATGAGTATTGGAGGTTCCTTGGATCCGGTTATATCGAAATAGAACCTATCAAAGATTTGAAGGTGAGGGGTGCGATGAGTTTTGACTGGAATCTGAATGTAAGACAGCAATTTATTGATTTTGACCGAAGGTTTTTCAGGGAAGGTGGGGCTACGGCCAACGATCGTGATAGGTTTGAGCAAAGAGACTCACAAAATAGGAATTTGCTGAAAGAGATTACGGTGAGCTATAACCGTTCTATCGGTATTCACAGTTTTGACGCTCTTTTTAACGCTTCTCAACAAACTTTTCTTGCCGAAGGTATAGCCGCGTTAGATAGTGATCTACCGAATGCTGACCGTGAAGAATTCCGATTTGTACGTCCGGGTGCCGGAGATAGCAGGGGAGTGAACGGATGGCGTGAGGAAGGGGCCTTGATCGGATATGTAGGAAGGCTCAGTTATAATTACGACTCCAAGTACTACCTGGATGTAGCACTTAGAAGAGATGGCTCGTCCAATTTCAATGAGGGCTATCAATGGGGTACATTCCCCTCCGTGTCGGGAGCATGGAGGTTGTCCGCTGAAAACTTTATGGGCAATATCAGTTTTGTCAACGACCTTAAGTTACGCGGAGGATGGGGACAGCTGGGTAATCAAAATGTCACACCGTTCTCCTATGTGGCTACCGTAGATCAGCGCCCGGTATATGGACTTGGCAATGGGAACGGCAGCGAAGGGATTCTTTATGGTGCTTCTTATGTCAATTTTCCTACCGAAAACTTAGGGTGGGAGACCACCACTACCACATCCCTTGCGTTAGATGGAGTTTTATTCAATAACGTACTGGATTTTAGCATCGAATACTACAGCAGGGTAACGGATGATATTATACAACAGGCGGATCTGCCTTTAAATACCGGGGCAGTGACCACGGTACCTTTCAATATCGGGAAAATGGAAAATCGTGGTATTGAACTTACCCTAAATGCCTCCAAAAGTTTTGGAGACTTCCAAGTGAATGTTGGGGGTAACTTAACCACCGTAAGGAACAGGGTACTTGAGATCTATGAAGGAGTGGCGCTAAATTCTGACTTCAACCAAAATGATAACTTAATTCGTGTGAGAACCGAAGTGGATCAACCTTTTGAATACATCTATGGCTTTCGTACTGATGGGATCTATCAAAACGAAGATGAGGTAGATGCTGATAATGAGCAATACAGGGAAGATAGAGATATTGCAGCGGGTGACATTAGGTTTATGAATGTTAATACATCCAACCCCGATGGTACAATTTCAAGTGGGGCTGATTCACTGCTCAATGAGGCTGATCGTGTTTTTTTAGGTAAAACCATCCCGGGGTACTACTACGGTTTCAACATTGGTATGAACTATAAAAAGTTTGACCTCAGTATATTCTTCCGGGGAGTAGGTGATGTACAGCGGATCAACGAGATCAGGAGAGTGGGTGAGGCCATGGACAATGAGTCGAACCAATTATCTTCCGTGAACAATCGATGGACACCTGAAAATCGTTCTAATAGTATGCCTAGAGCGGTACTTGGTGACCCAGCTGACAATGCACGTATTTCTGATCGGTGGGTGGAAGATGCCGGGTTCTTAAGGCTCCAAAACATACAGTTGGGATATACTTTCCCGCCGGCTTTACTGGATAAAGCCAGTATTTCTAGTTTAAGGGTATTTGCAGGGGTGGATAACCTGTTCGTGATTACGGATTATTCCGGTGTTGACCCTGAAGATGATAATAACCCGCCCGCAAGAACAATACTTTTTGGGCTCAATGTATCTTTTTAACCTATTAAGTTGATCAATTATGAAACGGTTATATAAAAACCTTTTAATGGTAATCTTTTTCATAGCGTTCAATAGCTGCAATGAAAGCAACATTGACCTTGAGGCGCCCTTCGCCAGTGATGAAGAATTCTTCAGCAATGAGGATGAGTTCCAAACTGCGGTTTTCGGGATTTATCAGAAGCTTCAAAACTTTTATACTTTTAACGTGAATAACCCTATCCACGAGGTATGGTTAATGCCAGGGGATAATGCTACGACGGAAACGGGTAGATTGGTACCCTTTAATAACTTCACAGAGATCTCCACTACAGACGTTCACTTACAACAATATTATAAGTTGAGTTACCAACTCATTGCCCGGGCGAATACGGTTCTAGAAAAGCTAGAAGAGCGTGGAACAGGAGTGTTTGACGATCAGAACCTAGCGAATTATAATCAAGGCGAAGCTCTTTTTCTGAGGGGGCTTATGTTTTTTAGGTTGTGGCATTTTTTTGGTACGGCTCCCTTGATAACGGAGGTTATTGATAATACTGAAGCCGCCTCGGTCACAAACTCATCCGGGACACAGCTACTGGATGCAGCCATTGAAGACCTGCAAGCTGCATCACAACTACTGCCCTCTTCTTGGTCGGATGATTTGCTGGGCAGGGCCACGTCTGGAGCTGCATTTGGCCTACTAGGTAAGGTGTTGACCTACCGTGGGGTGCTTTCAGGAAACAATGGTGATTTTACATCTGCTATTACCGCTTTTAACTCGGTCACAGGCTATGCGTTACTTGCGGATTTTGGCGCCAATTTTGATGAAACCTTTGAGAACAATGCTGAATCACTTTTCGAAGTTCAGTTCAGCAGAAATTCCTTGGGTAACAATTACTGGTTACTAGCGGATGTGCAAGCAGGTGATGGAGATGCAGGTGGGACCTGGGTCATGTTCGATGAAAGAACTGATCAACGTGGGGTTCCACGCGTTATGGCTACAACGGGTTTGATGAACTTGTTCGAGGCAGGAGACCCGAGGATAACGGAGTCTTATGACCCCACTACTGGTAATGTGCTTAAATATGTCAACCGGGGAAATACCTCCGGCAACCCAGGCTCTTTCAATAACTCTCGTGTCCTTAGGTATTCTGACGTCCTCCTAATGCAAGCATGGGCTATTGCCGAGTCAGGTGGTAGCTTGTCACAAGCCATAGAGTTGGTAAACCAGGTCAGGACCCGGGCAAGGGAATTTGGGGGAGCAGGTAATACAATACCTGCCGATCGTCCTACTAATGAAACTGACCAGTCAACGGTTTTGCAGTGGATATTAGATGAGCGAAGAATGGAACTAGCCTTTGAAGAAGCACATAGATGGTTTGACCTCAGGCTGCTCCATCTTACGGATAGGCTAGACCTCCAAAACTATGATTTTGGGGACCCATCAGCTGAGACTGATTTTGATAATAACGAATTGGTTTACCCCTTCCCTGCTAATGAAGTAGAGGTGACTGATTTAAATCAAAATGAAAACTACTAGTTTCGTGTCATACCTCAACTGACGTGTAGAATTAAACAATGAACTCTATTTACCAAGTTGGGAAGTTCTCGACAAGTTAGCAATAGGCAAAGTGCAGTAGGCAAAATAGAGGGTTGCCGACTGTTTACTGCCGACTGCCGACTTTGGGAACGAGACCGAAAAAAATAGATTGAACGTCATTTGAGATCTGACACGACACTAGTATGGACTGCTTTTTTCTTACTACTGGTAGCAAATACATAGGAGACACAACTCCCAATGTATCAAAGCTGGCCATGCTTAATGTATCATTACTTTTGACGATCAACTATTTTTGTCCAGGATCTCGTGAAGGTCCTGGACATTTCATTTTGATCTTGTAGGAAAAAATCACACCTCCATTGAAAATAGTTAGAGGTTTGGTAAAATGGACCAAGAGCTCCAAGTTTGCATGACTTAAGCAGGAGCAGCTACCACTTAAATGCCTCTATGTCCTAACTTTTTAACCGAACAAATTGATCGTAAACGACCTCAAATCTTACCTCGACGACAAAGTAGGAGAATACAATCGCCCGGGTTTTATTCCTGATGACCCTATTTCCATCCCACACGCTTATTCCAAGAAGCAGGACATTGAAATTACCGCCTTTTGGGCAGCCATTTTAGCCTGGGGCCAGCGTACCACTGTAATCAGGAAATGCAAAGAGCTGTTTGCTATGATGGAGAATACCCCCCACGATTTTATCTTGAATCACACCGGGCAAGATCTCAAGCCATTCGAACAATTCAAGCACCGCACTTTTAATGCCACGGACACTCTTTATTTCCTGTCCTTCCTCCGCTGGCTCTACGAGCATCATGATTCTATGGAAGAGGCATTCACCATCGGTATGAAACCCTCTCATGAAACCATCGAAGTTGGTTTGATCAACTTTCACAATCTTTTTTTCTCCCTGCCGGATTTTCCGCCCAGGACAAAAAAACATGTAGCAACACCCGCTCGTAAAGCCGCATGTAAGCGCATCAATATGTTCTTACGCTGGATGGTAAGAAGGGATGATCGAGGCGTGGATTTTGGCATTTGGAAGAAGATCACACCCTCCCAGCTCGTCTGTCCTTGTGACCTGCACGTGGACCGTGTCGCACGTAGGCTCGGTTTGATCACCCGCAAACAAACCGACTGGCTCACAGCCCAGGAACTAACGAATAACTTAAGAAAATTCGACCCGAAAGACCCGGTAAAATATGATTTCGCCTTATTTGGCCTGGGGATTGAAGAACGGTGGGGCGGGCTTGATCTTTAGGACCTGGGCTCGGGAAAAGAAGGAGTTCAAATGACGTATCGAGAATGGGATGAGCTATGTTCGAGGTATTGATCAGTCAGTCGGCAAGGGGCAAGGGGCAGTAGGCAAAATGGGGCATCATTGAAAATTTAAGTGGCGTATGGAGGGGAGGCATCCAGGGACAGCGCGGCACATTGGAGGTCTGTGGGCAAGCGGCCTTTGGGGGCCAGGTAGCGCGTTTAGCGTAGAAAATGGGCTTAGTTGCTGGTGCCCTTATCTTTTGTTTCATTTTCTTTTTGGGCATGCAAAAGAAAATAAAATCCGGGCTTAGAACCGCAAAATCCCGCTCAAACTACTCATTTCGAAGCTGGCAGTCCCTGAAACATCTTAAAAAGATAGCTTAACTTGCCAAAATTAAACGCCCTACTATCAAAGCTAATTTTCAAAGACGCCTTATTTTTTTGGTCCTGTTCTCAAAGCCGGCAGCCAGCAATAAACCAATCGTTAACCTTATATTTTGCCTACTGCACCCTGCCTATTGCTGATTGGTCGAGAATTTACCAACACCGCAAATAGAGCTCATCCCCTGATCCTACCCGCCCGTTGAGGCTTAACTCTTAACACTAGAATAAAAAAATCAATTTTTGTAGGTTCCTTAAACCAAACTCCAACTGGCAGGATCCTCACGCCATTTTTTTAACTGGCCCAGATCGTCTTGTGTAATATAATTCCTTCTCAAAGCTTCTTCAAGCAGGTCGTGGTAATTACTTAAACAAACCAAAGGGATACCCGCGGCTTGGAAATTTTTTCGAGCAAGATCGAAGTCGTAAGTAAACACGGCAGCCATACCCATAACTTCAAAGCCAGCAGCTTTTAAAGCTTCTGCGGCTTTTAAAGAACTCCCACCTGTAGATACCAAATCCTCGACGATGACCACTTGCTGACCTGGGGTGATCTTTCCTTCTATCATATTTTCCATACCGTGCCCTTTCGGTTTGGAACGTACATACAAAAAAGGCAAACCTAATACATCCGCTACCAGCGCCCCCTGCGGGATACCGGCCGTGGCCACTCCCGCGATCGACTCCACACCTTCATATTTCTCTTGGATAGCCTCTGACAGCGCGTTTTTTACTAGGTCCCTAATGCTGGGATAGGATAATGACAAGCGATTGTCGCAATAGATGGGTGACTTCCATCCTGAGTTCCAGGTAAATGGATTTTTAGCATCCAGACGTATAGCTTCTATGTCCAATAATTTGGAAGCTATTTCCATGCCTAACTCATTTTGGGTGCTTGATCTGATCATAGCTGCGAAGTTATCTATTAAAAAAGTTAAATTCTATTTGTACGCTGGCAATATTTTTATTCATTTGTGGGATCAATATTTCCGAGGTAGGGGGATGAATCTCTTCATCAATGACATGCAAGTTGCGATATTAGGCCCTGATAAGAGGCCGGAAGAACGTGAGTTCAATACGATCATCAACGCGGACCAAGAACCTATTACCCTAGCCAAGCTCTTGCATAGAACTTGGATAAAACACGCGCGGCAAGAAGATGTAGACAAACTATTGGACGTTTTGGATACCTCCACACCCCATGGATTGATCTCTTTGACACTTTCAGTAGATGATTACGAGGAGATAAAAAGATTTTTAAAGCAGAAATTTAAGGTCATAAAAGCCGCCGGGGGACTGGTAAAAAAAGGAGAAAAGTTCTTAATGATCTACCGTTTGAAAAAATGGGACCTCCCAAAAGGTAAATTAGACCCTGGCGAAAAAAACAAACAAGCCGCCCAACGTGAGGTAGAAGAAGAATGCAGCATAGAAGTGAAGGTGAAAAAGAAACTCTGCACTACATGGCATACCTACACGATGAAAAGAAAAAAGATCCTCAAAAAGACGGTATGGTATCTTATGAGTACCGTGGACCACTCTGGTATGAAGCCGCAAATGGAAGAAGACATCGAAGAGCTTCGCTGGATGTCACCTAAAGAAGTATTCCATGCCTTACAGCATTCTTATAAATCCATAGCATTTGTTTTTGACGCGTACAACCGGAAAGAAAAAGAAGCCACCGAAACAAACTAATGCCTAAAGCTTTGCCCTAGCGAACTTTATCGTCACTGTGTGATGAGCGAGTGAGCGAAGAAGTAAATCCTCTTCCCGCGATACGCGGCATGCAGTTTAAATGGCGTACAGAGGGGACACATCGAGGAACAGTGCGGCACATTTGAGGCCTGTGGGTAAGCGGCCTGTAGGGGCTGAGTAACGCGTTTCGAGGGGAAAAGGGGCTTTGTTGCTGGCACCCTCTTCTTTTGTTTCATGTTCTTTCCCCGAAGGGATGCCTATGGCATGCGCAGGCAAAAGAAGATGAAAACCGGGCTTAGAACTACAAAATCCCGCGTATACTGCTCATTCCGAAGCTGGCATTACCCAAAAAACTCTAAAAATGCAGCCGAATTTGCCAAAGAATAGACGTTTTACGATCAAAGCTAATTGTCAAGGACGCCCTAATTACAGTTTATAAGGCAAAAAATTACTTACATCTCCTCCATAACGGTGTACCTCGCGGATAATTGATGAACTGATGTAAGCAAACTGTGGAGAGGTGATCAGGAAAACAGATTCCAACTCATCATTCAAATAATTATTGACTTGGGCTATACTGTTTTCATATTCAAAATCGGTAGTATTTCTCAACCCTCTTAGTAAGAACTGGGCATTGTATTTTTTCGCGATCTCCGCGGTAAGCTCATTGTAGACCATCACTTTGATATTTTCATGATGCTGGAAAGTTTGGTTAATAAGGTCTACCATTTCATCGATATCAAAATATCGTTTGTGCTTTTGGCTGTTGTACCCGATCGCCACGATAACCTCATCAAAGAGCTTCAACGAGCGCAATACAATATCTTCATGCCCCTTAGTAAAGGGGTCAAATGAACCTGGAAAAATAGCTATTCTCTTCATTAATCGCAGACGTGCATACTGTAAAGATCAAAAAAATGATGATCCTGCACTTCATCAAACATGTAGCCGAATTTTAAATAACCCGGCCTATCCCCAAAGGATATATTCTTTATGTACTTATAAAACTCGTTGTAATGGGGGGATTGCTTGCCGATATATCCCCATAAAACAACATCACTGGTCTTTTGATTACGGTTCAAACCTTTCATTACCAGCATGATAAATTTAATGTAATCATTAAATTGCTTGATAACGAATTGATTATAGTATTCAAGTTTATTATTCTTTAACGTGACCAAATGCAGCTTGAACCTGTCAATGTACAAGTACATACTATCTTTCCGGTGTACCTGCGCATTATAAATTACACCTTCTATCAAGGCACTGGATTGGTGTATAAATTCGACTTCCGCATTGGGATATAAGCCCCTAATCCACTCATACAGCTCCCGGTTAACAGCAAAAACACTGATGGCGTCTGATTTGATATGTTTGTAGTAGAGTACTACCTCGTGAGCTTCATCCAACTGGCTGTTTAACCGGATGTAATCATGGGTAGCTTCTTTCACAAAAAGTGCCGAAGGCACTAATGAGAATTTTTGATTTTTCACACTCACACGCACCTTTTTCCAGAAACCTGCCATAAGCAGGTGGTGATCTGAGAAAAGTGTGGTTAAAATCGTTTTAAGTTCGCCATAGCTTTTTGCATGGGCCAAGACAAAATCCTCTAATAGCAGGCATCGATTATCCCGCGAATCTACCACTGCCACCTGCACATCCCGAACCCCAACCTGCACCAACAGGTTATAATGATGCAGGCTATCTACATCAAATTTGTCGTCTTTGATCTTCTTGATGAGCCGGTAGCCTGCTGTAGCTGTATCCAAAATATTATTCCCAGTTACCTGAAGTCGTCACATCCGTTTTTGAACCAAATCGTAGGGGCTTCTTATTTTTAGCATCATTATCCTCGGACCGGGTAGGATCAAACGGCCTAGGATTTTTGACTTCTATTACGTCTACCATAGAACCGCTTTTGTCTATTTCAGCGGCATAGATCTCAAATTTCACATTATCATAACCGGGTACATAGGGTAGCCTGTCAATATCAACGTTAGGATCAAACTTGTTATCCACCAAGGTCATCAGCAGGTCGCCTTTAGTTACTCGGCTCCCCCTGGCCACATTTTGCATGTTAGTCACTACCCCACTTTCACGGAACCTGTGGGTCACTTCTTTGCCCGCTTGTATCAAAGTGTAAGCACCTACTCCTTGTGTAGCGTAATCCCCTACCTTCACTTTAGAATCAACGAAAGTACCATTGTTAGCGGCATTCACGTTATAGGTTTGTTTAAAGATCCGTTCTCGCGCAGGAATAATATCCAGTGTATCTACGGTCACGATAGAGCTATCCGCCCCATAGCTGAGCGTTACCACGGTCTCCCTTTTCTGAATGATGGGATATTCCCCGTTCTTCACAAAATCGACTAGCTTATCCCAATCGCTAGTGTAATTTCCATTCACCTCCTGGTAAACAATTTCAGCCTCACGGATCAACATCAGCTTCTCAATAATGGCGGCTTCCCTTTCACTGACCAATGCCCGTTCATCGATGGTAGACTTGACACTATTTACAAGATAATACCCTAACCCAAGGCTACCAATTAGAAAAACGATAGAGACAATTTTTGTAACGTTCATTTTTAAGGATTTTTCGAATGCAAGTATAACTATTTTGACTGCGAATACATAGCCAATCAATGCGCTAATTAATGCAATTATTGGCAAAATTTAAAATAGCCGCGCAGATTTAGTAACTCCGACGCTTCTTTTGCTATGTTAAATATATTATGTTTTTTTTCACTAGGAATAACCCCGATTTCATCAAAAGTCACGAACCGGGTGTCTTTTATGATCTGTTGATCTTCGGCCAGCTCTGGGTCAAGGCCTTTCACGAGTTCACCACCGGTCCGCTCCACGGCATAAAATAGCTCAATGGCATGAAGCTCACGGCTAATAAATTCATTGACAAATAAAAACTCTTTTACAGTCACATCTAGTCCCGTTTCTTCTTTAAATTCCCTTTTAAGAGAGTCTTCTGCCGATTCCCCGAATTCTATACCACCCCCCGGGGGTGCCCATAAGACACCCTCGGGCCCTAACCCGGTATGTTTCACCAGCAGTATTTCACCCCGGTGAATACAAATACCACAAGCCCTGGCACGGACCCTATTTCCGTAAACTGATTTCACAACCTCCTTCATAATGTTGGGTTAACTATATTTGTCGGCTAAAAATAGGCAATGAAAGTATATAATCCCGATTTCAAAAGCCGGGTTGAAAAATACCTGCAACGACAAGAGTTTATGAAACACATCGGTTTCAACCTCGATGTAATAGAAGCCGGCAGGACAGAAGGGAAGCTCACGCTGGAAAAAAAACATCTACAGCAAAAAGGGTATGCCCATGGGGGACTGGTAGCCACCCTAGCCGACATTACCGCGGGTTTTGCAGCATATACACTCGTACCGGATGACCATAACGTAGTGACAGGTGAGATCAAAGTCTCTTACTTTCAACCGGGAATAGGTCAAGAATTGCATGTCAAAGGCTGGGTCATCAAACCGGGCAGGAAGATCAATTTCTGTGAAGCGGAAGTTTGGTGCACGAACCACGATCGTAAAACATTAATTGCCAAAGCCACTGCCTCCATGGTCACCATATTCCCGGAAGACACGAAGCGCTGATGCCAAGCCCGTCGGAAATATTACGTAATAAATTCCCTTTTGATCCTACAGAAGGTCAAAAGCAACTCTTCAAAAAAATTGACTGGCTATTGGAAAAAGTCACGGGACCAAGAGCGCTGATGATCAAAGGCTACGCCGGCACCGGGAAGACCACCGTGGTAAGCACAATGACACATACGCTACCCCTATTCAACTTTAAATATGCATTGTTAGCTCCTACGGGACGAGCCGCTAAGGTCATGTCATCGTATGCCAAAAAGGTAGCTTTCACGATACATAAAAAGATCTACAAGCAGCAAGCGACAGAAGCTGGGGACTTCGAGTTCAGGCTACAAAGGAATTATGCCAAGGATACGGTATTTATCGTAGATGAAGCTTCGATGATCAATGAAGACCAGGGGTATGGATCACAAAACCTGCTAGCCGACCTACTTCAGTATGTTTTCACAGATAAAAGTAACCGGTTGATCCTTATTGGCGACAATGCCCAGCTCCCGCCGGTAGGCCAGGAGATCAGCCCCGCCTTGGACGAGGAGAGATTAAGTCGCAACTATTCCCTTTCTTTAAAGTCCATTACGCTCACTGAAGTCATGCGCCAAGGCTCCGACTCCGGTATCCTATGGAACGCAACGCAACTCCGCAACGAATTGGCCCGCGATAAGCCTTCCCTAAAATTGCATACCCATGGATTCGAGGATATTTTCAAAATGACCGGTGAACGTATGGAAGATGGCATTCGATACGCTTATGACCACCATGGCATAGAAAATACGGTCATCATCTGCCGGTCTAATAAATCAGCGAATGGCTACAATCAATATATTCGCCGCAGCATTCACTTTTACGAGTCAGAGTTGGAAGCAGGTGAGATCTTGATGATCGTCCGCAATAATTATGTATACACGCCTGGCAGTGTTCCCGGTGATTTTTTGGCTAACGGTGACTTTGTAGAGGTAATGAAGATCATAGGATTCGAGGAGTTGTACGGGTTCCGCTTTGCTACCTTAGCACTTCGTATGGTGGACTATCCCGGGCAAGAAACCTTTGAAGCCAAAGTGATCCTGGACACCCTGTACTCCGAAAGCCCGGCTTTGACCATGGAACAAAACAAATCACTTTACGAGCAAGTACGATCAGATTATGCTGATCTGGCCTCGAAGCGGGAGCTAAAAGAGGCTCTTAAAAAAGATCCTTACCTAAATGCGTTGCAGGTAAAATTTGCCTATGCCATCACCTGCCATAAGGCACAAGGGGGCCAATGGACGGCCGTTTTTGTAGACCAAGGTTACCTAAAAGAAGGAGACCTGGATAAAGAATATACTCGCTGGCTTTACACGGCAGTTACGCGGGCTACGGATCAGCTCTTTTTAGTGAACTTTAATTCAAAAATGTTCGTATGACAATAGGGCGGGCGAAATTATTGATTACAACAAAATACAATTATATTTGTAAAACAGTAAAATCAGAAATATGAAAACTTTTATAGTCTTTGTTTTTGGCGTTTTTACCATTTATGGGGCAATTGCCCAGGAAGTGGCCACCGCGGAAGCCAGCGAAAATGGAGCCGTGATGACGTTCGAGGAAGTAAAGTATGATTTCGGGGATATCTACCAAGGAGACAAAGTAGAGCACATTTTTAAATTTGAAAATACAGGCAACGAGCCTTTGATCATAACCAATGTTCAAACTACTTGTGGTTGTACCGCACCTAATTGGCCAAGGGATCCCGTCATCCCCGGGCAAGAAAGCGAGATCAAAGTTGTTTTTAACAGTGCAGGGAAGATCGGTCGGCAAAACAAAGTGATCACCATCATATCCAATGCTACGAACCCCACGAATAAGGTAACGATCGTCACGAACATTTTGCCTAAAAAAGACGATTCTCGTTAGTAAGAAAACGTATTAATAGAATAGCTAAGCCGGTAAAAACCCGGCTTTTTTTATGTCTTGATTTCATAGGGCACCATTGAAAATTCAAATGGCGTGTGGAGGGGAGACATCCAGGAACAGCGCGGCACATTTGAGGCCTGTGGGTAAGCAGGCCATAGGGGTTGGA
>JANQLQ010000174.1 GCA_028280565.1 Fulvivirga sp.
TGGGCTTGGTTGCTGGCGCCTTTTTCTTTTGGTTCGTTTTCTTTTGGGCGGGCAAAAGAAAATGAACACGGACTTAGAACCACAAAATCCCGCTTAAACCCCTCATTTCGAGGTTCCCATTGTCCGAAACATCTTAAAAATGTCTCCTAATTTGCTGAAAAATTGACGTTTATTAGCAAATCTAATTTTCAACGATGCCCAGCTTAATGATAGCAAGAGCCCTCTATCCTTACTTAACAGTTAAAAGCATCAACTTCAAACCTCTATCCAATTGATCACTTTCTTTATTGCTTGTAAGAAGACCCTCGAATGATCAATTTCGAAGGGATAACGATCTGCTCTTGGGCTAAGGTATCCACCTCGCCCCTAATTTCAGTAATGAGCTGTTTTGCCGCGGCCTTGCCTATTTCTTCCCCGGATTGGTCTACCGTGGTTAAGCCAGGCTCAATGATGGAGGTACTTGGAGAGTTACTGAACCCTGCTATGGCAATATCACCGGGTATGGAGAGCCGGCTATTCTTTTGGATATATCGCATGGCCGACAAAGCCGCAAGGTCGTTGGCCGAAAAGATGGCGCCAGGTGAGTTATCTAATGAAAGTAAATATTGCGCTCCTTTTATCCCATCATCGGCCAAAAGTCGGCAGTCGAAAACCAAAGCCGGGTCCAGCGCTAGGTCATAGTCAGCCAGCGCCTTTTTATAACCCTCATAGCGATCACGATAGATATTTAAGTGACGCGGCCCTGAAAAGTGCGCAATGCGCTTCGAGCCCTGTTGGATCAAATGCTCCGTAACCCGGTAGGCAGCATCGAAGTCATCAATAACGACTTGGCAAGATTCTATACCGGGAGGATAACGATCAAAAAATACCGTTGGCGTATGCTCATCTTTGAAACGCTGCAGGTGGTCAAACGAAGTCGTGTCCATGGCAATAGAGGCTAATACTCCTTCTACACGGTTGTCAAACAACGCAAAAGCATTGACTACTTCCCTGTCGTAGTCGTCATGGGATTGGCAGATCATCACACGAAAACCTTCCTGGTAAGCTACTTGCTCAATACCGGAGATTGCCGAAGAAAAGAAATGGCGGGATATCCAAGGCACAATCACACCGATGGTCTTTGAGCGCTGGGTACGCAAACCTGCTGCCATAAGGTTAGGGCGATAGCCCAGCTCGGCAGCAGCTTTTCTCACCCTTTCCTTTGTCTTCACGGTCACCCGGGGACTATCATTTAAAGCCCTTGATATAGTAGAGCTGTCCAGGCTTAGATGCCTGGCAATATCATGAATGGTGACGGTTCCCTTTTTCATTGAAAACAAAGTAAGCAATTTTATTCAAAAAAATACAATCGATTGGATTTTGCTGAATTGTTTGTAAATTGATCTCTAAGAACATTCAGAAACCCAAGTATTGATAAAGAACCCATGAATATTCATATTAAGAGCTGTAAATCCCATCGTTTGTCATTGCCAGGGACTTTTATCCCTGCCTGCTGTCGTATGTTATGCTTGGTCCTCCTCGGAGCATTCATTGCTTCTTGTACTACGGATAGTGGTATGTCCATTATGTTAGAAAACACATTAACTATCGAACGCCCAAGTGAGCCCGTCGTAATAAAAAGAGAATCCCTTGGCGAATGGTTAGCTACCGGGGCGGCGAACCAAAAAATTGTGGTCCGGGATGAGGCCGGTCAAGCCATCCCTAGTCAACTCGATGATTTGGATGCTGACGGGAATTGGGATGAGTTGTCCTTTCAACACTCCCTACCTGCCCAATCTAAAGTCGCCGTTAAACTTGAGTGGTTAGAACCGGGGGCTAATGTCACCTATGATCCACGAGCCCATGCCTATTTAGGCCACCGACCGACCCGCGAGGGAGATTTTCAGTCGGTGGACCAAAACAAAAGGCCTAAAGATCATGAGCCTCAAAGTCAACCCTACTTATACCAATTTGAGGGGCCAGGCTGGGAGAGCGACGTGATCGCCTATAGGATGTATTTTGACCGAAGGAATGGCAAAGACATTTTTGGCAAAACCAAGACAGGGATCTTTTTGGAATCAATTGGCGTGGGAGAGAACTATCACAAGTTACAAGACTGGGGTATGGATGTGCTCAAAGTGGGAAATTCATTGGGAGCTGGGTCCCTGGCCATGCTTAAGAACGATTCCTTGTACCGGTTAGGAGAAACTCAATCTTCGGAATTTAAGAAAATCGCCGATGGACCGGTGCGGGCGATCATTCAACTCAGCTATACCGGCTGGGAGGTAGAAGGCAAGTCTTATGATTTGGAGGAGGTCATCACCATCTGGGGTGGAAAAAGATGGTATTATGATAAGGTAACACTTAAACGTTCGTCCGCTGACACACTGATTACAGGCATTGTTAACTTGTTTGATATCCAACCCGTTGAAAAAACGTTTTCCAACTTCACCATTCTTGCCAGCCATGGAAAGCAAAGTGAAAACCAGGATATGCTAGGGATGGCGCTGTTGGCCCCAAGTGACCGTGTGGCTAAGGTAGGAAGTGCCCCTAAAGAAGGGGAGGGCGTAACCTTCACAGAGTATATGGCTTTGAAAGGTGAGGGCAGCGAATACCACTATTGGTTTTATACCGGCTGGGAGCTGGAAGATGAAAAGTTTGCCAGCCAGCAGCAGTTTATAACTACATTAGAAGAGGAAGCATCAAAGCTATCCGAACCGATACGAATTACAATTAATCTAAAATAAAATCATAGTAAAAGTGAAGAGTGAAATAAAATACGCCTCCGACCCAAGGAATGTTCGCAACTACACCACCGAAAAACTTCGAGAGGAATTCTTGGTGGAGGAGCTTTTTGAAGATGATCAAGTAAAAGCTGTCTACTCGCTGTTCGATCGCATGATCATTATGGGCATTAGACCGGTGAATAGTCACATCCAGCTCGATGCCTTTGAAGACCTGACCAAGTCAGCGTATTTTCTCCAGCGGCGAGAACTCGGTGTGATCAATGTAGGCGGAAGCGGAACGATAGCCGTGGACGGGACAGTCCATACCCTCAACAAGAAAGAATGCCTTTATGTGGGGATGGGCAAAAAAGAGGTCATTTTCCAAAGTACGGATCCGGGAGATCCTGCCGAGTTTTATATCAATTCGGCCCCTGCACACCACGAGTATCCCACGATAAAAGCCAGCCTTCCGGATGCTAACCGCGTAGACTTAGGAGCAGCGGAAACGAGCAATGAAAGGACCATTTACCAGTACATCCATGAAGATGGGATCCAAAGCTGCCAACTCGTTATGGGATTTACCGAATTGAAGCCTGGTAGTGTCTGGAATACCTTCCCTCCACATACTCACCTGCGTCGAATGGAAGTGTATTTCTATTTTGACCTGGGTGACCAATTGGTCATGCATTTCATGGGAGAGCCCGAAGAGACCCGGCACCTGGTCATGAAGAACAAACAGGCCGTTATCTCCCCGGAATGGTCTATCCATGCCGGCGCAGGTACCGCTTCCTATGCTTTTGTTTGGGGAATGGCCGGGGAGAACCAATCATTCACCGATATGGACCCGGTGGATTTAAATACGTTCAAATAAGAGTTATTAAGGGATTAAACGATTGGGGGATTGAGTGACTACGTCTTTGGATTCTTTCGTAACCCAGTCACATAATCACCCACATTACTAAAACGATCAAACGATAAGAAAATATAAGAATGGCAATATCAGAACTCTTCGATTTAGCAGGTAAAAAAGCCCTGGTCACAGGCTGTAACAGGGGCATAGGCAAAGCCATAGCGTTAGGTTTGGCAAAATCAGGGGCGGATATCGTTGGGGTGTCCGCATCCCTGCCACTTACCGGCAGCGAGGTAGAACAAGAGGTTTCAGAACTAGGAAGGAAATTTAGCGCCTATCAATGTGATTTTTCGGACCGGCATGACCTGCACCGTTTCTTAAAAGAAGTACTGGCAGATCATCAGGTTGATATTTTGATCAACAACGCCGGCACGATCATGCGAAAACCGGCCGCGGAACATCCGGATGACTATTGGGACAAAGTGATCGAAGTCAATCTTAACTCGCAATTTGTCATTAGTCGGGAAGTAGGGAAACAGATGCTCGAACAGGGTCGTGGCAAAATTATATTTATTGCATCGCTATTAACTTTCCAGGGAGGGATAACGGTACCCGGGTATGCCGCCAGCAAAGGCGCTATAGGCCAATTGATCATGGCCTTGTCCAATGAATGGGCCAGTAAAGGGGTAAATGTTAATGGCATAGCTCCTGGCTACATCGCTACGGACAATACCCAAGCCCTGCGCAACGACGCCCTGCGCAGCAAAGCTATCCTCGACAGGATACCACAAGGACGATGGGGTAACCCGGAAGACCTCCAGGGCGCCGCAATATTACTCTCGTCCAGTGCCTCTGACTACATGAATGGCAGTATCATAACGGTAGATGGAGGCTGGATGGGACGCTGATGCCACTGCGATTTGGATCACTATTGCCGCTTATCTGCATTAACAGGTCCAAATCGCAATAAACAGTTCTAGTTAGAGTTACTAGAACCGAATTCCGTGTTTAAGGAATTTATTACATAGTAGGGAATTATATCTGTTCGAAAGCTGCAAATGGCGCAGGTGGAGAAACCTACACTCGACCAATTAGGAAGGCTCGCTGGACCTGGGCATACCCCTCTCCTTCTCGGTTCCTTAAAATTGCCAAATTGCGTTTATTGTAAAATTTATCAGGCTTCCTGTAGCGATCAACATGCAGGGGATCCATCCCCGTCTTACGAAGTTGGGTACCGTGCTTGCTATGAAAGGATACGATGTAGTCACAAATGTATCCTGCCTTTACCGCTATCCTATCTTTGTGGATCCATTGCACCTTCCCCCTTTGATTGAAGACGGTGATGGTAACTTCACGGGTCCCCGGCTTTCCTATTATCTTTACCGCGGCCTTGGGCAACTTATTCATTACCTTGCCGTCCAGCCTCACCTGTATCCTTTGCCCATTCGCCGCCTTGAACCGGGCTACTGCCCCATTGGCTTTGGCACCCGTTATCGTCACTACCCATACCAAAAATCCCAACATTAGCTTTTTCATATGACCTATCATTTTCCGTTTGACACTTATACTTCATACGGAAAAACACAAGGGTCGTGCCAAGTTTAGATGTAAGTATTGAGTATTGAGATATGAGCGGTAGTAAATAGTCCTTGTGGCTAGTTAAATCCTAATTTCAACGTTACGCAAAATCGAAAAGCTACTGCTGCCTAGCATAAAATGTCACAAGGCGTTGCATTCTTTTGCCTAGCTACTCAAGACTATAGACTCAAATCTCAAGACTATAGATTATACTATTAATCGAAGAATTTCCGGGGAGGTACAATGAATAGGCCAAAATTAACAAAAGCCGCATTGTTAGCATTGAGGTCAACCAGCGCATCCCTGCCGGGGGCTCCTGCTTCTCCAAGGTGGTAGCGGAGATTTTTGGTCATGCCTACGTCTAGCCCCATCCAAAGCCAATCGTGGATCTCTCTTTCAAAGGTAAGACCGATATTCAGGTCAGCACGGCGTAAAGTGAGCGGTGTTTCCGGAGACAGGCTGGAATTATGTAATGCGTATCTCCAGCCTTTCACTTCTGTTTTTGCTATGATGTAGAACTTATCACTGGCGCGGAACCTCATAGCTGCTGATTTAGGCAGAGCAAGGTCAAGGGTCCATCGCGCATTTAATTTACGCTCGTAGGTAAAGAAAGGATAGGCTTGCAGCCGACCTAAAGTGTACGACACTATAAGTCCCCCACCGATTTCCGTGTCCTCGTTGGTCTTTACCTGGTAGCTTGCGCTACTGTAGTAGTTCATGGTGTTTACATTCCAACTGAACTCATCGCTTTTGATCTCCGCCCCAGCTAAAAAGGTTAGGCTTCTTTTTTCGTCCAGTGATCTTTGAAAAAGCATGCGGCCCCCAACACTTCTAAAAGTCCGTGATTCAATGTGATCGAATAACTCACTGTTGGGATCATCCATATCGAACGCAAAATTATGGATATCATATTTGAGCTGGAGTCCTAGTAGCTTTGAGTCTTTCATAACAAGAGGAACCCCCAAACGTAGTTTGAGTTGTTCATCCCTTTCCACTTCCGATGAGGAATTACCATGCTCTGAAGAATTCGAATAGGTGCGATAGTCATACAGCGTTCTATGGCTGAACTCCGCTATTTTAGGCCTATACTTGCTTTGTCCCAGGCATTTGCAGCCGGAACAAAGAGCCAAAAAAGCAACTATACGACAGATTAGGTTAAAACGCATGTAAAAAATCAACCCCTAAAGATAATACTTATTTTTTAATGGTGAACCAATAGGCACCTCTTAATCCAAAGAAATCAGCATTTACCTGCTCCAACCCCATTTCACCCAGCCCATATTTGTAAAAAAGTGAGATCTCGATTTCTTTTTCATTTTTCAGCTTTCGATTTAACCCCAAAGAAGCATTCAAAGTTCCAAAACTAAATCTTGGTTCGTCTACATGGAAGGATGATTCCACGGGAAATTCAATATCATCTCCTGCATCGAACTGTTGTACGTACTCTACAGTTTGTTTGGTGAACAACAATCCAGAGACCCCTAGGCTGGTAATAAAATTTGACCTGTAGTTCAAGGGACGCCGGTAACGTAGATTCAAAGGGAACTCGAACAGCTTAGAGTTTATTTCTACTTCTTCGAATTCACCACGCTGGGGATCAGGTGACGGTAAGCTTAATCCATCTAAAGTCTCTGCTTCAAAAATTCTTCCTTGGTAAGTGATCCCCGTTTCTAAACTTAATGATGGAGAAACAATGAAATCCGCCATAACGCCCCCTCCCCAAGCTGTTTCCCCATCGCCCACATCATACCTGCCGTTATAAAAATCTATAATGGGGCCAAGCTTTATTCCTATCCCTTTTCTATAATGCTTTTCGAGTTCCTGCATTTGTTTTATCGAGATCTCCACGGGCTTTTCGATGACTCTACTCACCACTATATCTTCCCGGGTATAAGAAGTATCTAAAACAAATTGGTATTCCGGGAGGAGGTGCTCTGAAACGATGGCTTTTCTACGGGCAAGCCATGGGCTTCCTCCCTGTTGGATGTCGTTCGTAGCCATCAGGAACAAGTGCTGCCCACGTTTCACTACAGTTCCATCACGCTTTAACCGTGTTAATGCGTCGCTCGGAAGTTCCTCTTCCCTACCCAGGTAAACCAGCTGGGTATTTGGGTAGGCGCCTTCAAACGCCGATGCACGATCCCGGGCCAATTGTCCTTTTAAACCCTCGATCTCGGCCATTAACCGTTGATAACGCCGCTCTTCTGTATTTCTATACTCCACTACCCTCACGGTATCAGGGGCTTTACCCCAAGCCTTGACCATATCTTGTATCTCTTTTAACTCGGTTCGTTCGCGTTGCAACTGCTCAATTTCACTTCTTAGCCCCTGGTTTTCCATCTCCCCAATTTTCTTCTGCCCCCACAATAGTGCAATGGCTATGGCCAACGAAGCTGCCGCCGTGGCAAGCTCCCCTCCGTACCTCCTATACCATGGTACCGAATATCCTGCGGCCATACGATAGTGCAAGTCTGCCATAGCAGAGGGATCAAAGCCCGGTGGTTCGTATTCGCCCACCTTATTTTTGATCAGGTCGTCAAATTTGTTATCGTCCATTTTTCCCTTGCTTTAATCGTTCCCTACTATTGGAGATCAGTATCTTCTTTAACTTATTCCTGGCTACGGCCAGGTTAGACTTCGAGGTGCCCACGCTAATGTTAAGTTGATGGGCGATCTCCTCGTGTTTGTAACCTTCTATTACGTGAAGGTTGAAAACCATCCTGTAGGATGGAGGCAGTTTTTGTATAGCGTTGATGATCTCCTTTTCGGAAAGTTCATCTAGTACGGATTCGGCAGATGTCTCATATTGGGCGTGGGAAATGTCCAGGCCGTGATAATGCTTCTCGTTCCTCCTGAAATAGTCAATTGCCGAGTTTACTAATACTCTCCGGAGCCATCCTTTAAAAGACATGCCCTTAGTGTACTTTTCTAACTTAGAAAATATTTTGACAAACCCATCATTCAAGATCTCCACAGCTTCCTCCCTGCTGCGAGAATATCGCAGGCAGATGCCCATGCTGTAGTTAAAGAAATGCTGGTATAGCCTGTCTTGGCTGTTCCTGTTCCCTCTTTTACAGGAATCCAATAATCGATATAAGTCTTTCTCTTCGATTGCCCAGTGTGCTTTTAGTACAATTAGTCTAAGCCTGCACGCAATGTCCCAGGAAAAGGTTGGTCGGCAAAAAAATTTTTTTTGGCTGAATTTATCCAAATACAGGACAGGCGATGTTACCCCTAGTTTTTCACCAATTCATTCCTCAAATTGGCAATATAATAATCCAAGGCATTTTGCCATTGGGGAGCAGAATCCCACTTTTTGCCCAAGAATACATTGCCTGAGTAAATATGTTTGATATAAAACTTGTAAACGGGCGTGCGGATGTTGTTAGAATGGACCTGTAATTGACCGTCTCGCACAACTTCCGAGATGTAATCCGTTTCCGTTTCGGTGGTTTTGTACCCCAGCATTTCCTTTACAGACTTACCGGTGGATTCTACATAGTACAAAATATATTGGAATCCTTTAGAGCGAAGTTCTTTTTCCGGCATCCCCGTTGCAATGAAATCATATTTGTAAGGATAATTCGCCATTGCCATTTTGATCTCCGCAGTATCAGCAAATACCGGTATGGCTAGTGTTTCGCTAGAGAAGTTGAGGTCGTAAAATTCGTTCCGCCGGGCTTTAAGAGGAGTGAGCATTTCTCCAAACTCGGGAACTGCTAAGATCAGGCGATTTTCACGTGCAAGACCTGCATTGGACGCTGACCGGTAAAGATCATTCAGCATGGCTGGAAGGTCTGTTCCTTCCCTTATCCACGCCGGTTGCCCCATCTTGATTAGATTTTGCCGGTCCGTTAGGTTGGTCACGATAAGTTTGAAGGTACCCTTATCTTCTAAAACGAACAGGGCATTTTTGATGTCGCGCTCGTCAAAGTGATCTAGGTACCGGTTATAGGTCTCTGTACCACTGAAGATATCTTCCATGTAGTAATGAACAATTCCATCAATACCTGTTTTTTGAAGAAAGGGCTGGATCTCTTCGGCTATAGTCTTCCAATTACCACGGATCGATACCATGGCCGGTTTTGGGGTGACTTCGTAAAGAACTACCGTTTTCGTCTTTAGCAAACCCTCCGGGAAAGTACTGCCTTCCGATAGGCTCTCAAGGCGCTCATAAATATTTACATCCTGCGACTGGCCGGAATTTATGAAGAGCAGGAACGACCAGGCTAAACCCAAAACTTTCAACAACGATCCTTTATGATAGAGCACATCAATACAAATTAAACGGGCCGGGCATCCTATTTCAGCATGTGCCGTCCAGTGTAATAATGAAAGACCAAACTAATTAAAAACCACATAATCAACATAAAACTTCCAAGGGATATGTACGATCTCCACTGGTGAGCGCAGCATTATTACATAAACCAAGTCCCGTACCAACGATTTTATGCCGTTCATTATTGTAGTCGACGGTCCCCAATTTTCCCAGGCACTCAATGAGCAAATACCTGCTCCATATCTTTAAAAGACTTAAACTCTAAAGCATTTCCACTGGGATCCAGGAAGAACATGGTCGCTTGCTCACCCACCTCGCCTTTAAAACGTATGTGCGGTTCAATGATAAATTGAATGCCTTTTTCCGTCAATCTCGCCGATAGTTTTTCCCATTCTCCCCACTCAAGAATGATCCCGAAATGCCTCACCGGGACATTGTCTCCATCTACATCGTTGGTATTCGACTTCCCGGCCTCCTCCGGGGCTAAGTGGGCGACCACCTGGTGCCCATAAAGATTAAAATCAATCCAATGATCCGAAGAGCGACCGGTGGAGCACCCGAGTACCTCGGTATAAAACTTCCTGGCCACCACCAGGTCATCCACCGGGAAAGCTAAATGAAAAGGCTGAAGCTTCGTCATAGCGTTTTAAATATTGATGTTTGTATCTTGTAAATGTTAGCAATCCAAATATAAAAAACAGCTTTACCAATTATGGTGAAAGCCGGCATCAAAAAAATATTCGTCGATTGGAAACCTGTAAATACTTTGGTTGTCCTTAAGCAGAGGTCAAAATATCAGTGAAGTCCGGACAGCAGACAATACATAAGTACCTGGTACAACGCAGCCAGCAAGGGGATAGGCAGGCCCAGGAAGAGCTATACAAGCTATATGTGCAAGCCATGTATAATATCTGCCGTAGAATGATGGGCGATGATGAAGATGCGAAAGATGTATTACAAGAAGCTTTTGTTACGGCATTTTCCATGATCCGCTCCTTAAAAAACGAGGTGACCTTTAGTGCCTGGCTGAAAAGAATAGTGATCAATCACTGCTTAAATGCACTGAAGAAAAAACGCCTCGCGATGGTAGACTTAAATGAAAACGATGATTTTATGGAGGAGGATGAGGAAGATACTGACTTTAACCGGCATGAGGCCAGGCGCATAATGGAAGCAGTGGACAAAATATCCGACGGGTGCAGGACAGTGCTTAACCTGTACCTGTTCGAAGGGTACGATCATAAAGAAATTGGCCAGATACTGGGGATATCGGAAGCGACGTCTAAAGCCCAGTACAGTAAAGCGAAGAGTAAGATCAGGAAGTTATTAAACGTCTATTGAAAATGGAACGAGACACATTAAAACATCGTGTAGGGGCGGAAAGGAATGAATTTGAGATCTATCAAATAGATACGGATGAGCTGTGGTCTGAGATCGACAAGGACCTGTCCAAAACAAAACGCTTGTCGGTAATGAGGGTCATTGGGCGAATAGCGGCGGTCCTGGTCGTGGGGTTGGGCATCACTTGGTTGGCAAGTTTGTATACTTCCGATCCTTATTCCAACGGGGTTTCGTTGAGCGACTTGTCACCGGAATTAGCGGAGACAGAATTTTTCTACCTGCAGCAGGTCTCAGAAAAGCTACAGTTGATACAGGCTAGTGACTACGGGATAGACCCTGAGATCATGGGTGACCTGGCAGTGCTGGATAGCGCCTACCAGCAACTCAAGATGGATTTAAAGGATAATATTGACAATGAAGAAGTGGTAAATGCCATGATCACGAATTACAGGATCAGGTTGCAGTTACTCGAACAAATATTGATAGAAATACAAGAACATGATAATGAAGAGGACAACAAGGTTAGTATTTAGTGTGCTGCTGGCAGTCTTCTGTACCAGCCTTTGGGCAGGGACAGGCCCCGGCAGCGACACCAAACTGACCAAATCCATAGATCGCTCTTTTCGTGTGTCTAAGAACAGCCACTTTGAGCTAGTGAATAAGTATGGCCAGATTATTATTAATACCTGGGAAAAGGATTCCATCAAGCTGAACGTGACCATTACGGCTTATGGTAAAAACTACAGTGAGGCTGAAAAGCTGCTGGACCGTGTAGATATTGATTTCCGGCAGACCGGTCAATACCTCACCACCGAAACGCTACTCGACAGGCGCTCAGGCTTTTTCAAAGAGCTCTGGAATAACATCTCGGACTACTCCAAAACGCTGCTCAGCAAAACCAAACTGGAAGTGGACTACCAGGTCTACATGCCGACGACCGTAGACCTGGACCTTGATAATAAATTCGGGGACATCTACCTGGGTGAAATAGACGCCAAATGCGATATCAACATTATGCACGGGAACCTGAGGGCTAACCGCATCCACAAAACGTCCAATATAGAAGTCGCCTATGGCGATGTAAAGATCAAAGAACTTGCCGCTGGACGGCTCACGTTGAAGACCGTGGAAGGAGACATTTTGACGCTGGGCGATGTGCAATTGAAAAGTAGCAGCTCAGAGATATACATAAAAAAGGCCGATAAGATAGACATTGACTCCAGGAGTGACAAAAAGCTTCGTTTTGAAGAGGTGAACCGCCTTTCGGGTAAGGGGCTGTTCTCAAAATTTGAGATCGACCGGCTGGCTAAAAGCCTTGATTTGGATATGAACTATGGTGAGATCAACGCGGCAAGCATACCCTTTAGCTTCTCGAAAATCAATGTAGAAGGGAAAAACACGGACATTTTTGTAAAGTTTGACCCCGGGGTATACCTGGAAGTAGACATCCAAGCAAAGGAAGAAGACCTGTCCATACCTGCTGATAGCAGGTCACTAACCAAAAAGTATACAGACGACAAGGAGAAGTATGTACATATCAAAGGCACCTTAGGTGAGAAAAACAACTACCCGGGCTATGTATACATTAACTCTTATGGAGGCGAAGTATCCCTAGAATTATCAGGACTTAGCCATTCAGTAAACAAATGAACCGAATGGAAATTTTAAGATGCTTACAAACAATAAACACTACCATGGTCCTCATGGAGGGAATATAGATATGAGAAATTTTTACAGTTTAAAACATTAGATCATGAAATTGACATTGGCTTTAATCCTACTTTTAGTAGCTGCCTTGACGTGCAATGCCCAGTACTACAAAAATTCTTCAGGCATACGGCTCGGGTATACCTCGGGCCTTACTTACAAGCATTTCATCAATGACGAGCAAGCCATGGAGTTTATAGCCAGTGGCCGAAATGAGGGTTTCCAGGCGACGACCTTATATCAATTCCACCGGCCGATGGATATTGGCTTTCACGATCAGTTCTTCCTATTCTATGGAGTAGGCGGGCATATCGGGTTCGAGAGACTGGATGACCAGCGATTGCTAGGGCCCTTTGTGCCTGGCGTGGACCCGGAGTTCCGTACTTCCGAGCGTTCCTTTTTTACCATGGGAGTCAACACGGTATTGGGGATTGAATACCGGTGGCTAAAAGTACCGATGACCATTGGGTTGGATATTAAACCTTACCTGGACTTCATTGGGATGCGCCGGACCAAGATACGATTCTGGGATACCGCTCTTTCTTTTAAATATATTTTCTGATGTGAAGGACTGAAGAGATAAGGGTAATGGATCGATACGTTACCAGGTGATTGTGTTTACAAGAAACCATTTTGAAAATTCAAGATCATTATTCTATTCAACTTCATCTCCTCAATGACACTTAATAACCCGGTAATATACTAAGACTAAGAAACCAATAGACAAATGAAAAAGATTATAACTATACTCATGCTCCAGGTCGTTGTTTTAACCCTAAGCGCGCAAGACGATGATGTTAAAACCTTGTTCAGCAAAAACTCCGAGATCCGTGGATTTGGAGCCTTTGACATGAAACTGACGGACTTCAACGACGAAAAGGCTCTTTTTGTAGGAGGCCACGGGGGTGTGATCTTAAACAAACACTTCATATTTGGAGGAGGGGGTTACGGGCTCACCACGAAAAATGATTTTGAGATAGCGGATGAAACCGGGGCCACCCAGGAGCTAAACCTTTATGGCGGGTATGGCGGGATTATGCTAGGGTATATCATAGCACCTAAAGAGGTCATTCATGTCTCAATTCCTGTACTGATAGGCGCCGGGGGCCTAGAAGTGACGGATGATTCACACCCCGTAGTCGATGACCAAAGGGCTACCATAGAACGGTCAGCCTTCTTTGTGGTAGAGCCTGGCCTAGAGGTAGAAATGAATGTGGCCCGATTCTTAAGGATAGCACTGGTAGGGGGTTATCGCTTTATACAGGGGGTAGACCTGGACCTGGATGTTAATGATATTTCTAACGAAGACTTGTCCAATTGGACGGCAGGTATATCCTTTAAGGTGGGTAAGTTTTAGTTTCACGTCATACCCGGAAAAGCGGATCTCAATCGGGGAGGGATATTCGAGTAGGTCCAAAACCATAGCCATCAGTTTAACGAAAGGTCAAAACTCAATGTAGGACATCATTGAAGATTAAAGTGGCGTATGGAGGGGAGACCTCCAGCAACAGCGCGGCACATTGACGCCCATGGGTAAGCGGCCTATAGGGGCAGGATAGCGCGTTTAGCGCGGAAAATGGGGTTGGTTGCTGACGCCCTTTTCTTTTGTTTCGTTTTCTTTCCCCGAAGGGATGCCTATGGCATAGGCGCGCAAAAGAAAATGAAAACTGGACTTAGAACCACAAAATCCCGCGTATACTGCTCATTTTGAGGACCGCATTATCCGAAACATCTTAAAAGCATAGCCTATTACCAAAATAAACGTTTTAGTATCAAAGGTAATTTTCAAGGACACCTAATGTATTTCCTTAAACTGGCACAATAGTCTAAAACCATCAATTTGATCTAAGTGATGGTCGAGCTGAAAGGTTTGAAATTATCAACGTGTGCAATCAAATAGGGGTAGGCATGTTTTTAAGGGCAGGCCTTGTGGTCACTAGGTCACCTGTGATTCAACAATAAACGAACATCCCACTCTCTTCCACCTTAACTCGGTAAGTGGCAAGGTCACCTGTTCTGCCTTGGCACTCCCGGCCGGTTCTTAGATCAAAACGGTAAAAATGTAGCGGACAGATGATCTCACCAGTGTAATTAATCGTACCCTTGTTAAGGGATTCTCTTTGATGCGGGCAACTATTGGCAGTTACATAATACTGCCCGTTGAATTTTGTAAGGCATAGCTCACGGGTCCCGATCCGCAGTTTGACCGGTTTCCCATTTTTTATAGCCTTGTCAGCGTCATTTTTGGAATTGAAGATCTTTATCCATTTCACCACGGAATAGTTTTTTCTTTTCTTCCAGCCGGCTGGGCCTTACAAAGGTCATGACCATTGCCTCTTTTAAAGATTTGGAGTTACGGATATCCTTGAAAATATCCATCCACTCATGGAAACACAGGTAGACCGGGTTGTACGAGTTGACCGGCCGGGTGATCCCATAATCCGCCTGCTCTTCTTCAGGCTGGAAAGTCCCGAATATCCGGTCCCAAATGATAAAGGTAGACCCGTAGTTTTTATCCAAATACTTATCATTCCGTGCATGATGTACCCTGTGGTGCGAGGGTGTAGTGAAAATGTACTCTATAGGCTTGGGTAATTTTCGAATGTATTCCGTATGGATCCAAAACTGGTACAGCACTTCTATTTGGTGACAAATAAAAAACACCACGGGATGAAAACCTGCCAGCGCTACAGGGATAAAGAAGACGATCTTTATGTGCTGCGTCCAGCCTAATCGGAAAGAAACGGACCAGTTGTATTTTTCTGACGAATGGTGGGTGACATGTGTGGCCCACCAAAAACGATTTTCATGGGCGATCCTGTGCGCCCAGTACCGCCAGAAATCTATCCATACGAGACATAAAATAAATGACCACCAGGTGTAAGGAATGCTCCAAGGAACAAGATTGTAGAAAAACAAGATGATACCGAAGGTGACTACTTTTATAGCCGCGCTGATCGCAACATTCGTAAGGCCAATGGCGGCTGCCGCAAAAGTATCTTTGCCATCATAATAATCTCTCTTCTTATAGAAGCTAACGATCCATTCTAAAGCCACTAAGCTGATCATCACCGGCGCTGCGTATAAAATAATATTCGGCAGATCCATGGCCAGCACTTGTTCTACAGTCAATTTTTCTTTGCCCATATTGTTAATAAAAGCGCCAAGTTAAGACATTAAAGTCTATTAACAATACGACAAGAGCCCTGTTCAAGCGAAGCGGTATAAAAGAAGGCTTGAATTGACAGTGTGTGTCGAGAGGTGACTCCCCCGAAGCCAGGTGTTCCATAGGTTGGTCATTTAGTTTGGAAAAATATTCATTCCCAAATCGAAAAATTAAACAGTTTACAGTTCTTGTTTGGTTGCCCGTACTACCCCAAAGTTTAACGTTATGTACGCCCTTATATTACCTCTAAATGCATATTATTACCTTTTTGTTAAACCTCCCTCAATGTTAAAATTTAACATTCTCTCCCCTCGGTGACCCAATAGCTTTGAGCCATGTTTCATAAAAATCTATGAAGGAATGGTTACAAATTTTACAAAACTAATTTTTAACCGGGGGGTAGGGCTTTGCATCGCTCTATGCATGTTTTTATCTCCTTTTGCGGGCCAAAAAGTATTTGGTCAAGCCACCAATGCCTCCATCACAGGAGTGGTAAAAGATGGCAACGGCGATGTGCTTCCGGGTGCCACCATTATGGTCAGGAACACCTCTACCGGTTTTGAAACCGGCACGATAACGAATGTTAATGGAGAGTATAGCATCCGCCAGCTACCGCTTGGCGGTCCTTACTTGGTCACAGGATCATTCGTGGGGTACCAAGAAATACAGAAAACCGGGATTATTTTGAACCAAGGGAAATCGGTGTTGGTCGATTTTGATATGAGCGAATCCACTACGGAATTACAAGAAGTCGTGGTGACCGGCGATGAGCTCACCAGCCGCATCGACGAGATGGGAGAGTTAACATCGATAGGCTACCGTGAGATCAAGAACTTACCGACGGAAGGCCGGAACTTCACACGACTCACCTCGCTCTCTCCTTTACAAGGCGGTGGCTCTATTAATTTAGGCGGGCAGCGACGCACCTCCACCGGTGTTACAATAGACGGGGTGAACGCACGGAATATGCTTACCGCGGGAGAAGTGGGCCGTGGGCCCTACACCATTTCGCAGGAGGCCATCCGCGAATTCCAAGTGAATACCAACGACTATGATGTTACATCAGGTCGTTTTGCAGGTGGGGCCATCCAAGCCACTACAAAATCCGGGACCAATACTCCTGAAGCTAGCTTGTTCTTTTACCAAAGAAGTGATGCCCTTCAAAGCCAGTTCGATATCCGCGCCAACGACCGGGCAGAGGATTTCAGCACCAGCCAATATGGTGTGAGCGTAGGTGGACCGATCATAAAGGATAAGGTACACTTTTACGCGGTGTTTGAAACACAACGCCAAGACTTGTCGCAGAACATTGGCAACATCCGTGAAGGGCAAGCCGGTATTGACGACCAAAACAGGCTTAGGATCAGCAGGGACTCGTTGAATGAGTTTATCAACATCGCCCGTACCTCTTACGGCCTTTCGGATGCCCCTATGGTCGGTATATTCGATAGGAGCACAGAGGCCAATACGTTCTTCGCACGGATCGACTGGCAGATCAATGACAAACATAAGCTGACGATACGGAACAATTTCAACGAGTGGGATGCGCCGCTAAGTGTGTCCGATAATTCTAACCTGGAGCTTAGGGAATCATGGTCGGACTTCACTTCTAGGGAGAACAGTTTTTTAGCCTCCCTCCGTTCGGCTTTTACTCCTAGCTTTATGAATGAGTTCAAGATCCAGTATCAGCGTGCGGAACGTGATTTTTTGCCCAGCGGCGGATTCATCCCCGAAGAGAATATCCCGAGAGCGGTTGTAAATGTAACGTCTACCACACCTGACGGCCGTACAAGTACCCGGTCTATACAGATCGGCGGGCAACGATTTACGCCGGAAACAAACCTTGAACACCAAGTGCACTTTACCAATACGGCTTACCTGAATTCGGGTAAATTCAACTTCACTTTCGGTACGGATAACCAAATCACCTACTTGGAAACACTGCTAAGCAGTGAGCAAAACGGTCGATTCACATTCCAATCGCTGGACGACTTCAGGAACTTAAACCCTAATCGCTATTTGAGAGAAGCTCCGTTGCAAGGCAGGCCTATCGTAGAGCAGACCGTGCTGGACCTCTCCCTGTTTGCCCAGGTGGATTTTTACCCACACCCGAATATTAACCTAGTGGCCGGTCTGCGATGGGATGCCACGGCATTTTTAGATGAAGCGGAATACAACCCGCTAGTGGACCGAGAATTAGGTTTCCGCACGGATGTGAAGCCCCAGGATTGGGATAATTTCCAACCTAGGATACAGGCTACCTGGAATTACAAAGGCAGGAATACCGATATCATAAAGATCGGCGGGGGTGTATTCAACGCCCAGCCACATTACTATGCCCAGGTGAATAACATTCAAAACAGCGGGACACTGATCCAGTCCGTGGATGTATCAGGCGATTTGGTGCCTCGCCCGAATTTCCCGTCGTATCGTGAAGATCCTTCCACCGTTCCCGGCGCAGAGATCAACACGGAGAATGGAATAGAACCTTTTGCCACGATCAACGCGGTAGACCCTGACTTCGAGGTGCCCACCACGTTCAAGGGAAACATTTCCTACACCCACTTTTTTGGCGATCGCTACAGCTTGGGCTTTAACTTCCTGGCCAGCAAAACGATCAATAACTACGTGTACCAGGAGCGCAATATCGTAGATGAACCGTTCTTTGTTACTCCTATTGAAGGCCGCGAGGTCTTTGTTCCCGCTAACACCATTACCGACGAAGGGGTAGTAGATTGGACCCAAGGCAGGAGATCGGATCTTGTAGGCCGTACGCTGGTCCTGACCCCCGATGGCGAGCTGGAAACTTTTGCCTTGGTATTACAAGGCACGGCCCGGATAGGCCGAGATGGGGAAGTAAGTGCCAGTTACACCTTTAACCAAGCCCGCGATAATTCCTCCTATAACTGCTGCGTAGCAAATACCTCGACATTTTTACATGTAGACGGTGATCCTAGGGATCTAAAATGGGGATTCTCTGATAATCATTTCAGTAACAAACTAGTGATCAACGGTACCTCTCCCAGTTGGAAAGGATTTAATGTAGGGGTCACTGTACTGGGGTACGGCGGGGAAGTCTTTACCTTCCGTACGGAAAGCAACACCAGCGCCAATGGTGATTTCAACCTTTTCAACGATGCAGCCTATATTTGGGACCCTAATGACAGCCAAACCCCTGCAGCTATATCGGAAGCCTATAACGCCATACTGAACGACCCGGAAGTAACGGACAATTTCAAGGAGTACCTACAGGATAACTTTGGAGGATTTGCAGAGCGAAATGGCGGGAGAGATGAATTCTATGCTACTATTGATATGAGAATTGTCAAAAGATTTAACCTCCCGAATACTAAGCACGGGCTGGAGCTTTCCGCTGACCTTTTCAACGTAGCCAATTTTTGGTCGGATGTGGTCCGGCGGGGCGTTTTTGGCAATGAAATGACGCAAAATGCCGTATACGGAAAAAGAAACAATTACGGCAGGAACATAGACCTTATGCGGATCACCGGCTTTGAGCAAGAAACGCAGTCTTATCAATACCGGGTACAGGATGGTGTGACCAACCCGGATATAGATGGAGACCCATGGAGGCTCCAGTTGGGTGTACGTTACACTTTCAATTAGTCTTATTTTGGAAAGCCCGGGGCTCCCGGGCTTTCCTCTCAAATGTTAGCTATGAAAAAAGTAGCGATCCCCATTTTACCGGTAATTCTCATAGCATTGAACTTTGGTCTTTTGGCTTAAGCTACCCAGCCTACAGATCATGCTATTTTAGTATCCATGGATGGCTTCTGGCCGGATTTTTCCCTTAAAGAAAAATATGAAATCAGAAATCGGAAAGATGAAAAATCGTGAGCTGCTAAAAAACTTAGAAAAGGGTTAAACTTGATAGTTTGTATCATTTGAGGATGACAGTTTTCCAGGCGAAGAATGACAAGCTGAAAATCAAAATCCCTACTCATTTTCATCTTTCTGATTTCTGATTTCATGCACTTAACTCTAGTTCTTAAGTTGACCAAGTAGGGTTAAGTGATGGTCAATGAAGCTTCGTACTTTTTTAAAGCGTTGGCTACGGTCTGTCGCGTAGTACCGACCAAATCACCAAGGTCTTTTTTGGTGAGCAGGCCAAATAAAACGTAATTGTTTTGATGAATGTCTTGGATGATCTTACTGAAATGATCACGGAGGAAATCCAGTTTTTCAGCAATACTTTTCGAATTCATTTTCAAAAGTTTGATTTCCGCAATACACCAGCGTTTGACCAAATAATAATTGAACCAATCCGAAACTTGGGGATCATGAACAATGATGGATTTGAAAAAAGACAAGTCATAAAGGCGGACTTTGGTGTCAACCAATGCCTTGGAAAACTCGTAAAACTGGCCGTTTAAGTATTTAAGATTCCCAAAAAAGTCAGCTTTGTGCAGAACATCATAAACCACTTCCTCACCGTCTTCAGAGTGGCTGCCGATCTTAACTGCGCCCTCTACCACCTCGTACATATGCTTGATCTTTTGTATAGGGGTATAAATGTATGTCCCCTTCTTAAAAACCTTAGTGGACACATGTTGCTCCAGGTTAGGGTGACTCGCTTTAAGATAGTCATACATCCGGAAGGCGTCATACAGTTCGTTGCCGGGTAGTTTTTTCGTCTTCATGATTTATCCAGCTAAAAATGATAAGGAAGAAAACAGCAAAATTAAATTTAAATTTGCCGATCGATTGAAGCGCAGGATTAAGTTAAGTTGAAGTTTCGGATACCGGTGTTAATAGAGTATTACATGGGTATGGATGGAAATTAGTATCTTTCTATCCCGATAAATACCTCTATTATGAAAAATATACTGCTGCTATGCTGCTACGCAGTGTTTAGCGCTGCTTCACTGGATGCTCAAAAACTTAACGACAAAGCCCAGGCTATGGCCGTTGAGATCGAAGCCAAGGTTATAGAATGGAGAAGGCATTTCCATGCTAACCCTGAACTGTCTAACCGGGAGTTTAAAACCGCCGAAAAGATCGCAGAACATTTAACGGCTTTAGGGATAGACGTAGAGACAGGCGTAGCAAAAACCGGGGTAGTGGGGATATTGAAAGGAGGGAAAAGTGGCCCCGTAGTAGCCCTAAGGGCGGATATTGATGCCCTTCCGGTCACCGAGCGCACTCCTGTCCCCTTCGCTTCCATGGTAAAGTCAGAATACAACGGTGTAGAGACCGGGGTCATGCACGCCTGCGGGCATGATACACATATAGCCATTTTAATGGGTGTGGCAGAGGTGTTGTCCAAAATGAGAAAAGAGCTAAAGGGAACGGTGAAATTTATATTTCAACCCGCCGAAGAGGGCGCACCTCCGGGTGAAGAAGGCGGGGCGGAGCTGATGGTAAAAGAAGGGGTACTGAAAAACCCCGACGTGGATGTTATCTTCGGGTTGCATATTGCCGCGGGAACGGATGTAGGCAGGATCACATACAAGCCCGGGGGTACTATGGCCGCAGCGGACAGGTTCGTGATCAAAATTAAAGGAAAACAAGCGCATGGCTCTACCCCCTGGTCCAGTGTAGATCCTATTGTAACCGCCGCGCAGGTCATCAATGGCTTGCAAACCGTGGTGAGCCGGCAAACTGAACTGACCAAAGAGGCAGCCGTAGTGTCCGTAGGCATGATCCGTGGAGGTGTAAGGAATAACATTATCCCGGAAGAGGTAGAGATGATCGGCACCATAAGGACCCTGGATACTGAAATGCAGGAAAAAGTGCATAATGACATCAAGAGAACAGCCATTAAGATCGCCGAAAGCCAAGGCGCCACTGCCGAAGTAGACATCCAAATTGGTTACCCGGTCACCTACAATGACCCTGGCCTAACATTGAAAATGTTGCCGTCATTGGAAAAAGCTGCGGGAAAAGACAACGTGGACCTTGTGAATGCGATCACCGGTGCCGAAGATTTCTCTTTTTTCCAAAAAGAGGTGCCGGGCCTTTACTTTTTTGTGGGAGGGAGACCGCTGAAGCAGCCCGAAGGCGACATTATATTGGGAGGCCACCATACTCCCGACTTTTACATCAATGAAAGCGGCTTGATCGTGGGAGTAAAGGCCATGCTGAACCTTACGCTGGATTATATGACCTCCGCGAAATAAAACATGCTGAAAAAACACCGGGAACCTTTCATCCAGCCGGTATATGACCCACTTTTGAAGAACGTGGAGCTTCACGTTAAACGTGAAGATGTGATCCACCCTTACATCTCGGGAAATAAGTGGTATAAGCTAAAGTACAACGTACAGGAAGCCCGCCGCCTGGGCTACGATACCCTACTAACCTTCGGGGGAGCTTATTCCAATCACATCCATGCTACATCTATGGCCGCAAAAGAGGCAGGCCTGCGGTCGATAGGGATCATCCGGGGAGAAGAGTTGGAGAATAAACCCCTGAACAAGACCCTGGCTTTTGCCCGGCAGCAGGGTATGCAATTCGAGTTTATCGACCGATCTGCCTACCGCGAGAAAAATACAAACGAGTTTCAGCAGTTCCTTCGGCAGCGATTCGGCCAGTTTTACCTTGTCCCGGAAGGAGGAACCAACAACTTGGCAGTAACCGGGTGTATGGAAATCGTAAATGAAGAAGCCAGGCGGTATGATTTTGTGTGTTGCAGTGTAGGTACTGGCGGTACAGTAGCCGGGCTGATCAAAGGCATGCAGGGCATGGGGCACGTATTGGGATTTGCAGCCCTAAAAGGTGATTTTTTAAAAGATGAGGTTAAAAAACTGCTACAAAACCATGGAGGTACAGCACCTACCAACTGGGACATCATAACGCACTATCACTTCGGCGGTTATGCCAAAAAGGACCTGGAATTACAAGAATTCATGGAAGCCTTTGAACTAGCGCATTCCATTCCCCTCGACCCCATTTATACCGGTAAACTGCTCTATGGGCTATTTGACCTTGCCCAAAAAGGGTTTTTTCCTCGCGGGAGCAGGGTGCTGGCCGTTCATTCAGGAGGATTACAGGGAAAATGAACTTGGATAAAGTATTTTTAAGCGGTTACTTGCATGCCTGGTTGGGTATTATTAGTGGGCTTTATGATAAAGGGATTGACACGAATATTTTTATTGCTTACGCTCTTATTAGCAGAGAGTTATACATTAAAGGCACAGTCTACCTACACCATCTTCAAAGGGGTTTTGGAAGCAAAAGATTTTGACCCGGATCAGCGGCAAGTGATCCAGCTCAATGGTTTGTGGGAGTTCTATTGGGATCAACTGATACCCCCCGGTGATTTTGACAATAGAAGAGATGACGGAACGTATTTTGAGGTGCCTTCTACCTGGGATGGTGCCGAAGCTGGAGGCCAAACCCTTACGGGAACCGGTTTTGCCACCTATCGCCTTCAATTGATAGGGCCTTTCAAAGACCAGTCCTTAGCCCTTGAGATCCAATCGGTGGTCAATGCCTACACGCTCTGGATCAATAACGTCGAAGTGGCTCGGAATGGAACCCCGAGGACTTCGCTGGAAAACACTGTACCACAATGGTTGCCTGTAACAGAAACCTTCGTGGGTGACAGCGATACGTTGGACCTGGTAATGCACATCGCCAACTTCCGGTATAGACGAGGCGGCCTTTATGACCCCATAGTCTTTGGGACTGAAAAAAGTCTTATGCAGCGCCGGGCATCACGATCTTTTGGCAATGTCCTGCTGATCGTTGGGCTGCTGGTGATCACAGTTTTCTTCGTGGGGTATTACTTCATAGCCAAACGTCACAATTCGTTGCTACTATTTGCGGGCCTGTGCCTTACCTGGGCATTCAGGGCCTTTTGTACCAACCTTTATTTACTGATACAATACTTCCCGGACTTCAATTGGGGAATTGCTATGAAGACAGAATTTTCTACCATGTATGTAGCCTTGATCTTTGGAGTATTGTACATAGCCAAAAGCTATCCCAAGGAAACCAATAAGCTCTTTAGAAACGTAGTAGTCATTGTATCCATACTCTTCCTATTGCTCACCCTCTTTTCCAGCCCCTTTGTGGTCTCGCACCTGTTAACACCTTTCCATGTATTTGCAGGCCTCAGCATGATATTAATAGTGAATATTGTACTAAAAGCCATCGTTAACGACCATAACGAGGCCTGGTTGAATGCCCTGAGTATTTTCCTGCTGGTAGGTTTAGTGTTCTATGAACTTTTTTCGTTCCAAGGGATATTCCGGCTTAATTATGTCCTCTTAAGCATCGGCTATTTACTGATATTCTTACTCAATGCCTTATCAATAGTAGCCAAAGGCTTTTTTGCTTCCTTCAAGCTTTAACCTGTACTACCTATAAAACCTGGACTCGATTAAAAAAATGATCGTCATTCCGCGCCGGTGGCTGTGAAAGGGCTCATTGGGAGAGCCGGAATCTGCTTTGTCGTAGAACGGAACCTACTGCCCGGTTTTAAAAACTGTGAAAGTATTCAAAACCTCGTTTTAAGTCTAAGTGACAATGATTTTAAAGAAACTGAGGTTATCAACCTGGACTCGATAACCATTTATCACTTTGATGTTACCTGGGGTAGTTTTGGCGAGTAAGCTTGGTGAACCTTAGTGCATTTGCGTCTTGGTGGCCGGGGAAGCTTCGCCACCAAGGCACCAAAGCTCAAAGAAGCACTAAGAGACCTTCTTTACGATTTCATCTAGCCCTATTTTTTGATCGAGTTCACGTTATAACATACTTTTGATGCTCCACTCTACCCATCCCACTAGCGCGCTTTTGTAAAGTGTGTCCATCTTCAACCCATTCGGTCGTAAATCGCTTTTTTCACCCTGCGCATTTGTAATGCGCCTTGGAACATTCACTTTAACAGCCAAACACACTTGGGATAGTACTCGTTGGGTGCTGCCTTCTTTAAGGATTCTATAGAGGGTTAGTGAGGGCTTACTTTACTCATAAGTCATAAACGAAAACACCCGGATTACAAATCCTATTGCCACGATAAGTACGCATTACGCTACGCTAAATGCGCACTAGGGGTGGGCTTACATTAGAAAATCACTTTGAATTGCCAAACGTTTCCTACAGCATACCATCACCTATCAGCAGGACTGCTCAACTTTTCAACAGCTTTTTCGTAACTTTAAAACATGGAGGCTAATATCAAACTATCTTTCCCACAGTTGTTGGAATTGGTCAAAAAGTTGCCCGGTGAACAGAAATTGAAGCTTTCTAAAGAACTTGAAAAGGACTCTATTCAATCCAAGCTAACCGAACTTCTTGCTTCTTTCCGAACTGACGACCTGACCATGGAAGAAATCACAGGAGAGGTCGAAAAAGTAAGACAACAAAAATATGACCAGCGAACCTCCAATTAAGGTCATTTTTGATACCAACATTTGGATAAGCTATCTTATTGGCAAGCAAATCAACGACTTAACTGGTTTACTTTCTACCCAAAAGATCCAAATTGTTCTAACCGCTCAACTCAAAGAGGAACTAATTGACGTTACCAGGCGACCTAAATTCAAGAGATATTTCAAGAAGAAGAAGGTAGATGAACTTCTGAAATTAATGGACATCATCGGGTTGAACTTTGACGTCAACGAATATCCAAACATTTGTAGGGACCCGAAAGACAATTTCCTGCTCGGATTAATCAGGGTGTCTCAACCCAGTTACCTTGTGACAGGCGATAAGGACCTATTGGATTGGAGTTGAACCCGTTCGAGGGAACCCAACTAATCCCGGTTGTGGACTTTGAACAACAGGTCCTGGTCAGAAGAGCCGGCAGGTAAAACCCAACGAGTACCACCCTGGTGCACTTTTGTAAGGCATGCCCATCTTCAACCCATTCGATCGTAAATCGCTTTTTTCACCCTGCGCATTTGTAATGCGCCTCGGACATTCACTTTAACAGCCAAACACACTTGGGATAGTACTCGTTGGATGTTTCCTGCCTTCTTTAAGGATTCCCGGGGAGGGTTAGTGAGGGCTTACTTTGGTCATCAGTCATAAACGAAAACACCCGGATTACAAATCCTATTGCGACGATAAGTAAGCATTACGCTGTCCTAAATGTACACTAAGGGGAGTATTGTGCTTGTAATGGGTTGGTATTTTTACAAGCCAAATTGGTATCTTCACCAATACCGCGCAGGTCCTTTGTAACTCCCTACCGAGTATATATATTTGATCTATGGAACATACAACAAAACCCCACCCCGTGAACCTGGGAAGAAAAATAAGGCATATGCGCGAGTTGCTGCATTTTACGCAAGAAGACGTAGCCGAAAAATTAGGTGTAAGCCAACAGACCGTATCCAATATTGAATCCAATGAAACGGTAGACCATGACCAGTTAGAGAAAATGGCAAGAGCACTAGGTGTGAGCGCACAGGCGATTAAAGACCTTGATGAGAATGCCGCGGTCTATAATATTATTACAAATAATAATGCTGTAAATGGTTTTAATAACTACAACTGTACTTTCAATCCCTTGGATAAGCTGTTAGAGGCAATTGAAGAGAATAAAAAGCTGTATGAGGCGCTTCTAAAAAGTGAGCGGGAAAAGGTGGCGATGATGGAGAGATTTTTGGAGGATAGAAAGTAAGTACAAAGACGAGCATCTCATGATCGCATGTATCTCGTAACTGGTCGTAGGTTAAGCGTAGCGGTCCTCCGACCCAAACCAGGGAGAGCATCAGCTTGCTCTTTCTCACAAATGATGGTTTGTTCAAAAAGTGGTATAACCCGCATTAATACATCCACCTGGTGCGTTTTTATAAAACGTGCTCATCTTTAACACATTCGGTCGTAAATCGCTTTCCATTCTGCGCATTTGTAATGCGCTTCGAAATATTTACTTTAACAACCAAGCATATCAGGGGAGGTACTCATTTGGGGTTTTCAGCCTATTTTGGAAACTCTCAGAGAGGATTAAGCAGGTCTTACTTTGCTCGACAACGCCCGGATTACAAATCCTTTTGCTACGATAAGATTGCGTATCATAGTTTTTTAAATATGAATACGATTTTTAAAGATGTCAAGAGAGAATAAAAGTAATGGAAGATTTGTTGCGTAATTTTTGTTTTTTAAATCTTTATATTATAGATTGAAGTTATGTCATTTAAAATGACTATTACTAGTTTTAGTAATAGCTAATATTCAATTAAATAAGAATTATTTATAAAAATAACGCATGTAACATTGACCCGAATAGCCTGGATTAACCCGTAAACATCAAAAGCCATGATAGAAAAAATATTTTACCTCCTACTTATTGCATTGATTTGGCAGCCGTGTCTCAGCCAAAAAGCCATCGAGCCACGATTTTCCACAAGCCGGTACATGCCTTCCGATGACCCGAACCTAAACCCGAACTGGGACTGGACGGTAGCCGGGCCAGGACACAGGATCTATTACCAGACACCAAACAACCAAATCCAAAGCCAAATAGTACAATTACCCTTTTATAGCAGTGGACACCCTCTAAATACCGTGGTAGAAAAAGACATGTACCCTGAAGATGGCTGGGTATTGGCCTATCGCGATTTTGGAACCTCCACTTCTGCCCCCGAGATGCCATTTTTTGGCTTGTACAACAAGTACCGTGGCATACTGCGACTAATGTTTTACAACACGAGGGAATTCGGATATAATCACTTTGAAATGGCTTTGAGATTTGTGGACCAAGCGCACTCTGGTGCCTTATTGACATTTACGGATGAGGAAAACTCATTTTTGAATACCTATGACAAGTCACGTGAAGAATTTATGATGACCGAAGCAGCCGCCATTAACGGGTGGATATGGGCAGATTTTTTCTTATTTGGTTATGACCCGAACCTTAGTGATCTAGCACGGTTGAGGGTAAGCATTTCTGGCATTAATACCAGCAATATTTCATTGGAGTCCACAGAATTTACCCTCAATCAAGTATTTTCTGATATGAACCCAGGTGGGGGCAGAAAAGGGGCAGAGTTGTTAAATGCCATTAACAATGGTGTAAAGATTTATAAAACCGTAGAGGATTTTTTGGAAGATATGCGCAAATCTGTGGCCAGGGATAAATCTCAAGGAAAATCACGCTGGTGGCATGAAATAGTAGATAACGAATTTGGTACGGCTTCGTCAACTAGAACTGTAGACAACGAATTTGCTACAGCCCCGCCAGCATTGCCAGGTGCTGATGTGGTCAATACTATAGGCAAAATTGCGGGTTTTGTTTCTACCTTCATGGGGGGAGGAAACAAGAATATGCCAAGGATGCCTATCCGGTTTGAAGGAAGCATAAAATTCAAAGGATCTATAGAAACATCCCCATTCCTCATATATGCCAGGGACCTTGGGCTGAAAACAGGGGTCGGCAACAACCCGCCTGACCACTACCGAGCAATACAGCCTATTAGCTGGGGGGTATTTAATCTTATTAAAAAACCTACGCTAAAAGCGTGTTACACCCTAGTGCGTCCTATCCAACATTGGTGGTCCAATTGGTCGATTAGAGTGGATAGCCTTAATTATAATTTTAACAATAATAATGGCATGCAGTTACAATCTGTAGAAGGGGCACTCGTATCATCATCAGGTCCTATTAATGGTTTTGGAGGGGCTTATAAGCCCCTTACGGAAAATAAGCTTTCATTTGCTTGGTTTGGCCGTGCAGTGATTTATCAATATTTTGATGTAGTATTAAAAATCACCTTTAAGATTAATAGTCCAACACGTTATTCAGACGATGAAATTGTGGTATATAAGGTAATCCCCGTAAATGGGACAATTAAAAGCTGTACCTTACCCCATAATCTAGATTCTTTTTCTATGTTCTCTGAAAATAGGCAAGCCACTTCCAGCTTCGTACAATACAAACCTTTCCCAAATCCTGCTCATAATGAGGTGACTATCGCCACTGGGCTAAATATTGACTCCGAAGTCACAGTTGAAATCTTTGACCCAACTGGTCATCAAGTAAGAGAGTTGATCCCGATCGCGGATGTAAAGACTAGTCTTGGGAAGGTGGTATGGAATTTGGAAAACAGCCAAGGCGTGAGGGTACCTAAAGGGATTTACCATTACCGGGTGCAGGATGGAAAAACTGTACACTTAGGAAGATTTGTAGTGATAGACTAGCAATTGCCCTCGGCATTACAATAGTTTGACCTGAAAAATTCATTTGGAGAGGGGCAATTTGGGTGTAAGATGTTATTTTTGAGATAGTTAAAAACAAAAAGCACACCTTATTAACTGCACCTGATGCGCTTTTATAAAGTATGCCCATCTTCAACGTATTCAGTCGTAAATCGCTTTACATCCCGCGCATTTATAATGCGCTTCGAAATATTTACTTTAACAGCCAAATACAATTGGGATACTACTCGTTTGATGTTTTCCGCCTTCTTTAAGAACTCCCGGGAAGGGTTAGTGACGTCTTACTTTAGTCATCAGTGCATAAACAAAAACACCCGGATTGCAAATCCTATTGCCACGATAAGTACGCATTACGCTACGCTAAATGCGCACTAGGGAAATGAGCAATAAGGGAACTTAATAAGAGGTGCAAAAAATCCAAATCTATAGCATTTATGCCCTTCCATTCCCTCGATTCCATATTTTTTCCTATTTTGCCCTATCCAACGCTTACAACCTATTACTTTACACCCGTGAACGAGGCTTTACAACAACTACCCCGTACCAAGCAAGAAGAGCTACAGCGCCTTACCGACGTGCTTAGCGCCCGTAAAGAAGTGGAAATGGTGATCCTCTTCGGCAGCTACGCCCGCGGCGAATACGTGGAAGACTCCTACGTAGAAAAAGGCACCCTCTACGAATACAAAAGCGACTACGACCTGCTGGTAGTGACCCGCCATGACGACTTGCACGTCAATTTCAAAATAGAAACTAAGGTAAATAAAACGCTACGGGACACCGGCTTGGTAACAACCCCCATCAGCCTGATTTTCCACTCCGGCAAGAACTTGAACCAAGCTCTAAAACGTGGCAATTACTTCTTCAAAGACATTAAAAAAGAAGGTATCGTACTCCACGACACTGGCGCGGTACATTTGCAAGAGCCTAAAAAGCTTAGCCCGGAAGAAGCCCGGCAAAAGGCACAGGAGTATTTTGACCAGTGGTTTACGAGTGCGAATGAATTCCTGGATTATTATGAATTAGGATTCAAGAAAGA
>JANQLQ010000216.1 GCA_028280565.1 Fulvivirga sp.
CTCACTTTCCAACATCGTCATTCCTTGCCGCATGTGCGTTGGACTAGGCGTGACAAGGAATCTGCGAAGTCGTGAAACGAAAACCCAGTACACTCAAAAAAAGGTACACGTTCAACGATGCAGCAGATTCCGGCTCTCGCACAAGCCCGCACCCTCACCACCGGCCGGAATGACGATAAGGAAGGTTTTTTTCGTTTTTGATAAGGATATCCAATGGGCTGCCTTATCGATAAATCCCCCTGTCTATCAAATAATTGAATGCAAAAAAGTAGAACTAGGGTGAGTACGACCCGGAATCTGCTGTCTCGTTAAACAAAGCTAGTTTTCATGTGCGCCTTAGCCGGTTCCCGCTCTCGCGCTTAATCCCACCCTGCAAAACTGGCAGGAATGACGTCACAATTGTGTGTTTATCGTGGACAGAATAGCTTAACAGTAACCAAACAAGTGCATTTGAATGTGGATTTCAACACTTCGGCAGGCATCTAAAAGGAAAAGTCCTAAAACGTTTTGAAGTCCATCAGTGTGTCGATATATTCAGGCCTTACAGAACCGACACATTCACAAAATAAAAATGAAGCTCTTTACAGAAAAACAAGTGGACATATCAGCTCTTCTCGCAGGGCCTATTCCTCCCGGCCTTTTGATTTATAAAAATTATAAGACCCTCGGGAAAGATAAGCAGGCTTACATTGCCTTGGGCTCCACTTTTATGTTTACTATCCTCTTTTTCTATGGACTGCTCCAGCTACCTCAAGAGGTCATCGATAAAGTCCCGAGTCTTGTTTTTACGGCAATTTATGGAATCCTCATATTCATTTTCTTCCGCATTTTTATGGCGAAAGATGTAAATGCAGCAATTGAAGCAGGTGCAGAGAAAGGCTCTAATTGGTCCGTGGCAGGGCTGACGATCTTAGGGTTAGCCCTGAACTTGGTGATCATCGTCGGGCTAGCTCTCGACCAACCTTTTTATGAAGGGGAATTACTCGACGTGAATGGAAATGACCTGTACTACGACCCGTCAGTGCCTATGACGGACGTCAAAAAATTGGCGACCCAGCTAGAATCCAATGATTTTTTCGGTGCTGACTATGACAATATTGCCAGGCTCCAACTGATCAATGATAAATACCAGGTCACTATGGTCGTAGACGAGCAATTTTGGATCGACGAAGATATCATAAACAGTTTGGTCAGTATGAAATGGATAATGGAAGTGGAGTTTGGAAAGCCTACCGGGTTACGACTGGAGTCTGTTTCCCTTTCAGGCACTTCTAAGTATAAAGACCTTTGACCCAAGCCTTAAAGAGGAAATATATCCGGTAAAGATATCTATCCAAATCATCCTCTTCTTTAGTATATTGGCATAACGGTAGGAGAACTATCAAATCATCTCCTAGTTTACCCTTAAAAATCCTCTCACAGGAAATATGAAGCTAATGTCATAGACTATGAAAGTCATTTATTGGACATCCACGGCACTTGTATCCTTAATGCTGGCCTGGAGTACCTACTCCTATTTTTTTAGTAAAGAGACCATTGAAGGTGTAAAGGCTCTTGGGTTTCCAACTTTTTTCAGGATAGAGCTTGCTGTTCTGAAGATCATAGCGGTGGTCTTATTGTTGGCACCACAGGTACCTATTCAAGTCAAAGAATGGGCCTATGCCGGTGTGGGTTTATTTTTTGTGACAGCCATTGTGGCACACGCAGCCCATAAGGACCCTATTTGGATCAACCTCGTCAATGTATTTTTCATTGGCTTACTCATCGTCTCCAACATCTATTTGCACAAAATAATCGCTCAATAGCTACTCAAAATCACGTTATGCCAAGTATTCAAGTATCATCGATAAAATAGGGCCTAGGGACTTGGCTTTAAAAGCCGGGATACCTCGCCGACCTTTCTCACGTTGCCTTAATGAGCGTAAAATATAAAAATGAAAGCTCAAACTCCGGGGAAGTGCTTGGGATACCCACCCCGTAAAAACAAAAACCAAAATAACTTATGATCTACCAAAACGCTGTACTCCTCCTCTTGCTCCTTCTCATTGCAGGTTGCCATGCTAAAAAAGGACCCGGTCGTTACGAATCGGAAAATCTTATGATCAAACCGGTGTCTGGGCATGCGTATCGACATATCTCCTACCTGGATGCTGGCCGTTTCGGTATGTATCCTTGCAATGGTATGATCGTGTTTGATTCCGGTGAAGCTGTCATCTTCGACACACCTACGAATGACGAGGCTTCAAGGGAGTTGATCCGTTGGGTAAAAAATGACTTGGGCTGCAAGATCAAAGCCGTGATCCCCACACATTTTCACGACGACTGCCTGGCCGGTTTGAATGTATTCCATGAAAATGGCATTCCATCTTATGCCCACACCACGACGGTATCCTTAGCCCGTGATCGCAACGAGCCAATCCCTCAAAATGGTTTTGATTCTTCTTTCGAACTGGAAGTAGGAAATCAAAAAGTTTATGCCACCTACTTTGGCGAAGGGCATACAAAAGACAACATCGTTGGTTATCTCCCGGTAGACGAAGTGATGTTTGGCGGCTGCCTTATAAAAGAAATGGGAGCCGGTAAAGGCAATCTTCAAGATGCCAACGTGCAGGACTGGCCCATGACAGTGTCTAAGATCAAAGAAAACTATGGCGAGATCAATAAGGTTATTCCCGGGCATGGAGAACCCGGCGGGATAGAATTGTTTGAGTATACTATCGAACTGTTCACCGAAGGCGAATAGTATGACTCCCCGGTCGTTTATGCCCGTTTTGATAAGGGGATTAGCCCGACATTAATCAGTCCATAGTATTGAGTCGTGAGTCGTGAGTAATTCGCTGGCAAAGTAGTAGTAGTTATCGGTTAACAAGCTCAACTGTTAACCGATAACCATCAACTGTTCTATTTTACCTTTTTATCAATTTCATAGTGTTCGCCACCTGTTCTCCCGCACCGGTAATCTTGAGTACATACATACCCCCGGGAAGATGGCTAAAGTCTGATGTCATTGACCATTGACCAGGTGCAGCGGATATCCTCTCTTCAAAAACCACTACTCCCATCACATTGTAAAGACGCAATGTCTTTTCATTGTCATCTTCAAACATAACATCCAGTTGAAGCTTATCCTCGAAAGGGTTAGGATATACGGTGATCTCCATTTCTCCTTCCTCGTTGGGCGCATAGTTCTCGTGGTCTTCTAGTGTGCCGCTACGTCCTTGCGCCGAACCTTTCGGGTTAATAGGCCAAATACCGTCAAGATCAAATCCATCTGCATTCCTGGAGAAATCCCATGGATCACTGGTATCGGTGATTTTGATATACTTCGCAAATTTTACCCCGGCATCGGCAAGGTCAAAGGATCCGTCCAAGCATGTGGTGCCTAGCGAAACAAACGCGTCACCTTCTTGAGAAACAGATACCTCGGCCGTTTCGGGGTAAAAGTGACAAGGAATATTCAAGGGGCCGAACGTACTTTCAAACACACGGAAATCGTTGCCTTCAAGGTCGTAAAGGTTAACATCGAGTTCTAGCACGATCTCCCCTCCAAACCCGAGGCTCACGAAATTAAAATAAAAGTTCTCCAAGGGGCGTCCAAGGGCCTTCTTGGGGTTACTTCTCCACCATACTACAGGCCTGCCATTTCTCCGCTTGCCTTGCTCAAAGGATGCCACGGCAATGGCCTTACTGGTATTGAAGCTAACTTCCGGCATAAACCTGAACCGCGCAGAAACCGGCAAATGGTCCGAGGCCGTTCGGCTGTAGTCGTTATCGTAAAATTCATACCCTACCCTTGCAGAGCCGATGATGAACTCGTCAGAGAATTCATTGGATACGGCAATGTGATCAATGACATTTTCACGGAAAACAAAGGTACGGAATCCAGCTTCACTCAATGATAGCGTCAGCGGGTTGTAATTGGCCGTATCGGCTACATACTCCTCGTAGGAAGAAACTGTCGAAGGTATATCCGCGACCGTGAAATCCAAGTCATCATTATAGTCCCCAAGCAATACCAGGTCTACCGTTGGGTAAAATGTATCTAGGGTATCCTTCAGGACTTCCACATCATATTTCCTCATATCGTAACGTTGCTGGGCATCACGGCTGCTATTGGCGCGTGCGTGGATATCTACGATGTGTAACCGCTTTGTGATCCCCTCGATCGTAACATCCGCTACCATCAAATAAGGAAGCCTTCCGCTCGCCCAAAAACGATCAGTAGCAGCAGGGTAGCCCACCAAGGCAGAATCATCCCCCCCATTATACAATGGGTGAATGGAGGCCAATAAAACCTGTGATTCTAAAGTATCCGGTTGAACGGTGCTGGTTTTATAAATAAAACCAATGCGCTGCTTAGCGCCGGGATCGTTGGGGCGCGAAACAAAATCCGAGAGGAAGTAGTCATACCCCGGAAGCTCGGATACCAGCGCATCAAAAAGAGCTACATCCGTAATTTCCTGTACAGCAACGACATCCGCGTCCAATTCCAGCAACACGGATTTCACACTGTCTTTCTGGATAGCATCGCTATTGGGATCCCCTGCTGCCGGTGAGTTATCTTCATCGCCAAACCACTCAATATTCCAGGTCACTATATCAAAAGTGGCTGTTTTTGGAATGGAAAGGTCATCCCCACTAGGGACAAACACTTCGGCACAAGGAAGATCGTCAAAGCCCCGGGGTAATAATTGGAAAATATCTCTAAAGCGTCCTACAACTCCTACTACCGTGGGACAAGAGACCGGTTGGGCTTTTCCTACCAGGTCGGCCACATCATTATCAATGCGCAACTCTCCTGTGCCCCCCATACCGGATATTTGGTAATTAGAGTTCCCAAAAAATAAGTCGCCGGGGGCCGGGAACGTCACATTGCTCAAAGACACAAGCTCCCCGGGGTGTGATGACAATTGATCTAAGGTGATGGGTAAAGGCTGGATAGGGTTGATCGCCGCCCCTAGGTCCACTAGGTTGGTAATGCCTTCCAATTGTACCTGGTCATTGAAATTATCCCTTACTGCCGTGATTTCGACCGAGTCGCCCACTTGCAAAGCAGGATTCGCCTGGAGCTGGGAATCAAAAACGGCAATTCCACCCGTAGCATCCTGGATGTAAGCTGGGCCGGCGAAACTGCTCGTCACGGTAAGAACTCCCCTCACGGTGACCGATTCGCCGATGGCAGCGTTCCTAGCCTCCGCGATAGTGACCAGGTCTATCACCCCATTGGCTGCCCCGGGTGTAGGTGCAGCCGCTACGTAACTGCTTGTATTCCTTGCCCCGCCACTGCCGTTAGGGATGCGCTGTAAGGATTCAAAATCTTTATTACCGTTAGCCGCTTCATTGACTTGCGCCTCCCCGGCATTTAATAATACTAACAGTTCAGCATCGTCAGGGTCATTCGTATCATAGACCAAGGCATCCACCAGGTTCATCGTAGTCACTGCGCTGCCATTAGGAAAATCAGCGGCATCTGCTGCGTATAATGCCACGGCATCGGCGCCGTTTTGTAAAACGTCCCCGGGAAACTCCAGGGCTACATTGGGTACACCGGGGTTCCCCAAAACAAAATACCCGTCGGCATCGGTCATGAAACCTCCCAGGTCAATTGTGCGGTAACTTAGGTTGTTGCTGCCATTAAAGAATACTAGCACTAAACCATCCAGTGAAGTATTGCCCGTACCCCCGTCAAACAACTCAATGAACTCTGCTGCGTCACGGCCTTCTGTATCTGCATCCAGCTCGTTGACCAAGATATCGGCCACGGGACCTGTGGCTACTGTATTATCTGCCAAGTAGGTATTGATAGCCTCCCCGGCATCGGCTACTGCCCCGGGAAAGGCCGGGAGTCCTTCACCACCGAAATCGTTCCTCGTCCAATCGGAAGGGCTATCGGAATCCGTACCGTTGGGTATCCTGGAGGCTCCACCTACGGTAAAACTAGAGCCATCAAATCCTTGCAAAAGTGTAACACCATAATTCCTGTCATCACTACCACCATCGTTGACGGCAATATCATCTACGATCCGGTCCCATGGTGTTATGTCGAATACCCCGTCGTTATCAGTGTCCAGGTCATTACCAAGGCTTCCTGTGAAGTTTTCCACTAGCAGCAAAGTGACCGTCCCATTCTCGAAGGTATTCCCGGAGAGTGGTGTAGCCCAATAGCCGCTTGCATTAGTGATACCTACAGAAATCACCTCGTCTACCGTGCCGGCTGCGGCGCCGTCACCTTCAATTTCTAATAAACTATAGTTGCTGTAGTCTTGGTTTGGATCCCCCAGCACCTCTACAAACTCGTTGCTATCCACCCCGGTGTGGTTAAAAACAAACTCATTGACCAGCGGCGGTGTTACTACGGTAGGCCCGAAGCTCTGCCCCACGTTCACAGCGTTGTACGTGGCTTCTAACCCGGTCTGCCAAGTAAAATCCGTGTAGACGGAGCCCTGCCCTGTCAGTTGCATAGAGGTACCCAGTGGCGCAGAACTTGGCTCACTTACCCCAATATCTTCACTTACCAGGCCCATAGCCGGGCCATTTGCGGCCGAGAAAGTGCCTTCATAGCTTAAGAACTGGACTATGCCATTAGAAGGGTCAAGCAAAACGATACCATCCGGAGATCCGTTTTGTAATCCTACGGCAGCGAAAAATAATGTGCCACGCCCGCCCTGCTGATCAGCGAGTACACCTGCTAAGGTAATGGTCTCATATTCCAAACCATTGCTGCCATTATAGAGTACCAATGACCAGCCTGCTAAGTCTGTTCCTGCCGGTCCAGCGATTTCAATACCTTCATCCTCATCTCCCCCAGCATTGTCATAGTGGATCTCGTTGATAAATACATCTTGCGCTTTTGAAGCCAACACACTTACTATCAAAAGCAGTGTTAAACAAATAGATAGGTAATTTTTGGTCATATGATTTTAGGTTAGTAATTAGGAAAGCGCAAGTTACTGGGTTTATGCAGGACGGATACCAACTTTAATATTAACTAAATATAAATTTTTTAATACGTAGAGTTTAAAAACGCAATAATAATTACAAAAGAAAGAAAAAATAATATTTATTTATGATTTAAATAAGCATTGCACCATTTTACAATTAAGAGCTTATATGATTTGCTAGCCTATAAGCTTCCTAATTGCCTAAAAGAAGATCTCTTGGGTCACCCTGTAGGTGTTGGCATGTGCTTCAATGATCAGGCGTATATCCTCCGAGTAGCCACCGCCCATAGAGGCCACTAGTGGGATACCACTTTCGTGGGCCAAGTTCAATACGATCTCATCCCGTTTTTTACAACCTTCCAGGCTCAGGGAGAGCCTTCCTAATTTATCCGTAGATAATACATCTACGCCGGATTGGAAAAAAATAAATCCTGGTTCTACTTTTTCTAAGAGGTTTGATAAGGTCCGGGTGAGTATAGAAAGGTATTCGTTATCCCCCGTACCGTCCGGCAAGCCAATATCCAGGTCACTATTTTCTTTACGGGCGGGATAGTTTTTTGCGCCGTGTATGCTAAAAGTGAAAACACGAGGCTCTTGCTCAAAGATCTCCGCGGTTCCGTTGCCCTGATGTACATCTAAGTCCACCACTAGAATACGATCGACCTTTTTTGTGTTTAACAAATACTGGGCAGCGATAGCAATATCATTCAACAAGCAAAACCCTTCACCACGGTCGGTAAAGGCGTGGTGAGTTCCACCGGCAATATTCATGGCTACGCCATGCTGGAAGGCATAGTGGGTGCTGAGTAACGTCCCGTTCATGATGGTGACTTCCCGGTCCACCAATTGGCGGGATAAAGGAAACCCGGTTTTACGGATCTCTGACTTGGTCAGCTCCAGTTTATCTAATCGCCTCCAGTAGGTAGGATCATGGACGGCCAGTATATCTTCCACTGCTACGGGGGTGGGGGCAAATAAGTTCTCCTCTTCTATCGTGCCTTCGTGGAGCAACTGCATCGGCAGCAGCTCGTACTTGCTCATAGGAAACCGATGGTTTTTAGGTAGCGGATGTGCATAGATCTCCGACCAGGCAATTTTCAGCATGATGATCTAACAATTATGGGGGTCAGTTGTTTGCTCTCCTTCGTTTCTTTTGACTGCCAAACATACGTATGAATCGCTTGAGTCCATCGTAGTACAACGCAAAGTACAAGAGAAAGCTCATGAACCAAATAATGCCAAGGTTGAATTTTAAGGTGTCGATATATACTCCACCCAGGTGCTTTTCAGGAGCAAAAAACTTAGACCGGAAATCTAACGCATGCTTGGGCTCGTGGTCTTTGAAATAGATCGGGTATACTTTCTGAACGAGCCTGTCCCCAATTTTTATTACCCTGTGCATAGCCGTACGATTGGTCAAGGTGGTATACACCGCATCATTTTGGTATACCCGCCGTAAGGAGTCAAAGGCCAGCGCCTTCCCCGGGGTTGAAGTCAGCGAATCGATCATGCGATTCTTTTTAGCCAAGGTCTCGTTCATACGGTTCACATAAAATCGCTTCATGACTCGTAAGAAATCCCGGGATGCTTGGTAAGTAGCAGAATCAAACTTTTCTATCACCAGGTGGTCGATCGCTTTGAATTTATCAGCACCGACGACCTCTAGTTCGTCATTGATCTCATTCTTGGCTATGGCCAAGGCATTACTTATTTCCTTGGCCTTGGGCGTCAGCCGTTCCTTCATATGGTTAAAGGCAAAAACCAGTTCCGATTCAATACTAGGAATATGGTATACTTTTTTATATTCCGATAGCGCAATTTTGCGGTCCAACTCATAGAACTTTCTTTCAAAAGGATTCCCCTTAAACTGTGTCACCATTGCCGCCTCAAAAGCCCAGCGTGAGGCCATCAACTCTCCTACAAGTGGCACCCCATCTAATGTGCTCACGGACGGGTTGAACTTATCAAAACTGATCACCACCCCGCTTAGTAATAGTTGGGGGATCAATAACAAAGGGATAAGGATATAGATCGTAACAGCAGAATTGAACGATGCCGAGATGTTCAGCCCCAGCAGATTCGCAAAGGCCGAGCAGCTAAAAAGAATGAACCAATAGGTAAAGCCCATCCCTTTGATCCCAAGCACCATGTTGCCAATGATCACGAAACTGCCGGTCTGGATACTGGAGATCAAAAACAATACAATGATCTTAGAGACGAGGTAACTGCTTTTGCTCAGGTTTAGGAAACGCTCTCTTTTGAGTATTTTCCGGTCCCGGAATATTTCTTCCGCGCTTACGGTCAGCCCCATGAACAACGCCACGATGATACTCATAAAGAAATAAATGGGAACATTGTCGTTATTGAAAAAAGAGTAAGCCTGGCCCGGGTTACCTGCCGTAGAGTAATAGCGCACCAAAAATGACATAAACAGGGCCAATAGCGGCGCCTCTAATAAATTTATGGCCAGGTACTGGCGGTTAGCCATTTTCGCCAGGATATCGCGGTTTACAAAGACCGACAATTGCCGAAACCAATTCGGGATGTTCTGCCGGGATTTGACCTTCTCTTTGCTATGTTCGATTTTAGGGATATGTACCTTATCCCTAAAATACTGGTACCATTGCCCAGGGGATATTTTACGTACGTTGGTCAAGCGCCCGAACTCGTTCACCACACGGGTTTCAATAATGCTGAAGATCTGCTCTACATTAACGTTCCCGCATTCCGGGCAAGCGCTCAGTGACTTGTTAGCGGCATTAACGATCTCCTTAAAATAGGTAACCGCTTCCACAGGGTTTCCATAATAGATCTGCAACCCACCCACATCTAAGATGAGCAAGTTATCGAACATCTTGAAAATATCGGAAGAAGGCTGGTGTATAACCACGAAGACCATCTTACCACGAAGCGAAAGTTCTTTCAAGAGGTCCATGATGTTTTCGGAGTCCTGCGAAGAAAGACCCGAAGTAGGTTCATCCACGAACAATACGCTGGGCTGCCTTAAAAGTTCTAAGCCAATATTCACCCGCTTTCTTTGTCCGCCGCTAATCGTTTTGTCCAAGGGCGAACCTACTTTCAAATCCCGGATTTCAGACAGCCCCAGGTTCATCAGGACACGTTCTACCAGTCTTTCCAGTGTTTTACTGGAATATTGGCTAAAACAAAGCTTTGCGGCGTAGTAAAGGTTCTCAAAGACCGTAAGCTCTTCGATCAGCAGATCGTCCTGTGGAACATACCCGATCACCCCTTCCATTTGCCCGGGGTTCTCATGGATGTTGATGCCGTTAATAAGCACCCGGCCACTGGAGGGTTTTTCCGACCCGTTGATCACATTTAAAAACGTAGATTTGCCCGAGCCACTGGCACCCATAATGCCGATCAGGTTGCCTCCCTCCACGGCTATGCTTACATTTTGAAGCCCTGCCCTGCCGCTTTTGAAATGATAAAATATATGATCGGCGGTGAGGGTGAGGTTCGTTTCTGCCTGCCCCACCAAAAACCGGCTCACCACGTCGCTGTAATATATCGTATCGATCTTGTTTCCCCGGATCGTGCTTCCCGTGGGAAAAACATCGATCATCCTACTTTTTAATTGAAGCCCATTGAGATACAAAGTGGAAATACCAAGGTACTTGATGAAATACGTTTCAATATCGGGCAGCCGTAAAATGGCGATCAGCCCTGTCAGGTTTTTCGCTACCATTTGGGGTCCTTCCGAGCTGTAATCCCCTGAACCCTCGTCAATGATCAGCAAATTAGGTAAAGAAAGCTCCTCTATCTCCTGCCCCGTCACAAATGAGCGAATGTCTACCATATCTTTCCTGGAGATCTTCATCGCCTCTCCAATGTAAAATATGAGGTTTCCCTGCCTTTCGGATATATCTTTATCGGCAAAGATCAGCTCTATGATCTTCACGATCATAACTACCTTCTGCTGCATGGTGAGTGCTTGGTTCACCTGCTTGGCAATCGCCATGATCTTGGCCCAGTCATCGACAAAGGCAAGGGTCTCGGAATCTACATTTTCCAGCTCCTCACTGGCCTGGATATCATTTTCACAGCAATAATCATCGAATAAGGCTAAATAATAGCCGATGGACTCTTGGTTGAGATGTACCGATAAAAACCCCTTGATATTCTCTCGCTCAGCTTCTGTAACCCTTTCTTTAGCTACAATGGCAAATAATTGTATAACAGCTTTAAGAAGCTCTTCACTCATACTTTAACTATACAAACACATTCGAAATGAAAACATTAAATAATAAAAGGTTGGGTAGGTATCCAAAAAAACAAGCGCTTAAATTGTTCTTACTGGACCTTCTCTTCAGCTTCTGCCCTTCTTTTTTCCCAATCCTGCCGTACCTTGACCGACCTGAAAAGGTGGTCTGAAGATTGTAAGATCTTGCTCTTAAGGTCACGGGGGTATTTATTATTTTTGTAAAGGAACTGCTTTACTATGTCCAGCGCCTCTGCCGATTGATGATTTCCGAGGGTATTATCCAGCCACCGTTTCGGGAAGAAGATGTCACCGGTTTCCTTCACAGTTTTTAGTAATTCTAAGCTGGGGCGGATGTATTTTAAAGAAGTCTCGGACCTCACCGGGTGATGCAAATAATGTAGCGCTTCTAAGACCCACTCTTCATTCTTCCGGTTTTCTTCGTTCTTCAAGCTTTCGAAAAAGGTGTCACGCTCCGCTTCGAGTGGCGAAAGGGCCTTAGCAACAAACTGCACTTTTTGTTTTTGGTCCGGGTTGCTGATCGTTTTTAATTGTTGATGGATGAGCGTATCTACCCCAGGCACATCACGAACGGCTAATTCATACCACAGTGAGATCAAATCGTTTTCGGAAAAATAGAGTCCTTGGATATGCATCTCGTCTTTGTAAAATGCAAACAGCAAGTCTGTACCTTCTTTCGTGTAGGTCAAATTCTTCAACGCATCAAAATAAGTAACTTTCAAGTTATCATTTTCGGCATGAAGAAGGTTATTTAACAACACCCCTTCCAGCTTCGAGGCGTATTTCGTCCTTTGCTCCCCCGCGATGTAGATCCAAAACACGTCTTCCAGGATACTCGTGATGTATGATATGACCAAAGGCTCCCGTTCTATAGGCAGGGTGGTAATGATGGCTTCCAGCAAGCGTACAGGATCCACCCTTCCACGCACCATACATTCGTGTAAATTGATCCAGAGCGCGGCACGGGTCATCACGTCTTCAATTTTATGGATGTTTTGAAGGTAATGGTCCGAACTATTCTTTCTCATATCAAAGTAGCCATACCCCAGGCCACCAGCGTTGTTAAAGACGTGTCCCGGGAAAGGCAGGCCCACCGCCTCTTTCACTTCCACAGAGCGGTATTCTTTGTTCACCCCGATCTTAGCCGTAGAATCCGGCAAGCCTAAAGCCACTTCTACGGCCTGCGGCCACCAAGCGGGCACATCACTATCGCTAGCAAAATTATAGAGAACATATTTGGAAATGGTATCCCCCTTTTGCCTTAAGTTATAGTATATGCCAGGCATCCCCCCTTGCTTTACCCATTGCTCATTCCATAAGTCCAGCTTATACCCGGTTTCTTCTGCCAATATACCGACCAGGTCATCCCAGGTGGCATTTGAAAAACGATAAGCTTGGAGGTATTTGCGGATCCCACGATGAAAAGCGGCTTCTCCCATATTCTCTTCTAACATGCGCATGACGATCGGCGCTTTTTGATAGATGATATTGCCATACAAAGACCCCGCGTCTTTTAGGTTGTCCAGTTCCTGGACGATGGGATGTGTACCTTGCGTACGATCCACAGCGTAGGCCGAAGGATAATGGGACATCAAAAATTGGAGATTATGGTTGATCTGTGGATAGTGAGGATGCACGATCTTATCCGCCATAAAGTTAGCAAAGACCTCTTTTAGCCAAACGTCATCGAACCAATCCATCGTGACCAGGTCCCCAAACCACATATGAGCTGTTTCATGCGCGATCAAGCGCGCCCGGCGTAGTTCTTGGTCTATGGTATGCGACTCGTCGAGGAACAGGCTGGACGACTTATAAAAAATGGCCCCCGGGTGTTCCATCCCTCCAAACTGGAAAGAAGGAAGCAATACAACATCAAACTTATCAAAGGGATAGGCAATACCCGTGTATTCCTCGAGCCAGGCCAAAGACCTTACATGCCAGTCCAGGATCTCTTTCATGTTACGCGTTACCTTGGCGGTGTCTGTTTCCCGGTGGTACACGGTAAATGTCCTGCCTTCTACGTTGCTTTTTACAGGCTCAAATTCTCCTACCGCAAATGCAAAAAGGTAACTACTGATCGGCAGTGTTTCTTGGAACGCTACGTATTTCCTGTCATCCTTGTGGGAGGATGAATCTTCCGGGCTGTTTGAAACTGCCACCCAGCCTGCAGGGAAGGACAAGGATAGCTTATATTTTGCTTTGAGGTTAGGTTGGTCAAAAACGGGAAAGCAACTGGACGCCCTGGCGGGAACAAATAGGGTGTAGAGAAAATCTTCTTTGCGGTTCAGTGCCTGTTCCCCTGCAACAAAAGAAAAAGTGAAGGTATTGATATCTTCAAGATATTCTTTTGGGATCACGATATGTTCGGCAGTTACCTTATATTTTACAGGTTCATCCTGCTTTTTGATCTCTTTTACATGATCACTAGGAGCGCTGAAATCCAATATTAGGTCATCTTGCTGGTGAGAGAGTTTAAAAGACAAGGTCAGCTCCCCGGCAATTTCCCGGTCGATATCCCCGGGAATGTCAAGATGGAGCGAATAAAGGATATCCGTGATCCACCCCTCCCGGTGGTCTGCTAACTCCCGGGTGATTCCTTCTACCAGTAGATCTTTCTTCTCCCCGCAACACGGTGCGATAAACAAAGCGGCTATAGGGGCTAATCCATGAATAAAACGAGTAAAGGTCATCACCCTTAAACATAAGAAGAATTGCCCTTAACTCCCTACTCCATGTAGCGATTACTGGCAGAATGTCCGTTTAGAGCGCTCTTACGGATGACATTCCACCGTCAACCCCGATGACCTGCCCGGTGATCCAAGCAGCATCTTCCGACAAGAGAAAGGCCGCCATAGCCGCTATGTCTTCGACAGAACCTACCTTTTTCATCGGGTGTCTTTGCGCCGATTTTTCAATCTTATCTTCGCTTGAAAGCAGCTTTGATGCCAGTGGTGTATCTGTAATCGATGGCGCTATACAATTGACCCTGACTTTAGGAGCCAGTTCAGCCGCCAGTGAGCGCGTTAGTCCTTCCAGCGCTCCTTTCGCCGCCGATACCGATGTATGAAAAGGCATCCCTTGCTGTACAGCTACTGTACTGAAATACAATACCGAGGCCCCGGGAACCTTTTTCAAAGCCTTTAGAAAAGCCTTGGTGCATTTGACAGCGCCCATGACATTGAGTTGGAAGTCTTGCAGGAAATCTTGACCGGATAAGCTTTGGAAGGGTTTTAGATTGATAGAGCCCGGGCAATAAATCAACCCTTGCAGCTCTTCCCAATCGGCAGGCACTTCATCATTGAGTACATCAAAAGGAGTATGTTCTATTCCCTTTACCCACTGATCACTGGAACTCCGTGACAACACATGCACACTGTGGCCTTGCCCGGCCAGCCGGTTAGCGATCCCCAGGCCTATGCCTGTGCTACCTCCTACGACTACATAATTATTCATGCCTTATGAACCCAAAAGCCCCGCTTATGTTCAGGGAATATGAACATTATCAATATTTTCCGGGGAAAGGCAATGTGTAATTAGACAAATTTTGTGTTAAGCCGTATATTGCCAGCGACAAGCGTGTGTAATGGTACCGCCGTTTGGTAAAACAATGGATATGAAGCTTAAAAAAATGAAAGCATTAACGTTTATTTTGATCAGTATGGCCTCGGTGGGCTTTTTGGAAGCACAGACGATTGACGAGATCATTCAAAACCACATTGAGAACAGCGGCGGCGAAAAGGCGTGGAATAGTGTAAAAACGATCAAGATCGCTGCTAAAATGAGTGTTCCCCAGGCAGAGATCAAGATGAATATCATGCAGAAGAAGCCTAACATGATCTACACTGAAACCGAGGTAATGGGACAAAAGATCATCCAAGGTTTTGATGGTGAAACCGCGTGGATGATCAACCCTATGATGGGAACCAGCACCCCCCAGCCCATGACGGAAGATATGAAACAGCAATTGCTTCAAAATGCACAGGATATGGAATCTGACTGGATCCGTTTTAAAGAAAAAGGCCATGAAGTCACTTTAGAAGGCGAGGAAACTATCGACGGTGTTGAAACTTTCAAAGTCAAGATCATCAAGAACAAAAACAACGACAAACCGGAATCTACCGCTTTCTTCTTTTTTGACACGGAAAACTACATTCCTATCGTCATGCGAATGGTCATGGATGACACCACCACGCCGCCCACCACCATTCAAACCAAGCTTAGCGAGTATAAGGAGACTAACCTCGGCATCCTGATGCCGCATCATTTTGAGACAGAGATGATGGGGCAAACCACGGTATTGGTATTCGATGAGGTGGTCATGAATGAAGATATGTCGGATAGCCTCTTTAAAATGCCCTCGGAATAGTTAGTACCTAGCCATGAGATAGGGGGATTGAGTCCTTGTCATAAATGACGGTATGTTTCACTGGCCATTGGGCCGGCCATTCCCAGGGGGCTAAGGTCCTATGCCTTACAAAAAATGGATAGGTATGAGCGAATTGTCATCCACGGGGCAACCCTAAAACCGGTTTTCCAGGAGCACAGGATTGGTTGGTCAATTGCCTGACATTACGCTCCAGTAATTATTCTATAAGTTTGCCAAAAATCAACGATCATGAAAATTTACATCTACGCGATACTCTTGTTCACTATTATCGGGTCTTGTAATACCTCGACAGAAAAAGCAAAAACGGCAGAGACCGCTCCCAAGGAGGAACCCAGCCTAGATATGAGCGCTTATCCCGAGCTCTTTCAAAAAGCGCTGGCAGCTCATGGCGGCCTGGATACCTGGAAAAGTTTCGGGGGGTTGAAATTCGACCTTGAAACTACTTTGGGGGACAAAAAAAAGGAAACGCACCTGGTGGATCTATGGACCCGGAAAGTACGGATCGAAGGTGAAAACTATGTATTGGGAATGGATGGCGAAAACGTATGGGTATCGCCTTCTAAAGAGGTGTTTGGACAAATGTCAGCACGTTTCTATCATAATTTGTTCTTCTACTTCTTCGCTATCCCCCCGGTGCTGGCAGATCCTGGTACGAACTACGAAGACTTGGGGGAAAGGACGATAGCTGATAAAACTTATCGTGCCCTGAAAGTATCATTCAACCAAGGGATTGGTGATGCCTCTGATGACCTTTATGTTGCTCATTTTAACCCGGAAACCTACGAAATGGAGTTGTTACTCTACACAGTCACCTATTTTTCAGGTGAAAAACATGAGAATTATAATGTGCTGATCTATGACTGGCAAACGGTCAATGGCTTACGTGTTCCTGCCAGTATGAAAGGCTACAAATTCGAAGATGGGGAGATCAAAGAACAGCGCTACAATACAGTATTCACCAACGTAGCGTTTACCAAGGCGCAACCTGCTTCTACGCTCTTCGACAAGCCGGAAAATTCAGAGATCGATTCCCTGTTGGTGCGCCAATAGAACATTGTCGATTCATCCGATGATAAATTCTTACCGGTCACCTAGCTTTGTGGACGGGCAATTGAAACCATTGCTAAAGGATTGGTGGCATCAAGGGTGTTTATCTTAATAGACGAACATAGCCCATTTACCACCAATCATGAAAATGATGTACCGGGCCATGTCCGTTACCGGTTTGATACGTCTTTCCTGCTTCAATGGCTTTTTTGACAAAACGAATGCCGTTAGAAACTGCGTCCAACAATGTAGTGCCTTTTCCATAATAAGTGGCTATCGCAGAAGAGAGGGAACAACCGGTTCCATGTGTATTTTTTGTGGCGATATGATTGCCCGTGAAAGAATGAAGTTGTTTTTGCCGGGCATCATAAAATACATCCGTTAGCTTATCCCCGGGCAGATGCCCCCCTTTGACTAAAACCGAAGTTCCCATCCTTTCTGCCAGCTTTTTAGTAGCCATGGACATGTCCTCGGCTTCTATCTTCACCCCAAGGAGTACCTCGGCTTCCGGCAGGTTCGGTGTGACCAGGTCAGCTTGGGGGATCAATAGCTTCTTTAGAGCCTCCACCGCCTCGACATGAAGTAGCCGGTTACCCGAGGTGGCCATCATTACCGGGTCTAAGATGATCTTAGTATGATCCAGCAGCTGTATAGCTTCTGCTACCGCTTCAATGATCTCCGATGAATGCAACATGCCAATTTTAATCGCATCCACACCGATGTCCTCTACCACCGAATTTATCTGCTCTTTGACTAAGGAAACCGGCATTCCCTGGATCGCTTGTACACCCATGGTATTTTGAGCGGTGATGGCCGTAATGGCCGTCATACCATAGCCTCCACAAGCTGAAATCGTTTTTATGTCAGCCTGTATCCCTGCGCCGCCACCAGAGTCGCTGCCGGCTATACTCAGAACTTTAGTATATGCTTTCATATCAAAGGCATTGAAAGAGCCCAAGAATAAACCGTTGTCGTTTCACTATGTATGATGTCATACCACCGGTAGCGTTTAAGAAAAGGCCTCCTCAATGGCATATTTCATTGATTTCGCTGCATTCCTGCTATCGGGTGCCTGCATGAGATAGCTTACTACCGCCACCCCGTCGGCCCCAGCCCTTATTACTGCCGCTACATTGGACAAAGTGATACCACCAATCCCTAACGAGGGGTGTTGACTTATGCCGGTAATCTCCTTTATGCCGGGCAGGCCGAGAGGTGTAGCAATATCTTGCTTAGTGGCGGTACTGAAGACGGGGGAAAGACCAATATAATCGATAGGAAGTGTATTAGCTTCCAAGGCGTGTTCCTTTGTTTCCACGGACAACCCGATGATTTTATTTTTCCCCAGTAATTTTCGGGCATAAGCTACCGGCATGTCGGATTGTCCCAAATGCACCCCATCGGCATTGACCGCCAGTGCCACATCTACGCGGTCATTAATGATAAGGGGTACACCCTGCGGTAATATTTCCTTTAGCAATGCCCCTTTCCTGGTCATAGACCTCGTGTCAGCTTTCTTTTCTCTCAGTTGCACCATGGTTGCTCCACCGGCTATGGCCGACAGAACGATACGGCATAGGTGTTCATCGTCCCGGTACATGTTTTCATCCGTCACCAGGCAGAGACGCAGGTCATTTTTAGATATTCTCAACTTTTATGGGGCTATTGATCTCTAACCGTACCGTATCCAGGAATTCTTCTTTCGACAGGTTGTACAACTTGTCCAATAAATGAAGTTGCAATGTCCCGGGACCATTTGCTTTCCCAGCCGCAAGCTGACCTGCCACTCCCAGTAAAGCCATAGCAGCGGTGGTCGCTTCGAAGTGGTCATCATGCACAGCAACAAACGCCCCGATGAGGGCCGTGCTGGTACATCCCATCCCTGTTACTTTCGCCATTAGCTCATGCCCGTTATGAAGTTCGGCGACCCGGTCTTTGTCGAGGATATAGTCAACCGCGCCACTGATGCAAATTACACTGCCAAGATCCTGGTTCAGTGCACCGGCAACGGCTAGGGCAGAGTCAGAAGAATCACTGCTGTCCACCCCCCTCGTAGTTTTAGAATGATCGTGTACAGCCATGATCTCTGAACTGTTCCCTCTCAATACAGCGGGTGGGCTAATGCTGATCAGTTCATGCAACGTTTGATTGCGAAAAGGGGTGGCTCCTACCCCAACCGGGTCTAAAACAATTGGTTTTCGTAGCTCAGCGGCTTTTTTTATCGCTTTCTTCATTGAATTCACCCAACCGGCATCCAACGTACCCATGTTCACCACTAATGCACCTGCTATGGCCACCATGTCCGCTACTTCTTCAGCAGCATGTGCCATGACGGGCGAGGAGCCAGAGGCAAGCAAAGCATTGGCGGTATTGTTCATAACCACATAATTGGTGATGTTATGTACCAGTGGGTTTCCCGAGCGTACCTTTTCGATCAGCTCGTATAGTTTCTCTTTTGTTATGTTCATGATTAGATTATTGATCGATATAGATTTCGCCTCCTTGGGAGTAGAACTCTTTGGATTTTTGTTTCATTCCTTCATCGATCGCTTCATTGACCGACAAATCATTTTGAGCCGCATATTCCCTAACATCTTGGGTGATTTTCATAGAGCAGAAATTAGGACCGCACATAGAGCAGAAATGCGCTACTTTTGCACCTTCAGCAGGTAAAGTCTCGTCATGAAATTCCCTCGCGGTATCGGGATCCAGCGACAGGTTGAATTGGTCTTCCCACCTGAACTCAAATCGAGCTTTGCTCAGGGCATCGTCACGGTACTGTGCTCCCGGGTGCCCTTTGGCTAGATCGGCCGCATGCGCTGCGATCTTGTACGTGATCACGCCGTCTTTCACATCTTTTTTGTTAGGTAGGCCAAGGTGTTCTTTGGGAGTTACATAACATAGCATCGCCGTGCCGTACCACCCGATCATGGCGGCGCCGATCCCGGAGGTGATATGATCATATCCCGGGGCTATGTCTGTGGTCAGCGGGCCTAAGGTATAAAAAGGGGCTTCGCCGCACTCTTTTAGCTGCTTGTCCATATTCTCCTTGATCATATGCATAGGGATATGGCCGGGCCCTTCAATGATCACTTGGCAGTCATGCTTCCAGGCAATCTGTGTCAACTCTCCCAAGGTTTCCAGCTCCGCAAATTGGGCGGCATCGTTAGCGTCCGCCAGCGAGCCGGGGCGTAAGCCGTCGCCTAACGAGAAGGAGACATCATAAGCCTTCATGATATCGCATATCTCTTCAAAATGAGTATACAAAAAACTTTCTTGGTGGTGGGCAAGGCACCATTTCGCCATGATCGAACCTCCGCGTGATACAATACCCGTCAGCCTTTTCGCGGTCAGCGGGACATATTTCAGCCTGATCCCGGCATGTATGGTAAAATAATCCACACCCTGCTCCGCCTGTTCGATCAACGTATCCCGGAAGATGTCCCAGGTAAGTTCTTCCGCTTTACCGTTGACCTTTTCCAATGCCTGGTAAATGGGGACCGTACCGATGGGCACCGGTGAATTCCTGAGTATCCACTCCCGGGTTTCGTGGATGTTTTTCCCAGTGGAGAGGTCCATGATGGTATCTGCACCCCAGCGGCAGGCCCAAACCGCCTTCTCCACCTCTTCCTCGATGCTGGAAGTGACTGCCGAATTACCGATATTGGCATTGATCTTCACCAGGAAATTCCGGCCTATAATCATGGGCTCAGTTTCGGGGTGATTGATGTTACAGGGAATAACGGCCCGTCCCTTTGCCACTTCGTCACGTACAAATTCCGGCGTGATCTTGCCATTAGGTGTATTAGCGCCAAAACTATTCCCACGATGCTGTTTGGATATCTCATCGATCGTTTCGATGCGCTGATTCTCCCGGATAGCAATGTATTCCATTTCCGGGGTAATGATCCCCTTCTTAGCATAATGCATTTGCGTGACATTCGCCCCTGGCCGGGCTTTCTTGGGTGCGCTGATATGCTGAAACCTTAGAGCATCGAGGGCCTTATTGTCCAATTGTTGATTAGCATAACTCGAAGTGAACCTAGCCAGCATCTCCGTATCCTCTCTTTGCTCGATCCAGGGAGTCCTAAGCTTTTCAATCCCTCTTTTTACATCAATGATTTTCCCTGGGTCAGTGTAAGGGCCGCTGGTATCGTAAACGGTAACCGGTGGATTTTTTTCAACCGGCGCTGACGGGTTGAACTTGAGTTTGGTATCATTCAAGGTGATCTCCCGCATCGCTACTTTTATGTCATGCAGCTTCCCCGGAACGTATATTTTTTTTGAACTTGGGAATGGAGCAGTGGATATGCCCTTTTCGTTTTGTGAATTAGTTTCCATAGTCATGTTATTTATCTCAATACCCTTGAGGTACATCACTCGGCCACTAAAAAATATTTTGTTGTTATCCAGAAATGCGTACTAACGTAATAGTACATCTTCAATTCCCTTCGCTACCATTATGTAGATCAGGTTCAATGGGTATGATCTCAGCCGAATGTAGGCACCCCCTATGGTTTCTAAGTTAGAAAAAATTTTAATGCAAAAAAAGTGACAGTCGATATGGTATTACAGAATGTGAAACATTCAAATGCCCTGGGGGTAAGCTGGTTTTTGGATAAAGAAGATTTAATGCTCCATCAAAACGACCAAAATATATCATTAAGGATGCAAATGTTTTCGAAAAAATGCTTGAAGCCGGGATGACATAACTCGATTTTTCAGGTTAGGTAAAACCAAAATTTAAAAAAGGATCGTTATCCCGGCCGGTGACGAGGATACAGGCTTGTGCGAAAGCCGAACCCCGCTAAGATGTTGTCCGCACCCCCTCCTCTTTGTGAACACACCGGGTTTTCGTTTCGCGACTTAGCAGATTCCTGCTCTCCCCTTGGACTGGTCCCTTTAGACTAGTGTCGTGTCAAGCCTCAAATAACGGCCAATCCGGGGTATCTTTTGCGGAATCTCTGCGTTACAAAAAGCCTTACGTAGCTATGGCTATGCGCGTTTTTTGCGCCTTGACCTTCCACAAAATCTACG
>JANQLQ010000228.1 GCA_028280565.1 Fulvivirga sp.
TTCTTGCGTTAAGGTGACCTTGTATTTTTTCATGGTTTTAACCAAAAATAAAAAAACTATTTTTACCGTCAAAGTAGATGTGACACGACACTAGTGTCATGTCAAGCCTCAAATGGGGGTCAATCCGGGGTATCTTTTGCAGGATCTCTCCGTTGCAAAAAGACTTACTTAGCTATGGATATGCGCGTTTTTTGCGCCTTGACCTCCCACAAAATCTACGACCGCCTTACCCGCCAATTTGAGTCTTGACACGACACTAGGCCTGGCAGCCTTACAATTGCTACTACCAGTTACCAGGCCCTACCCTGCACGGGTTACAGGATATGTATCACGGTTTCGTCAACAAACGAACCTGTATGTTATCACTTCCACACAATTACTTTGGCAAACAGGACCAGGTCTCCAGAATAGATCCTGAGTACGTACAGTCCCCTTTCCATATCGTGGTAAGGTATTCTAAAAGAAAGGGGTGTAATACCGGGTTCTGCTTCTATTGACTTCATTACATCTCCTCGCAAGTTGTGTACTAGCAGCGTACCTTCATCGATAGAAAGTCCATCTATCTCCACCTCAAATTCCTGGAGCTGCCGATTCTTCCTCACCTTCACTTTGTACTTTAATGGCAATAGGGTACGATCCACTCGCACGGAAATATCGTTTCCTGGCATCACAAAAGCGAACGTATGGAGATAGGAAGGGAAGGTCCCTGGCATTCCCTCCACCATGATGGTGTCTGCGACGATCAATGGATGATGGAAATCGATGTCAAAAAAGACAGAGTCCCCGGTGTAGAATAACTGCCCGGATTCAACCTCATTTCCCAAACTATCCTTAACGGTCAAGCTGCCGGGATGCTCAATGCCGTGATCTACCCGGTACTGCAGTGAAACCAATACGTCAATGGAAACAGGATTACCAGGCATAATGAAGCTTATTAACGAAGCATCTTCATTCACAGAAGCGGTCACACCCGCAATGTTCAATGACCGGACCACATTGTTGGCATGGAGCCCGTTGAGGCTCACATCCACCGTGTCACCCTTCTCGATAAGTTCTCCCGCGGGTAACACCGCTCCGTTTACCTTAATTTCCGTGGATGCATCTCCTGCCAGGCTGACCGTTAAAGGATTGGCTACGGCGGCAAAGACCAGCTTCCACTTTGTCCAGACCCCGGTAGCGTTTGTGCCGGTCTGCTCGATGAAAGGTGTGCTTTCAGTGGTTCCCATGATCCGGAACTTCATGCCCGTCTCCCGGTTGAAGATGTGGGCATAACCATCTCCCGTGCTCACCAGTTTCCATTGTGTAAAATTCCCGGAAAAAGAAGAGGGCTTGAGTTGCATACGCGAATTCACATCATAATTTACAGGCCTGAAATATTTGCCGGTTTCGCGGTTCTTAAAATAGAAATAACTGCTGTCTGTAAGCACCAGCTCCCATTGCACCCATTCATCCGTAATACTATTAGCCACACGTCTTATTTGGGCATCGTCACCAGCGTTGTCAGGTCTTAGCTTGTAACCATTGGTGAAGTTTTCCACATAAAAGAATGTACCGGGGCTGGCCACATAGATCTGCATTTCGTCAGTTGCGGACTCGCCCTCGTTGTCTGTGACCGTAAGTTTCACGGTATAATAACCTGGCGCTGCATAGGTATATGCCGGGTTAGCTGATGTGCTTATATTTCCATCACCGAATTGCCAGAAATAGGAAAATATGGAGCCGTCCGGGTCATAAGAGCCTTCGCTGCTGAAGTTGATGGCTTCCCCGGGCTGGCCGTTCCCCGGGCCATTCACCTTGGCTACAGGCGCGATGGGTTGCTCTCCTTCCTTTTGATAAATACGAACATAGTCCACGAGGTAGCTATTGGGGAACTCCGTACCGGAGGGGTCACCGCCATTACTGCCAATGGCTAAGTTGAGTATAATATAATGTGGCTGCTGAAATGGATTTTGCCCCGGGCACTTGGCGCTGCCATTGATGGTAGTGTTTAGATCCACATCGTTCAGAAATATATCGTCTACATAAATGCTCATCCGGTTTTTATCCCAGTCGAGTGTCCAGGTATGGTAGCTGTCTACCCAGTCGGGGCCCAGGCTATTGACCTGCTTATTGGCTCCATCCCATTTCGCTTTCCATCGTGTGTCGGTTCCCCAGGCGTAGTTGGCCAAGATCTTGTTTTGGTAGTTCTCCATAATGTCCACCTCCCCGTTCGAAGGCCATTCACAGGAAGTGCCCAATGTCCAGATAGCGGGCCATGTCCCTTTTAGGTTGGTGATCTTGGCTCTTACTTCGAACCTGCCGTATTGCCAAAAGTGCTTAGCTCTTGTACTCACGCTGGAGGAAGTATAATACACAAATTCCCTTGATTTCTTCCAGTCGTTGGAAGTAGAATCATACCAAGGGTTAGGAAAGGTATCTCTCCTAGCCTCTATGACAAGGTTCCCATCTTGCTGGAATGCGTTGTCCTTTTGATACCACTGCAGCTCCCTATTCCTTTTAAAGCCGTATTCATGGTTCCAGTCATTCTCATTCAATGGCCCGGTACTGTTGAACTCATCCGACCATACCAGCCGGTAGGGCGATTCCGCATGATAGGTGACTGAAAAATTATCTCCATAGCCTGTGCCACTACCCACGTTCGGCCTCCTTACATATATCTTGGCATGCGTGTGAGCCGGGCCGGTCGTGAACTTCAACGATACTTGGACGTATCCCGTGCTATTCACGGTCCACTTTTTCTCATTTCCCCCATGTTGCCTCACACCTATTCGTACCGGCGATCCATCGGAGGACCTGGCCCACCCGGTCAGTTCGTACGTGGTATTGGGGGTTAACCCGCTGATCACCTGCTCGGCTGCGCTACTGGCTAAAATGCGAATGGCATTGTTTCCTGATTGCGCGGCTGAGTCCACCACCACTACATCTCCCGAAGTGCTCCACCCCGTCAACCCTTCTTCAAAATCCGGGTTGACCAAAAGGTTGGTTTGTGCCTGTAAACTGAAAGTCGACAGCAGGAGGAAAACCAGCCAGGTCCAGCGGCTGATCCGGCAATTCTTTCGAAAAGATCGTAGAACTGCTAACTGTGTTTTGTACATTTTTTTCATAGTTTACCTTTTGTTTTTCGATGGGTAAATGTCAGGACATTCACCGTTTATGTTGGGGTGGATCTATTCAAAAAGAAGGGCAAATGGCTTAGTTTGACTGTTTGATATGTGCCTGGCAGTCCCGTGAAGCTTTCAAGGGATTTAAACTGAAGCACGATCCTGTTCATGGCATTGAGGCGTGGGCCCACAGAGTGTAAACATAGCGCCTTTGCGGTGAAAAGGAGCCCATTGAGCTTGTAAGGAAATAGGAAAGCTGAAATAGGAAAAGAGAAGGTTGTCAAATTGAAGAGATCAGTTATGTACAAACCTGGAATTTCTTACAACGGCCACCCTTTGTCACCACCAAAAACAACAGTTCCTTAGCTGGGGGGTAGCTAAGAACATTCTACCCTGCCTTAACTTTATGGTCAACATATTTCGCCCCTGGGCCTTCGCTAAGACCTGGTCCTGTTGGAACAACTACTGATCAGGATACACAAGGATAGTGATCCGCCAATAAATGCTTTGATTTACTTAATAGTCGATAAAGTCAGTTAGGTGTAATTGCTCATTGTTATTTGCCATTGGAATTTATTACAATTTATGATTACAGGCGCCAGCAGTAACCTGGTGCAAAATGAATTTAAAAATTCAGCCGTTGGAGGATTCACGATTTTTGGATTGAAGATTGACGACCTGCCATGTTACCTCTATCTATTTTCTGATTTCCTATTTTTCTCAAAGCGGTTGACAAACGGTGTTTTTAGCCCGGTACACTCTAATTGTGAAGGGATTGGTACTTGAGTAAATGTAAAGAGAGCGTTAGGAGGGCTTAAAAAGGTGATCTTATTGAGATTCCTGTTTAGATCATAAGCCGGGAATTTAAGATCAGAAATTAGGATCAAACTAAACAAACAGCCTTGAGATCTCTGAAGTACCAGGTTCATGAAGATTTTCGGCAATTAAAACCTGAGGAGGTTTGGAATTTGCTAAGGAAAGATAACGACCTTGCCCTAGTCCACTTATACAATAAGTTTGTTGATGATATTTACCATTACGGTGAAAGGATTACCCATGATAAAGAATTAATAAAGGACTGTATCCAGGATATTTTCGTTGAGCTTTGGAGCAATAGAAAAAACCTTCCCGAAGTGCACTTTTTAAAGCACTACCTCTATAAATCCCTTAAAAGGGCGATCATAAAAAAACTGGAAAAGAACAGGAAGTTATTTGAAAAAAAAACTCTTGCAGAAACCCATGACATCAAAATAGTTCTTTCCTATGAGTCACAGCTCATCAATTTTCAGATCTCCGAACAACAACAAAAAAAGCTGCTGCAATCACTAAATTCACTTCCCGTAAAGCAAAAAGAGGCGATTACCCTGAAATTTTTAGATGGTTTTAGCTACCAAGAAGTAGCGGATATCTTATCTATAAGCGTTAAATCAGCCTATAACCTCATCTATAGGGCTTTGGCCTTGCTTAAAATTAACCTCCTTAAAGTTATTTCATTTCTTTTGGCCCATGGTCTTTTCTAAATCATCGTTTCAATTTGCCGGAACCAACTCCCGTGTGACATTTCCTATTGAGTTCTTTTTACCTCTTTCAAAACTACCCCCTGTCACGGCCAGGGGAAGATCGCCTCAAGTTTGCAAGAAAATAGGGAATTGGAAATAGGAAAAGGAAAGCCTGTGAAATTGAAAAGATTTTAATTTTTATTGCCAAAATCGTTAAAATTAATACTCTTCCACCCCCGCCTCCCCAATGCCCCAGGGTTTCCCGGACACCACTAATCAGAATGCTGGAAATAGCTGAATAGTAACGCTCATAAGCAACCTAAATTTAAATAATTGATTTTCAGACATTTAGTTTCCAGTTGTTTTTCTAAAAAGAGAAGCCCGCTTTTAAGGGACTGGACAGTAACTGGCATTGTCACACAGAAATTAAGTCTCTGTATGACAAAACTTTAAGAAAAAAATCAAAAAAAGTTTCTACCTACATATGTAAAATGGAATGGTAACGGCCCTTAATGGAAAGAAGGCCATTGGAATGACATATAAAGATTATAAAATCCTGGATTTTTTGATGGATGAAGATTTTCAGCAATGGGTTTTTTGTTCCACCGAGGCATCCGATGATCATTGGAACAGGGTGATCTTAGAAAACCCTGGGAAAAGGGAAATTATTGACCAGGCAAAGAAGGTATTGAGGAGTATTGATTATGAGAAAACAGGAATAAGTGAATCGGACAAGAAACATATCTTGATCAGTATTCAACGAAGAATTAATACAGCAAGATCAAAAGAAGCAGCAAGTACTCCCCAAAAGTATGTTATTACCAAGGCAGGTAATGAGGATCACCTTTCCGTTACGCACAGATTGTCGCAGAAAAAAGACAAGAGCGGGTTTTGGAGAGGAATAGCAGCTGGCTTGATTGGTATAGCTATTGTAACAGCCGCTTTATACTTCCCTGGTCACCCATCAGAAAATGCCGAAACGATAGCTATTGATTATTGGGAGAGGTCCAGCCTGAAAGGTGAAAAACGGAGTATTACACTATCCGACGGCACCAAAATTAAACTTAACTCCAATAGCAAACTCATCGTGCCCCAGCAATTCCCGGCCCATGAGCGGAAGGTGTCACTGGTGGGCGAAGCCTACTTCGAGGTGAGTGAAGATGCTTCAAGACCTTTTATTATAACTTCCCGTGAGATTAATGTCGTCGTGCTGGGCACAAGTTTTAATGTGAGAGCCTATCCCTCTGAAAACACAGTGCAGGTGGCTGTAGCAACGGGTACAGTATCCGTGGAAAAAACGGCTGACAAGTCCCCTATTGACCAGGAGCCTATTCTTTTATCACCCAATGAAATGGTGACTTATTTTAAAGCAACGGGTAACGCTAACAAAGAAAGTTTTGATCCTATGGCGGTCTTTGCATGGAAGGATGATATTCTTTATTTCAAGGATGCGGATATCTATACGGTTATTGAAAGACTGGAACAGTGGTATGGGGTCACTTTCATTGTCAAAACCCAACTGAACGAAGACAAGGATCTGAACGGATCTTTTCGTGACAAATCCTTATCAGCCATTCTTGACGGGCTAAGTTATGTGTTCGGATTTGACTATCAAATTGAGGGTAAAATTGTGACTCTTAACTAAAGAAAATATGAAATATATAGATACAAGTTAGGGTTCCATCAATAATAAAAAACCCCATGTTGCCGAGATGCATTTGGCGATGATCCACCGGCAAACATGAGGTCAGCGTTCTTAATAAATTTCTTTACTAAAAACGATCAAAGTATGGTCTCAAAATTACTGATAAAATTATTAATCATGTCTAAATATGCAATGTATGGCATATTTCTACAATGTATTTTCTACTCTTTGATATTTGCCGGTAATAGTGAAGCACAAAAAAGTGTTTATGATGTGCAAATAGTAATTGAACTGGATAATGCCAGTATAGAAGATGTATTAAAAGAAATTGAAATCCTTACGGATTTCGAATTCCTTTACCGCAAAAAACTACTAAAATCCAGCAAGAAAATAAACTTCAAAAAAACACAAACCTCTCTTGGAGATATCCTGCGTTACATTTCTAAGGAATCTCATTTACAATTCAAACGCGTCAATGAAACAATTCTTGTTCGTGAGAAGAAAAGGAATGGAAAAGCGCTGATCGAGGAAGGTATCCAACGGGCTGGCCAAGTCGATAAAGAAATATCCGGTAAGGTAACCGATGAAAATGGAAATGGACTTCCCGGGGTAAGTGTATTGATCAAAGGTACGAGTTTGGGAACTGTTACAGACATGGATGGGAATTATAAAATGACTGTCCCGGACGACGCCTCTATTTTGATCTTTTCTTATGTGGGTTATATCACCGAAGAGGTTAATATCAGTGGGAGAAGCGCCATTGATCTTATGCTTGTTCCGGATATAGAACTACTTACCGAAGTGGTTGTGATTGGGTATGGAACCCAGGAAAGAAAAGATTTGACTGGTTCAGTGGCCACAGTCAACTCCAAGGATATAGAGGACATACCTGTAGCATCCATAGATCAAAAACTGGCAGGACAGGTTGCGGGGGTGCAGGTGAGCACGGTTACCGGAACTCCCGGGGGGGCTGCTAAAATCACTATCAGGGGGGTTGGGTCGATTGGTGCCAATTCAGATCCTTTGGTGGTCATAGATGGTTTCCCGGTAGGAAATACTTTTGACCAAACGAGTAATCCATTGAATTTGCTAAATCCTGATGATATCGAGTCTATATCTGTTTTGAAAGATGCAAGCGCCACCGCCATATATGGATCCCGGGGAGCTAATGGAGTACTTATTATCAAGACAAAACAAGGGAATTCGGGGAAGTTGCAAATTGATCTTAACACCTATACCGGCTTTCAGCAAGTTCCCCAAGAGGGTAGATGGGATATGCTCAATGCCAGGGAATTTGCCCAATTCCAAAAAGAGACCAGGGAGGATGCTGCCATTGCGGTGGGTGGTACGGCAGAAGACGCCGACATTCCCGAAATGTATCAAAACCCCGGACAATATGGTGAAGGTACCGACTGGTTCAATACCGTGCTCCAAACCGCTGTTCAGCAAAACTTGAATTTAACGGTTCGCGGAGGTTCAGAAAACCTGAGAGGTATTTTTTCACTCGGATATTTTAACCAGGAGGGTGTGGTAAGATATACAGGTTTTGAACGCTATACCTTGAGAACAAACCTCGAGGCGGACCTGGGAACCCGGGTAAGATTAGGTCTTAGTTTGGCGCCAACTTTCAGCAACCAGGTCACCAATGACCTTGAAAGGGATTTTTTGGATATTGTAGCCAAATCGCAATGGTTTAACCCGATAATTCCTGTAACGGGTGAAAATGGGGAAAGAACGCCACATATTGGAGGCCCTGGCCTTTTTAGCGCTCCTAACCCTTTGAACGAACTGGAGTTTGCAGGCACCGACATCTATGAATTCAGGGGATTGGCCAGCGCTTTTGCCGAATTGGATATAACCAATAGTTTTACCGCGAAATATAGCTTCACGGTCGACTACAACAATAGCAGGCGCTCCCGTTTTTACCCGAGCTTTTTGGGAACAACGAACAATCCTCCTCCTAACGTTCCTTCATATTTCATAAACCGGGGCAATTTTTTAAACTGGCAATCCGAGGTACTGCTTGATTACAGAACTGAAATCAATAAGGACCATTCATTGAACTTTACTGCAGGATTTTCAGCGCAGAAAGAACGGCTACAGGTGGTGGAAGTAAACGCCACCGATTTTCCGGATGATGACGTCCAAACACTAAATGCCGCAGGCAGAGTCACCAGGAACGACGAGGGTATCCAGGAATGGGCGCTTGTATCGTATTTTGCCAGGGTCAACTACGACTACAAAAACAGGTATCTCCTGACCGCCACTGTACGCAGCGACGGTTCCTCACGCTTCGGTAGTGAAAACAGGTATGGTACATTTCCCTCATTAGGAGTAGGATGGAGGATAAGCGAAGAGGGATTTATGAGCAATTCCTTTTTCGACGATATGAAACTGAGAGCAAGTTATGGCTTGTCGGGAAATTTTAATATCGGTAATTACTCTTACATAGCCACCATTGGCACTTCAAATTATGTTTTCGGCGACAGAATTGCAAACGGCCGGAGACTTACTGCCCTTGGAAACCCTAACTTGACTTGGGAAGAGTCCCGGCAGTTGGACATTGGCCTAGATATCGGTGTTTTTGACAATAGGTTAAATCTCACTATTGATTACTACCGCAGAAATACGGAAAATATGCTGATCGATGTACCTATCCCATTTTCATCGGGGTTCGGCGCTGCTACGGTCAATGGCGGTGAAATTCTGAACCAAGGCATAGAAATTGCCATAAATTCCAAAAACGTAGCGAAAGAAAATTTTAACTGGACCACTAATTTCAATATCGCCTTCAACAGGAACAAAGTATTAGCGCTTGAAGGTGGTAGTGATTTTATCCTTTCAGGGAGAAGCGGGGAAGGAAACCCTACCCACATTACCAGGGTAGGCCGCCCGATCGGTGAATTCTATGGGTATATCATAGAAGGAGTTTATATGGACCAGGAAGATTTTGACAGTTCCCCGAAGCATTCCTCTTCCGTTGTCGGGTCTATCAAATACAAAGATGTAAGTGGAGACGGTGTCATAGAAGCGGTCAATGATTTTGATGTTATTGGAAGCCCGTATCCCGATTTTATTTTTGGGCTGACCAACACTGTCACTTACAAGGACTTTGATCTCAATGTGGTAATCGATGGTCAATATGGGGGTGAACTGCTAATTGGCGCTAAACAATTCCTGGATAATATAGATGGCATATTTAATGTGACGACCGATGTGTTAAACCGGTGGAGGTCGCCCGAGAACCCGGGAGATGGGATGACCCCCACCACAAACGGCGCCCGGGTCATCTACAGGGATGTAAACTCAAGCTGGGTAGAGAATTCGTCCTTTCTCCGGTTTCGCCACGTAACGTTGGGATACACTTTACCGAGAAAAACACTTGACAAAATTGGTTTCGTCAAAAGGGCCAGGATCTATGCTTCCACAAACAATATTCTAACGATCACGAATTATAGCGGCGGAAATCCCCAGGCCACCAGCAGGTTTAATCGTGGGGGTGGCTCTTTATCATTGTCACCAGGGCTGGACTTCACTTCCTACCCACTCGCTAAAACCTACATTCTCGGGGTCAATTTTTCATTCTAAAAAACAAACGATGGAAGCTACTAAACACAAAATTAATCGAAAAATACTTAACAAGTTTTTAACTGCTGTAGTACTGGCAGTAAACTGTGGTTGCAGCGATAGTTTCCTGGACCTGGAACCGGAAGCATTTTTGAATGAGCAGTCATTTTTTGATACACCCACCCAAATAGAACAAACGGTGAATGCGTCGTATCGGTCGCTCAGGAATTTGACAGATCTTGAATATTGGGTGTTTTTAGAAATGCGTTCAGACAATACCACCTTTCAATTTTTTGAAGCAGACAGGGGTGAGGAAAACAGGGGATTGGTGGACTATTTCCTCATTGACGCATCCCATGACAGATCCATCGGGGGATTATGGAATAAATCATATGATGGGATTGCAAGGTGTAATATTGTTATTGAGAACATAGATAATATCCAAGGATTGGAAGATGACAAAAAAAATCAATACACCGGTGAAGTAAAATTTTTAAGAGCTTTGTTCTATTACAATCTTGCACTTCAATTCGGTGGTGTTCCTTTAGAGTTACGCACTACCCCCAGTCCCGAGGATGCGTCCACCGAAGGTCGTGCACCGCGGAATGCTGTTTTCCAAAGTATCGTGGATGACTTACTTGAAGCTATTGACCTGCTTCCCGCTAGCTATGACGCTTTTGAAAGAGGCAGGGCAACGTCAGGCGCCGCCAAAACCTTACTGGCAAAAGTATATATGGTGCAGGAAAACTATGCGGAAGCATTGAATGTCTTGAATACCATCTCAGGATACAGTTTACTAACAGGCAGCCCGACAAGCTATCGCGATGTATTTGACCCGGCAAACAAAGGAAATTCCGAAATTATTTTTAACGTTCAATACCTTGGATCTGAAGAAGGGCTGGGGAGCAATTTCATGTACCAGTTTGCCCCTAACAATTCAGGGAATATTGTGACCGGCGACCCACAAATACTCAATCTTGGGGGTGGATCGGGCTGGAATACTCCCACCCAGGACATGATGAGGGCTTATGAGCCTGGAGATCTGCGCATGGATATTTCCATGCAGCCCGGCTTTACAGATAATAATGGAAATTTCGTTGACCAACCCTATATAAGCAAATACAACTTCGGATTTGAATTAAGTGGAAGCACCAATGTTAATTTTCCTATTTTCAGGTACGCTGATGTACTCCTGATGCGGGCAGAATGCCTGAACGAGCAAGGGTACGTGGCAGGTGGAGAAGCATTTGACCTAGTGAACCAAATACGGAACCGCGCAGGACTAGCCGATCTGACCCCGTCGGAAGCTCCAAACCAACAAGACCTCCGGGATGCCATATTCCAGGAAAGAAGGGTTGAGCTTGCTTTTGAAAACCATCGCTGGTATGATCTTTTACGTTCCGGCGAGGCAGTGCCCATCATGAATACCCATGGCCAGGAAGAGATCCAGCTTAGAGGTAACATCGTACCCTCCGGGGCTTACCAGGTAAGTGAAAACAAACTTTTGCTGCCTATTCCCCAAAGGGAAATTACTATTGACAACCTAGAGCAGAACCCACAATAGGCGTGGTTAAGAAGAATGCAGAACGTTACATTAGTTAAATACTTTTTTGTGCAAAACAACAGGATAATAAGACTATTGATCACCCAAGGGGTTTTCTTGTGGAGTACTTATGCTTTTTCGCAGGTCAGCATTGATAAAATGCTATGCGAGAATCGAGAAAACCCCCTGGGTATTGATGCTCTCAGACCAAAGTTATCATGGGTCCTTTCATCCCAGGAGAGAAATAAAAAACAATCAGCGTATCAAATACAGGTAAGTACGATTGCAGGGGACTTTAATCGAGCATTGGTTTGGGATAGTAACAAAACGGATTCTGACCAGTCAGTTAGGGTTACCTACGATGGCCCAGGGCTTAATTCCTTGCAACACTACTACTGGCGTGTAAAGGTATGGGATGAAAAGGGGAAACCTTCGAAATGGAGTCAAATCGCCATGTGGCAAACGGGAGTAATGAGTCAAACCGCATGGAAAGCGAAATGGATCACCATAGGCTATAAAGAAAGCCCGGAACGCGAAAGTCCCATTTTAAGGAATGAATTTTTACTTCAAAAAAAAGTAAAGAGCGCCACGGCAATCATTACTTCCCATGGGCTTTATGAAGCTTTTATCAATGGAGAAAAAATAGGGAACGCCTATTTAACGCCCGGCTGGACAAGCTATAATAAGCGCTTGCAATACCAGGTTTTCGATGTCACACAAATGCTGAAAGTTGGAAAAAATGCCGTCGGTGCCCTCTTGGGTAGCGGGTGGTACAGAAGCCCCCTGGCATGGGGAGATAACAAGGATATTTATGGAAACATGCTTGCATTATTGTTTCAGCTTAACGTTACTTATACTGACGGCACTTCCGAAGTTTTAGGCACGGACGACAACTGGAGTTCCTATAGGAGTTCTATTGTTTCATCAGAAATTTATAATGGAGAGACCATTGATGCACGCAGGAGGACAGCAGGTTGGAAAAACCCAGGTTTTGATGACAGTCAGTGGTTTCCTGCCATTGTAAAACCCTATGGGTTTGAAAACCTCGTGGCTACGTACAATGAACCCATAAGAAAACAGGAAACATTCATTGCTAAAAAAACAATAACCACACCGGATGGCGACATGGTTTTGGATTTTGGCCAAAACCTTGTGGGTTGGGTCGAGATTGAGGTCCAGGGAAACAAAGGCGACAGCCTAGTGATTGAACATGCCGAGGTTCTTGATAAGCACGGAAACTTTTATGTAGAAAATCTACGGGGTGCCGCTCAAAGGAACACGTACATACTGGCGGGAAATGGAACAGAACATTTTACCCCTCATTTTACCTGGCAAGGTTTCAGGTATATCCGGATCAAAGGGAATCTAAAAAAATTCTCCCCGGAAAATTTTAAGGCTGTCGCTTTATATTCGGACATGCACAAGACCGGGACATTCACAACTTCAAATGAATTGTTGAACCAGTTACAGCACAATATTCGATGGGGTCAATATGGTAATTTTTTAGATGTTCCTACCGATTGCCCTCAACGTGATGAACGATTGGGGTGGACGGGAGATGCCCAGGTATTTTTTCCAACGGCCGCTTTCAATATGCACGTGAATAATTTCTTTACTAAATGGATGCGAGATGTTGCTGCTGATCAATTGGAAAACGGTAGTGTGCCCCATGTAGTCCCAAATGTCCTGGGTGAGAACTGGTCCGGCTCTGCTGGGTGGGGCGACGCTTCAACGATTATTCCTTGGAATACCTATTTGTTGTATGGTAACCAGGAAATCCTGCAAGATCAATACCGCAGTATGAAACTATGGGTTGATTATATGAAAAACCAAAGCAATGCCTACCTGTGGAATACAGGATCCCATTTTGGAGATTGGTTATTTTACAGGCCGGATGACGACAATGACGGCAGAGCAGCCATTACGGATAAACATCTTATTGCACAATGCTTTTTTGCCCATTCTACCCAACTGTTGATCAACGCGGCAAAGGTCTTAGGCAAAAATGATGACGTAAAAGAATACTCGGCTCTATTACAGAAAGTAAAAGATGCGTTTTTGAAAGAGTATGTGACACCTAGTGGACGATTGGTCTCCAGCTCGCAAACGGCCTACGTTTTGGCTCTTAATTTTAATATGCTCCCGGAAAATCTCAGGGACCAGGCCGCGGCACGCCTGGCTAAAAATATCAGAAGTTACAACTATCATTTGACTACAGGATTTTTAGGTACACCCTACCTGTGTTCGGTACTTTCAAAATACGGTTATCATGATCTTGCCTATACCTTATTGATGCAGAAAAAATATCCTTCATGGCTCTATCCCGTGACTGCGGGAGCGACTACGATCTGGGAAAGGTGGGATGGTAGGAAACCAGGCGGAAGTTTCCAGACGCCTAAGATGAACTCTTTCAACCACTACGCCTACGGAGCCATAGGCAACTGGATGTACACGGAACTTGCGGGGTTAAACACTTCCACCGAAGTGGGTGAGACCGGTTATAAAAAGATTATCCTGGCCCCTCGTTTCAAGTACGATTATGTTTCCGAAAAAGTAAAGGAGCAGAATAATGGTGAAGCGCTGAAAGAGGTCAAGGCCAGTTTAGATACCTATTATGGAAAGATAACATCTCACTGGCAGGTTGAAAATAACAAAATTTTATACCGGTGCACAGTTCCCGTGAATACAACGGCAGAAATACATTTACCCGTAAAATTGGCGGACATTTTCGAAGACGGGACACCAATATCCCGTTCCAGGCATATCCAGGCTGTGGAAACAGGGGCAAACACTACCACGTTATGGGTAGGTTCGGGGAATTTTAATTTTACTTTAAACCAGGTCCACGAATAAACAAAACAGCGGATTCCGGCAATACGTTTCTAGGCCTGTAGCGCCAGGGCAACTTGATTGCAAATTCGAAGGGATAAAATATGCTATCGACCTAGAAAGAGGTGCTTTTTGAATACAAAATGACAATACCATTTTCAGAATTTCGGCGTATGCGAATGCTATGATAATGAATTTTCGGTCACAACATAAAATGACCAACAACCAATCCCACTTTGTCAACTTAAAAACCGGGATCAGGCACCTGGAATCAGAAATATGAAAAGTAATAAGCAGCTAAAAAACGTAGAAAAGGGTTGAATTTGAAAGCTTGCGGCATTTGGGCTTGACGATCCCCTCTTGTAAGTGATCATGATCCCCAGGCAGACATGAGGACGTGTTCTCCATACCGCCTAGTGAAAATTCCGAATCATCAATTTGACATTTAATTATGCATGTATTTTAGCTTACCAGGAGAATATCCTGTCTTTTTCTTAAATAGATTAGAAAAGTAAAACGCAGATTGAAATCCACACTTTTTTGATATCTCTTCTATGGTTAAGTCGGTTGATGACAGTAGCCGCTTAGCATAGCTCAATCGCTCGTTAATTAAAAACTGTTGTGGAGAAAACCCTGTTTTTTCCTTAAATATTTTTCTGAAATGACTGTAGCTAAGTCCAAAGTTTGCGGCCATTTTTTGAAAGTCTACACCGCCTTTGATGTGCTGTCGTATGATGCTTATGGATTCTTCATAAATGTAGTCCACTCTTTTACCAGCTAATGCCTGGTAACCTGGGTAAATTATATAGGCAACGAGTTGGAAGACAATACCCGTGATGATCTGGGTAAAACCTCGTGAGTTTTTCCTGGTGAGATTTAACGCCTGGTTGAATAGATACATTACTTCATCATGATGCCCGATATTGCTCACTCCTGATTTATTTTCCGTAAACAGACTTTTTAAAAGAAAATCTTCCAATGCCGGACCTTCAAAACCAATCCAATACTCCTCCCACCCTATCTTCACATCCGGTCGGTAACGATGCCAGTCTTCCGGATACAATTTTATCACGTGACCAGGAAGAATATTTACCTTTGAATTTTTAGTCTCAAATTCTCCTCTCCCCGTGGGAACATAAACCAGGTAACATCCCTTTAATTTCCTGCCTTTTCCCCAATTAAGATCATGACTTTCAGGATGTCCTTCCGAAGGATATTGGTCACCACGGCCTCCATGGTAATAACCGCATGTAATTATTCTTAATCCCCAGGATTTATCATTAAAATGCTTTAAGTATTTAAAGTAATTTTCCAATAACCAAAATTTATATTTCTTTAAACAAAATGATCACGATATAATGTAGTAGGAAAGGATGCATTTGAAAAGATAATTTTCAAAAAATAATCTTGACTGTAATGATGTTATTCGAATGGCAACCTATCCAGGTTTCCCAGGAAGATAATGATTGAACGAATCACCGGTCTTAACCAGGCAACCTGGAGTCGGGATAAGAATGCTCAAACATTTTGCCCGTCATCGCGAACTTCGTGGGTTGGCTTCTGTTGGGTGTGAAGCGATCCCCTAGTTGTGAAATGCAAATAGACTATATTCGATCACATACGACAAGAGGACAGCTTCGTAACCTACCCATTAGCCACGCCAGCTTACCATGACATACTTTTGTTTTATCGTCATCGCAAACCTAACGGTATGGCCTTGGCAATGCGTGAAGCGATCCCCCACTCGTGGAACGTAAAATGGCGTGCACACAGAACACTACGAGAGGGGGGCAGTTGCGTAACCCGCCCACCTATGACATATCTTATTCTTATCGTCATGGCCCCAAAGGGACGCCTATAGCGTGAACCCAGCGCTGGTTCGCAGCACCAGCGGTGAAGCCATCCCCCGCTTGAGCAGTGGTAGCAACGTTCATACGGTGTATCCCGTGGAGGGGATGGCTTCGTAGCCCCTGCACGGGCAGCACCAGCCTCGCCATGACGATCTGTTTTTTATTTTGTCATCTCCACTCCATGCATTTTTGCCAAAATGTGCTTATTCCTAATAACGATAGATAACGATCTTTTTATGCCTTCTCATCCCGAACTTAGGTAAGCAGCATGACCTATCTGCCAAATACATTGGCATGTAATTCCTGGAAATAGATTCCAGGTGATATTCCTCATTTCTTTTTGCCATGGATATTGATCCATTCCGCTCATCATCAAATAGTATATATTATTAGACAAAATGATTATGGACAATAGCAAATCTTATAGATAATTTTAACAAATGTAATTACCAAATTATGAGAAACCTTAGAAGATAAAAGACATAGTAACATAAATACTATTCAACGCCATAATCATAGCAAATGTGCCAGGAAGACTCCCTTTATTGCTTTTTTATCCATTCAGGGTTGGATTAAAGCCCGCAAGATGATCTCCCACCCCCTGGATATTTATGGTAACTACCGGCAATTCAACCCTTCGCATAAGAACTATCCTTCCTATTAAAAAAATCTGACGATCGAAGGTTGGAGTAACATCTGATTTGCCCAGGTCAATTCTTGAACAAGGTTTAACACCTGTTAAAACCCAGCTATTGAATAAGCAATAAAAATACTTTAAAAAGCAAAAAATGAACTATTACAATCTCAATATGATAAAATTTTAATCTATCAAAAGAAAGCTAACGTATTTGAGAATTGCAATGAACTAAGTACAGATGTCCAGACACCACAATAAAAATCTTTATGAAAACAAATATTTACCATTATTTATTAACGCTACCTAAAATATGGATTTATGGTATAATTATGCTATTCTGTTCGAGTTCCCATAGCGTTTTAGCCAATGGAAATGAACTTTTCCCGATAAGACCCAGCGAAGTTTTATTTGAAATCAATTCTAACAATAGAAAAGGTAACCTCGCCGAGAATAGCGAACAGATCAGTGTCAGCGGAAGAGTACTTGACGAAATTGATCAACCCTTGCCGGGTGCTACGGTGTTGGAAAAAGACACTCAAAATGGGACTGTCACAGGTTATGACGGCCGATTTACGTTGTCTGTAGCTGACGATGCCACTCTTTTAATATCATTCCTGGGTTATAAATCACAAGAAGTGAAAGTGAACGGATCAACTGATTTAACAATCCAGCTAACGCCTGATCTAACTAATTTGGAAGAAATCGTTGTTATGGGTTATGGAAATCAGCGTAGAAGCGATATTACCTCCGCTGTCTCGGAGGTGGATGTGGACCTGGTTGAGAATATCGGTATTTCTAACGCCTCCAGGTTATTGCAGGGCCAGGCCCCCGGGGTACAGGTTAAACAAACAACGGGCAGCCCGGGGCAGGAGTTTGAAGTAAGAATTCGAGGAATTAGCTCTTTAGGGGCAACTAGCGACCCCCTGTATGTAGTGGACGAATTTCCGTTGGCTAACAACGTAGGTCAATATGTTGATGCGAATGACATAGAATCGATTACCATTTTAAAAGACGCCGCATCCACCTCAATTTATGGTGCCCGCGGCTCAAATGGCGTTGTCTTGATAACAACCAAGTCGGGAAAAGATGGTGTCTCCAAACTTAATATCAATATAGACCAGGGTTTTCATACGGTTCCTGGTTCGAGAAGGGTAGAAGTACTGAACGCTCAACAATTCATTCAATTTCAGAACGAAAGGGTCACAGATGATTTTAGAAGAATTGAAGGCAGGGATCCGATGACGGAAGAAATTCCCGCAGCATGGAGATCTCCCGGTCAAGTACAGTATTCAACAAACTGGCAGGACGAAATTCTCAGAACAGCCTTGGTGCAAGACCTCAATTTAAGTATGTCCAATGGAACTGAAAAACTAAAATCATACCTGTCATTAGGATATTTAAACCAGGAAGGTGTAATCAAGAAAACGGATTTTCAAGTTTTTAATGGCAGAATCAACCTTAGCAATACATTCAATGACTACCTCAAGGTAGACTGGAACTTGTCCGGAAGGTATTCTACACGAAATGACCCCGGAAATACCATAGGTGGAAATTTCACAACGTCTGTTATCAGCGCTGCCTATCTTGCCGATCCCAGGGATCCTGTTTATAATGAGGATGGAAGTTTTAACGACTATATAGGCGGTCGGGACGGTGTTTTTGGCTATCAGAATCCTGTGCAGGTATTACATGAGATCACCAATTATACAGCCGTCTCTTATCTACTCTCGAATGGGGCAATTGAGTTGACTCCGATCAAGGGGCTATCCCTTAAGACATCCGTGAATGTATCCATGGAAAATGGGCGTGGTCGTTTTTTTAAACCATCAACCATAGCTGATTGGAATAATCCTCCTCCAACCATAGCAAATTCCGGGGAAAGGGCATACAGAGCCTCAAACTATACTTTTGACAATATCTTATCCTATGTGACTTCATTGTATAAAAATGAATTCGATTTTACTGCTGGTTACGTTGTACAGAAAGCACGTTTAGATAATTTGTCAGGTAATGGGGAGCAATTTCCAGATGATCTAATCCCCTATCTTTCTGCTGCCAGTGAGACTTCCTCTTCTTCTAATATCGATGGATGGGGGCTCGTGGCCTTTTTGGGAAGAGTCAACTACGCCCATGATCACAAGTATTTACTCTCCGCCTCTTACAGGAGAGAAGGCAGTTCCAGGTTTGGCAAGAACAATAAATGGGGCGATTTTCCTGCTTTTTCATTAGGTTGGAGAGTTTCTGAAGAGGCTTTTTTTCCGCGGAACGCTTTTGTCTCTGACCTCAAGTTAAGAGGTAGTTGGGGGGTAACAGGAAACAACAATATAGGTGATTTCACACACTTGGCTCGCTTATCGGCTAATAATTATGTATTGGGCGGCCAATTGGCAGGAGGAAGAGTAATTTCCAATTTCGGAAACCCCGATTTAAAATGGGAGACATCAAGGCAATGGGATGTAGGATTAGATGTAGGGCTTTTTGATGACAAAATCATGGTGGTGACGGAGTTTTACCAAAGAACAACCGAAGATATGTTATTGCCACTGCAGGTTCCCGCCACTACCGGGTTTGGCAACGCACTTTCCAATATTGGAAAAGTAGAAAATAAAGGTTTTGAACTTGGTATCAATTACAGGGAAACCTTCGGTGATTTCAGGGTTAGAACAAATTTTAATATCGCATTCAATAGAAATGAAATTTTAGCCTTGGATGGTGATTTGGAAGAGATCTTTGTAAGCAACGATTTCTACGGCGGAAATAATATTTTCAGGGTTGGACAGCCAATAGGTATGCTTTATGGTTTTAAAAAATTGAAAATATTTGAAACAGAAGAAGAAATCTCCAACGCCCCGTCACATCCGGGAAATACGGTAGGCACCTATCAATATGAAGATGTAAATGGTGATGGTCAAATCACTTACGATCGACAGGACTGGACCATTATCGGTAATCCGAACCCGGATTTTACCTGGGGACTCAATATAAACCTGGAATACAAAAATTTTGATTTAAGTATGAACTTCACCGGAGCACAAAATTATGATTTGTTCAGGAATATAGAACCTTTTACGATGAATGTAGACGGGGTGTTCAACGTGGATGCCAGGATGATCAATAGATGGCGGTCTCCCGGTAATCCTGGTATTGGGGAATGGGCTAGCACCGGAAATTTTCAATTTACTCGGGAAGCCAGTTCAAGGTTTGTATACGATGCCAGTCACTTGTGGTTTAGGACGCTTACCTTAGGATACAATTTCCCTGAAATCAGCGAAGCATTTGATCTAAGGTTTTACAGCACCATCGATAACTTTCTTTTATTCACCAATTATCCCGGTAACAACCCGGAATCCAATTCCGGTAATCCTTTTAATCCTCAAACAGTTACTATCGGGGTGGACAATGATCACTATCCTGTACCAAGGACATTCTCATTAGGATTAAATATTAACTTTTAAAAAAGTGAATGATGAAAAAGTATTTAAGAACATATTTTGTATTTACTATGTCAATAGTATCCTTTTCTTGTACTGGAGATTTTTTGGAAATTGACGACCCGAATAGTGTTATAGTGGGCAACTTTTATAGTAATGAAACAGAAGTTGAACAAGCCTTAAACGGTATCTACGGACAACTACAGGGAATCATTGGAGGTCAGTTTGTTTTCAATGAATTGATAACAGATAACACAACGATCCACTTGAATGCGCAGGATAGAGGACAGGTAGACCGTATTGAAGCATTTGAAACATGGACCATTGCTTCAGCGAATGTAAATATTGATCAAATGTATTCCGGGTATTACAACAGCCTCCATAACATCAATACAACACTAGCCCGAATTAAGGAGTCCGGCTTACAAGGTACGGGTAAGATTGATCAATATACAGGGGAATTGTTATTTTTAAGAGCTTATTATTACTATAATTTAGTACACTATTTCGGCCCTGTTATCTTACTTACCGAACCACTGGAATCCGTTGGAGGTTCTCGAACTTTAACCCGATCTTCCGAAGAAGACACTTATAACCAGGTCATAGCTGATTTAACGGAAGCCAGCGCACTTTTACCTGAAAAACAAGCCTATCCAGGCAGTGATATCGGAAGAGTTCCCAAGGGGGCAGCATTGACGCTTTTGGGTAAAGTCTTTCTAACACTAGGGAGATACGGTGAAGCTATCACTGAATTGGATAAAGTTTTGGGGAACTATAGTTTGCTGCCTGGTTATGAGGATATTTTTGATCCGAATAATAAAAATCATGCAGAATCTATATTTGAAGTCCAGTTTTTGGGAGGTAATAATTTGGGAGAACATAGTGGTTTTGCCTATACTTTTGCCCCATTATTTTCCAATGGAATTATCACTGGTTTTCCAGCTGTGGCTACCGGTGGGTTTAATATGCCAACCAATGACCTGATCAACGATTACGAACCGGGTGATCTTAGAAAGGATGCTTCTCTTAGAGAAGGATATACCGATAATGGTACATTTGTAAACATCCCTTACATTATAAAGTATACACATGAGCATGCACTTCCGGGAAGAACAGATACTAATTGGCCTGTTTTAAGATATGCAGATGTTCTGTTAATGCTTGCCGAGGCCATTAACGAACAATCCGGGCCCACGGGACAAGCCTATGCATACTTGAATGAAGTGAGAAACAGGGCCGGTCTAAGTAGTTTAAGCGGATTGAATACGGCGTCTTTCAGGGAAGCTGTTTTTCATGAAAGAAGAATTGAACTTGCTTTTGAAAACCATAGATGGTTTGATGTAAGAAGACAATATTCCAATGCCGAGCTGGTAAGTTTATTCAATCGTCATGGTCAAGATGAATTAGAGAGCCCTACTATTGATCGATCAGGGGTTCCATTCGGTGGAAATGATTATGATTTCCAGGAATATGAAATTCTGTTCCCAATTCCCGATAGTCAAATTTCATTGCAAAGGGGATCATTGCGGCAAAATCCCGAATACTAAAACGATGCGTGGAGCATGAAAGTACTTTTAGAAAGCATCTTCATCCTTCACTGATCTTAAACCGTTCATACCGCTTATTTATTCCACCATTTGACGCGGCTCTAATACAAAAAAACTGAAATTATTTACGCAATTCATGAAATGTATGAAGACGATTATTTGTATGCTTTTTTCTTTGGTTCTACTCTTTTTCACCAAAGCTCTGTCACAGGAAAAGGTAGATGTTAAAACCTGGAAGTCTGACTTTCAAAATCCTCCCACATCAAGCTGGCCAGGGGTTTATTGGTATTTTATGGACGGCAATATGTCTGCGAAAGGTATGACAGAAGATTTGGAATCGATGAAAAACTCAGGGATATCCAGCGTTATATTTTTGGAAGTAAATGTGGGAGTGCCAAGAGGTAATGTGGAATTTTTGAGCGAGGAATGGCAAAACCTGTTTGTTCACGCAGTAAATGAATGCAAGAGGCTTGGGATCGAGATGATCCTGGGTGTCGGTCCCGGGTGGACAGGGAGCGGAGGGCCATGGGTACAGGCCAAAGAGTCCATGCAACACCTTGTAGCTAGTAGCCTGGAGGTGGATCACACCACCGAATTTCCCTTGAGCCTTCCTACACCACAACCTAAAAAACCCTATTTTGGAGAGAATAGCCTCACCTCGAAGCTGGCAGAGAAAAGGTTGGAATATTACAAGGACGTCGCTGTTTTGGCCTTTCCAAAATCTTTAAAGGAAATTGACCCTATAAAGAATATAGACGAGAAAGCACTGTATTACCGGGCTCCTTATACTTCCGTACCGGGTACAAGGCAATTCATCCCCTTTAAAAGGAATTTTAAGGAACCCTCCGGGAATTCCGTCATTCAATTTGATGAAATGGTAGATCTATCTGGTCAACTCAACCAGGAAGGCATTCTAAACTGGCGTCCCCCGGATGATCGTATATGGACTATCATGCGATTTGGCGCTAGAAACAATGGAGCCATTACAAGGCCCGCGCCTGTTCCTGGCCTAGGTTTTGAATCGGACAAATTCGACACGGTTGCCATTAAAAATCATTTGGATAACTATGTGGGAAAATTATTCAAAAAGCTGGAATTCACCTCGGCCGAAGGAAAAGGAGGACTAAAGCGACTTCATATGGATAGCTGGGAGATGGGAGCACAGAATTGGACCGGAAGTTTCAGGGAGGAGTTCACAAATCGCAGGGGATACGATCCGCTGTTCTATTTTCCGGTTTATGCCGGACATGTCGTTGGCAACGAAGAGATCAGTGAACGTTTTTTATGGGATCTTCGCCAGACATCACAAGAGCTAATTTTGGAAAGGCATGCTCAATATACCAGGGATTACGCGCATAGTTACGGTTTAAAGCTTTCAATTGAGCCCTATGATATGAATCCCACAGCGGATTTGGAATTAGGTAACATTGCCGATGTGATCATGGCAGAATTTTGGAGTGATGGCTTTGGATTCAACAGTGCCTTTTCAGTGATAGAAGCAGCTTCAATAGCCCATATAAAAGGGCAAGCTATCCTGCCGGCCGAGTCTTTTACTTCACAAGGGGAAGGATTCAGGCAATTTCCCGGTTCCATGAAAAATCAAACGGATTGGGCCTTTGCACAGGGCATAAATAAGCTAATGTTTCACACCTTCCAACACCAGCCTTTAAATAACACGTTAAAGCCAGGCATGACCATGGGGCCGTATGGTGTACACTGGAACCGAAACCAGGCCTGGTGGCCAATGGTTGGTGCCTATCACACCTATGTTTCAAGAGTTCAGTATATGCTGAGCAAAGGCCGTACTTCAGCGGATATTTTATATTTAACCCCTGGGGGTTCGCCTCATGTTTTCAAGGCCCCGCCGTCCGCTCTCATTGCCGCAAATTCGGCTTTGCCCGATCGCAAAGGTTACAATTTTGATGGTTGTGCGCCGTCGCAGTTAACTTCAGCACAGGTTAAGGATCGTAAAATAGTATTTCCCGGTGGCGCAACATACAGCGCGCTGATATTACCCTATACACCAGCTATGACACCTGCGCTTCTTAATAAGATCTATACTCTCTTACTTGATGGGGCCACCGTCATCGGACTTCCACCGGAAAGGTCTCCTTCCCTGGCCGACTACCCAAAATGCGATAACGATATTAAGATGCTGGTCAATAAGATCTGGGGTAACACACCGAATCCTTCCCAAATTGTATCTAAAACCGTAGGAAAAGGAAAAATTGTTTGGGGCGGTGAAATCAGGATGCCTGGAAATGATACTATTATGTACCCCGGTTATGAAATCACCGGTAACATTCTCATGAAAATGGACCTCCCGCTCGATTTTGACCCAGACGGAGATGTGCGGTATACACATAGAACTTCAGAGAATTATGATATTTACTTTGTGTCCAACCGGACGCCAGATAGCCTCTCTGCTAATTGTGTTTTCAGATCCACCAAAGGTAACCCGGAATTATGGGACCCTATCACCGGTGACATTAGGCCGTTGCCTACATTCCAGGAAAACGAAAATACGACCACTATCCCCATGATATTCGGACCACATACCAGTTACCTGGTCGTGTTTGGAATAAATTCTTCCATAGATCGACAGGTTCCAGGAAATTTTCCGGTTCTGTCTGAGTCAGTGAACATAGAAGGCCCCTGGATGGTTTCGTTTGACACCTTATGGGGAGGACCTGGTAATATTGAATTTAAAAATCTATTGGATTGGACCAGCAGCGCCGACCCCGGCATAAAATATTACTCGGGAAAGGCTATCTACAAAAAAGCATTCCATATTTCCAAACGACAGTTGGCTAACAAGAAGCAGGATTTTTACCTGGATTTGGGAAAACTGGAAAATATTGCCAGGGTATACCTTAATGGCCAAGAAGTTGGCATTGTATGGACGAATCATCTATTAAATATCACACGCTATTTGAAAAAAGGAAAAAATAACCTTGAAATAGAAGTGGCAAATCTTTGGGTAAATAGATTAATAGGTGATGAAAATTATGAAAATGATCAATCTGAAAATGGCGATTGGCCTTCCTGGTTAGAAAATGGTGAAAAAAGACCCACCAAGCGATATACGTTTGTTACTCACAATTTTTATCGAAGGAATGACCCATTGCTGGCATCGGGGTTAATGGGACCTGTTAGAATACTTATTGGCCGATAAAAAGGATGAGTAAGGTACCTTAAATAGGCACAACTGTGAGGCAAATAACCATTTTTGCGGATAGCCAAAGATATGTCGACTTGATGGCGCGAGTGCAATTCCTGAGGGATCTAAACAGAGCCCGTGCTACATTTTATCTATTGCCTTACACGCAGTTATTTTTTTAAAATGGATGTATAATCGATTAAATGACCAATGAAAAGAAGAGATTTTGTTAAAAATAGCGTCCTTACCACGCCAGGCGTGTTTTTTGTTCATTCGGTTTTAGGAAATGCCAACCCTGTCTTAAAGACCGATAATGTTGATGAGCTTTTTGAAGGATTTCAAAACCCGCCTGTTGATTCCCGTCTTTTTGTCCGGTGGTGGTGGAATGGGAACAGGCTTGAGAAACAGGAAATTTTGCGTGAGCTGGACGTTATGAAAGTGGCTGGGATCGGGGGGGTTGAAATTAATCCCATTGCTTTCCCCGGAGATACAGATCCTGTGGGAGTAAAGGCATTGACTATTTTTGAAGATGACTGGCTGGACATGTTACAAACAGCCCTCCAAGGGGCCAAGGATCGTGGAATGGTTTGTGATATGATCGTAGGTTCCGGTTGGCCTTTTGGGGGTGAATTTCTTAAGAAAAAGGAGCAGTCACAAATGGTAACGATTGAGACCATAGACCTGGAAGGAGGTAAAAATTATCATTTCAAAGTAAACGAACTGTTGGAAAGGGTAGACCCTGGGCTCCATTCAAAAAACAAAACCGTTTACAAAGACCTGTTAATGGCACGGATGCTTCCAAAAAATTCAAATGAATTTACTGAGGGAGAGGACCTAATGAGCAGCATGAGTGACCAGGAGTTGTCCGTCAGTGTCCCGGAGGGGAGTTATGTGCTATATTATGTGGTGAAACTCACTGGGTACATGGCCGTGATCAATGGTGCGCCCGGTGCAGCAGGACCGGTGCTGAACCATTACAGTAAGGCAGCTACGGAAGACTATTTGAATAGGATCTCCGGTTTCATCAACGGGAAGATCGGGAATATGGGTGACTATATAAGGGCCATGTTTTGCGACAGTATGGAACTGGAAGGCGCCAACTGGAATGACGATCTGCCTAGTGAATTTGAAAAAAGAAGAGGTTATTCACTACTGCCCTATCTCCCTTTTGTATTAAAAAAAGTGGGACATATGGGAAATCCTCTCAACGAGGAGTATGGAACAAAATTCCCAGGTGAGGTAACAGAAGTAATAAAACGGGTAGACCTAGATTTTTATCACACCCGGATTGAGCTTTTTAAAGAACGGTTTATAGACACCTTTAATGACTGGTGCCATAAGAATAATGTAAAATCCCGGATGCAGGCCTACGGCCGAGGCATGCACCCGCTTGAAGCAAGTATGGAAATCGATATTCCAGAGTGCGAAACTTGGTTGTTTAAAGACGTCGGGAGAGAATATCCCGACACGGGATTAACAGGCCGGGCACCGAGGATGTGTAACAAATATGTTTCCTCCGGGGCTGTACTTGCGGGAAAAAAGCTAGTGAGCTGCGAGGAGATCACCAATACTGCAATGGCGTTTATGGCCACCCTGGAAAACATCAAAATTGCCGGTGATCAAAGCAATATTTCAGGAGTCAACCACTCTATATTGCACGGGTTTAACTACTCCCCGCCCGGGGCTGTTTTTCCCGGCTGGATCCGTTACGGGGCTTATTTTAACGAACAGAATACCTGGTGGCCTCATTTTCGAAAATGGGGAGATTACAAAGCTCGTATTTCCTACCTGCTGCAAAATGCTACTCCCCAGGCGAATGTGGCCATTCTTCAACCGCTTACCGACCTGTGGCTGAAGATGGGACCACAGCGTGACCCCTTCCCTCAAAAGTGGTACCCGGAGTATCAGAATAACCTGTGGGAAGCCGTACACCAGAATGGAGGCGGCTGCGATTATATTAGTGAAAACATCATCAAAAGATCGGCTTTCGAAAAAGGACGGATGGTCTATAACAGCCGTTCCTATCATACCCTTCTTTTACCCGAAATTGAGACACTGGACCCGGAAACCACCAAATCACTGGTCGCTTTTGCAAATGCCGGGGGGAAAATCGTTTTCATTGGAAAAAAACCTTTTAAATCCCCTGCTTACAAAAATGGAGAAAATAGCGATGCTAGGGTGAAGAGGATAGTGAACGACCTGTTGAACCTCCCCGGTGGGAACGTTATCGAATACCCTTCACCCCAAGGGGATGTAATTGGATGGTACGGCAAACTACAGGCTGAACTGGGCCTGGCACCTTATGCCAGGTTTAATAAAACCCACAAATTTTTAAGCCAATCGAGCTACCGGGCCGGGGAGAACCCTTTGTTTTTTATTGCCAATACCAGCTTGTCAGAACATATTTCAGTTAAGGCTGATTTCGAGGTACCAGCGGGTCTATATCCCTGGACCTGGGATCCTGAAACCGGGGAAAAGAAGATTTATCCTACGGATGGAAGCAGAAATAAACTTAACCTGGAGCTTCCCCGGGCCACTTCAATGTTGATCGTTTTTGAAAGAAGCTCCAGGGGGAAAAAACTTCAACCGTTCGATTTCAAGAGGGAGGGAAAAGAGCTGCCAGGAACATGGCAGTTACAACTTAACCATATCAACGGAAAGACACAGCAAATGAAATTAGGTTCTTTAATAGACCTGGTCGAAAACAGCAAGACCAGGGATTTTGCAGGAGATATAATTTATGAAAAAACAGTCGCCATTGATTCCCACAAATACGAATACCTTGACCTGGGGGACGTGCAAGGCATTTCAGAACTAACCATAAATGGTGAGTACATTGGAACCAAATGGTACGGTGCACATATATTTCATGTTAAAAATGCGCTGAAAAAAGGAGAAAACAAGATCAGTGTCAAATTGACCACCATCACCGGTAATTACCTTAAAAGCCTGGCGGATAATAAGGTAGCTCAAAACTGGACCCGACACCAGGGATATACTTCAATGGGAATTATTGGGCCTGTCAGGATTATACAAGACAGATGAAATGAATTCTCTGCTTTGCACGTGCTGTAGAAAATAAAACAAGACAAGGTCTTAAAAACAACATAGAACATCTCTGAAAATTCAAGTGACGTATGGAGGGGAGACATCCAGGAACAGCTTGGCACATTTTAGGCCTGCGGGCAAGCGGCCTATAAGGGTTGGATAGCGCGTTTTGAGGGAAAATGGGCTGGGTTGTCTGCGCCCTTTTCTTTTATTTCGTTTTCTTTCTCCGAAGGGATGCCTATGGCATGGGCGTACAAAAGAAAATGAAAACTGGACTTAGAACCTCAAAATCCCGCTTAAACTGCTCATTTTGAGGCTGGCATTACCCTATAACATTTCAAAAATGTAATCGTATTTGCCAAAATTAAACGCTTAACTATCACAGCTAATTTTCAAGAACGCCCAACATAAATTCAGACCTACTGGCACGATATCACACCAGGGATGCAGCGTATTTGCCAATCTCATACTCAGAATTTACTCAAGGGATTCATTTGTACCCCTTCAAAAGTGAGCTTGACAGGTTTTATGAAACCGTTATCATCAAATTGTACCTTTTCCATACAAATCACCCGGTGATTATGATGTGTTTCTGTTAATGGGCGTCTATGATAAACAATGTACCACTCATCTTTACCGGGCACTTTGATCATTGAGTGATGTCCGGCCCCGGTTGCTACCTTAGGATCCTGCTGAAGCACAATACCGATCCGTTCAAAAGGCCCAAAAGGAGAATCAGCAATAGCATAGGCCACTTTGTAACCAGGACCACCCCAGGCGCCTTCCGACCACATGAAGTAGTATTTACCATTCCTAATAAACATAAAAGGACCTTCTACATAGCCTCCAGGGGTAATCTCCTTAAAAATGCTGTTATCCTTATAACGCTCAAAACCTGTAAAATCATTTTTTAATTTTACAATATTGCAGTGTCGCCAGCCTCCGTAGATCATGTAATATTGACCGTCTTTATCCTCGAAGACAAACTGGTCAATAGGCTGTGCTCCATTATGGATTTCCCCTAATAGAGGCCTGCCTAAATAATCTTTAAACGGCCCCCCAGATTTGTCTGCTACTGCAACCCCGATACCTCCCAAAGCCTCATTACTCTGAATATCATTGGCAGCAAAAAATAGAAAATAACGATCTTGTTTTTTGATAATTGAAGGAGCCCACATGGCACTATCTGCCCATGAGATGGCAGCAGTATCAACGATTCGAGTATGTTTTTCCCATTTGACCAGGTCTTTAGACGAAAACGCATCTATAAACACCTGTTTCTCATAGGTATCTGAATAAGTTGGATAGATCCAGTATTGATTGTCAAAAATGATCCCCGCAGGATCAGCATACCATCCGTCCAGTATTGGGTTGCCAGCAGTTTTAACCTCTTGGGCATTGAGTGCTCCGAACGTAAGAAATAATACCGGGATTAGTAATTGCTTCATTTTTTCAATTTAATTACCGGGCTTATCAGCCATATAAAAAGTGAGCTTGCCGCCATTTTGAATATCTGAATGGGTGATGTATCTTCTCTTTAGCACTTTGCCATTCAACTCCACTTTCTTTACATATACATTCTTATCCTGCTGATTTTTTGTACTCACGGCAAAATTCCTCCCATTCTCCAAATGGATGGTAGCTGAGACTACGGAAGGACTACCTAGCATATACTGGTCAGATCCGGGTGCTACGGGATAAAAACCCAATGAACTAAAGAGATACCAGGCACTCATTTGTCCAAAATCATCGTTACCACCCAACCCATTGGGAGCGGGTTTGTACATGGTCTTTAAGATCATCCTAGTCTTGTCCTGGGTTTTCCACGGCTGATCCGTCCAGTTGTAGAGATAGGCCACATGGTGTGAGGGTTCATTACCGTGCACGTAGTTGCCTATGATCCCATCCCTCGAAATGTCCTCGGTATGTTCAAAATACCTGTCCGGGAGCTCCATAGAAAAAAGAGAGTCCAGGTGCTGTGCAAACTTTTGTTTTCCTCCCATCATCTTTATCATCGTCGCCGGATCATGCGGCACATAGAGACTGTAGTTCCATGAGTTCCCTTCAATAAATCCCTGCCAGTGTGTATCCAGCGGATCAAACTCCTTCACCCACTCTCCACTGGCTAACCTGGGCCTCATAAACCCTGTTTCCGGATCAAAAACATTTTTATAGCTCTTAGAACGCCTGGTAAATTCTTTATAGATATCTTCTTTTCCCATTTTTTTGGCCATTTGTGCAATACACCAGTCGTCATAGGCGTACTCCAGCGTTTTAGAGACGGACGCCCGGCTCTTATCTTCCGGAACATATCCCCTGTCGACGTATTCGCCGATGCCATCAAAATAGCGGACATTAGCAGTTTCCACACACGCCTGTAACGCATGCTCCGCGTCGAAATCGGTATTGCCTTTGACGATGGCATCTGCGATCAGCGATACACTATGGTAGCCGATCATGCACCAGTTCTCATTGGCATGATGGGACCAGACCGGTAGCATGTGATGAACACTCTGATCATAATGGGCCAGCATGGACCGGATCATATCCTGGTTACGGGCAGGCTGCAGGATATTGAATATAGGGTGTAAAGCACGATAGGTATCCCACAATGAGAAGCTAGTGTAATTGATGAAGCCATCCGCAGTGTGGATATTCTGATCCAACCCCTTATATTGACTATCTACATCCATATAAACCGTGGGGCCGAGGAATGCATGATACATAGCGGTATAAAAATTGATCATCTCTCCTTCGCTGCCGGCGTCGGCCGTTACTTTATTTAGTTCTTTATTCCAGGCATGTTGGGTTTGGGATCTCACGGCATCAAAATCCCAGCCGGGGACTTCCGCCTGCATGTTCCGGATGGCTCCTTCTGTACTTACCGGGGATAAAGCAAACTTGATCTTGATCTTCTCCCCTGCCCCAGTCTCAAAATCAAAATGTGCCCTGATCTTCTCATTGGCTGCCTCGGGAAAGTTACTCTGCTGGTCGAATCTTCCCCAAAAACCTTTATAAGGGTGCTTTTCGTAACTTACAAATCCATAGGATCTGACCGGTTTGCTGAACGCCATAGCAAAGTATTGCGTCCTCGTCCTGGCCCACCCGTTGGTGGATCTGTACCCCGTCACTAACGTATCGTTTTCCATGCGTATGAATGCCCAGGTGGTCTTTTCATCATAGTTGTAAATACCATGCATCATATCCAGGATAATATGGGCGTTCTGGGTGGCAGGGAATGTATATTGATGCATCCCGACACGTGTAGTTGCGGTAAGCTCTGCGGTAATGTTGTGATCCTCCAGCTTTACCTTGTAATACCCTGCTTCAGCCGTTTCGTTATCATGGGAAAAAGCGGATCGATATCCACTTCCGGGCTTACCTGCCGTGCCCGGGTCAAGCTGCAGCTTACCGGTGGTAGGCATGATCAAAAAATCTCCTAGGTCCGAATGCCCCGTGCCACTAAAGTGCGTATGACTGAAGCCGACGATGGTTTTATCCTCATACTGGTATCCTGCACAATACTTGTAAACATCCCCGGTATATTTCCCATTCACGGCATAGGGAATTGTATCCGTATCCGGGCTGAGCTGTACCATTCCAAAAGGTGCTGTAGCACCGGGATAGGTGTGACCCATTCGTGCCGTACCGATCATAGGATCGACATACCGGATCAGATCCGGGCTTTGGATATCCTGTCCTTTGCTGATGAACCCAACAAGAGTCAAAAACAAAATGTATGGATAAATCCTGGTATTCATTGCTATCTTTTTCGTTTTCGGGTCCGGCAAGATAATATCTTATTTCTCAATTGAGAAAGAATAAGGAAAATCTTCCTTATCAGTCCCCCTATTCCTGTTGGGTTCGTCCTTCATATCAAATTCCAGGGTACCTCCTTTCATCAGCTCGTTGTGATCCAGGTAATTTTTGGTGCTTACCTTACCGTTGATCTTTAATTCATTCACATAACGGTTTTGAGCGTTATTTCCCGGAGCATTGATCACAAGTTCGTTTCCATTCTCCAACTGCAGTGTAACTTTCTGAAAAAGCGGGGCTCCTACGACATACTCGTTTACTCCAGGGCATACCGGATAAAATCCCATAGCTGAGAATACATACCAAGCAGAGGTCTGTCCGTTGTCTTCATCTCCGCAATACCCATCCGGCATAGGCAGGTACATCCTGTTCATGGTTTCCCGCACCCAATACTGGGCTTTCCACGGCACCCCGGCATAGTTGTAAAGGTATATCATGTGCTGGATAGGCTGGTTACCATGAGCGTATTGTCCCATATCCGCGATCTGCATTTCCCTGATCTCATGTATAACCCCACCGTAATAGCTTTCATCAAATATGGGTGGCAGGTCAAATACTGAATCGAGTTTCATTACAAAGTTTTCCTTGCCCCCCATCAGGTCAATAAGGCCCTGCACATCATGGAATACAGACCAGCTATAATGCCAGCTATTACCCTCTGTGAAAGCGTCGCCCCATTTAAAGGGGTTGAAAGGGGACTGGAACGAACCGTCCTTATTTTTTCCACGCATCAGGCCCGAGGATGGATCGAACAGCTTTTTGTAGTTAAGCGATCGTTCCGCGTAGTAGTTGATCTCTTTCTTTGGTTTCTTCAACGCTTTGGCTAATTGGTAAATGGTAAAGTCATCATAGGCGTATTCCAGTGTCCTAGCGGCACTTTCGTTGATCCCCACATCATACGGCACATAACCCAGCGTTTTGTAATATTCCGCTCCTGCCCTGCCTACTGCGGTCATGGGCCCGGCATTGTTGGCGCCGTGTATCAGCGCTTCATAAAGTATTTCGATATCGTAGCCTCTCAGGCCTTTGATGTAGGCGTCCGATACCACGGAAGCGGAGTTGTTGCCTACCATGATATTGGCATAACCGGGGCTGGACCACTCCGGTAACCAACCTCCTTCCTTAAAATCATTCACTAAACCTGCCTGCATTTCCTTGTTGATAGAAGGGTAAACGAGGTTTAGAAACGGGTATAACGCCCTGAATGTATCCCAGAAGCCGGTGCCCGCAAACATATAGCCAGGGAGTATCTTCCCGTTATAGGGACTCCAGTGTATCCTCTCATTCTTTTCGTTGATCTCATAAAGCTTGTTCGGAAAGAAAAGGGTCCGGTAGAGACACGAATAAAATGTACTTACCTGGTCAATGGTGCCGCCCGACACTTTTATCCTGCCCAGCTTATCATTCCAAAGGTCCCTGGCTTTCTTTTTGGTAGTGTCAAAATCATCCTGGGCCAGCTCCCTTTCCAGGTTTAACTCAGCCTGCTCTAAACTGATGAAAGAAGAGGCTACCCTTACGTTGATCGTTTCCTGCTTTGAGGTTTTAAAACCAACAATAGCCCCGGCGTGGTTGCCTTCCATTTCTGTTACACCCTCGGCCAGGTTCTTCCCTTCCCAGGTATGAACATTGTCAAAAGCCTTGTCAAATTTGAGTACAAAATAGTTTTTGAAGTTGACCAGTTTGCCCCTGGCGTATTTAGTGGTATACCCGGTGATCTTGTTCTCTTCCGGGATCACTTTCACCCAGGACCCTTTGTCGAAGGGGTCTACCACCAGGTAAGCACTATCCGATGCCGGAAAGGTAATTTTGAACTGCGCAGCTCTCTCCGTGGGCGTGAGTTCCACGGTCACATCGTGATCGGCCAGGTAGACTTTATAATAGTAAGGTTTTGCTATCTCCGCTTTATGAGAGAACCAACTGGCCCGCTCGTCCTGGTCGAACTTCATACCAATGACCGGCATGATCGCGAACTGGCCGTAGTCATTCATCCATGGTGAAGGCTGGTGGGTTTGCTTAAACCCCCTGATCTTATAGGCATCATAGGTGTACGCCCAGCCATGCCCCATCTTCCCCGTTTGTGGGGTCCACAAATTCATACCCCAAGGCACCCCTATGGCAGGGTACGTATTACCATTGGATAGACCAGGTTCCGAATCCGTTCCCATCAGTGGGTTTACATAGTCAACGGGATCGGAAATTTCGTTTATTATTTGCCCGTAGCCGGATAGGCTTATGGCAAGGAAAAAGAGTAGATGATAATTGAGCCTCATATAAATTTCAGATTATTAAAAAAGAATAGGTTTGGTATTGTTCATGCTTTGATCGCAGAGGGGAAATATGAAATCAGGGGAGGAAAATCAGAAAATACCGTCATCCTGAAAACCATGCACCGGGTTTGAATTTATCCGTTTTCATAATCCTGATTTCTCACAGAGTCCAGGAGACTGATTTCATTGGTAAAGTTGTTGGTCTTGATCCTTGATCAAAGCAGGGTTCTGTTTAACAGCAAATCGGCCTATAAGGCAGGGTTTTTACCATACTGTTTCCAGAGTTCGTTTATGTTTCTACCTGTTAGTTTCTTCCATATTCCATCGGAAAAGTTCCCTGTGCGCATGGCATGATCAAGCCGCTTGACAAATCCCGGGCTTACTTTATTTTCTATCCACAAAAAGAACCGGGCAGTGACACGATAGCCATTGTTATAATTCTGATCCGGACTATAACCAGGAAGGAACCAACCGCCCCTGGCGTTATCGCATCCGTACACATACCGCACATAGTCAGCTATGCCCTCGGTTACCCACCATGGACCAGCCTGACCAGGATAGGATTGTACAAGGTGCATGACTTCATGGGTTACCAGGTCAAAATCAGCAGGATGATCCTTTAGCCAATGCGGACTTATCCTCACTCTTCCCCCACCGGCTTCTGCCACTCCCTTGTATTCAGGATCAATTATAAACTCTACTTCCCTGGCAGTATTTTCATTGTAGTACCTGGCAAGCACCGGATATACGGTAAAGAATGTTTCCACGAGACTATTCTTGACAGCGCCATCAAGACCAACCGCCTTGTTCACCACAGTCAATGTATATCCTTTCCGCTCATAAACTTCATTGCCGTCCTCTTTGTAGATGAAGGAAACGACAATGAATGATATGAGAACAGATGAAATCAGTAATGCATTTTTATTTTTCATAATAGAGATGAGTTGCTGTGTGTTGGGTCATAGGAGCAGTTATTTATTCTTCCAGCATTTTAATAAAGTAACCTCCCACTACGGAGCGAGCCTGGAAGCCAACCTGTTTGGCATCCGGTGTCTCGTACCAATCAGACATTGGCACTCTATCCGGCGTATTCTCTACATAAGCATGCAATGGATCGATAAATCTTTCAAAAGTTTGCCGGTCATCCGCTAATGTAGCGGTCCATACGATCCAATCTGATTTTGTGTAGGTTTTTCGATTATCCAATGGCAATCCGTATTGGTTCTGAACCTTGAGGTAATGCGGTATCTCTTTCTTTACAATATTCACTGGGAAGATCTCAAAACCCAGGAGTTTATCCCATACCAGGTTATACTTCTGACTCCAGGTATTTTCCTTATCAAACGTTAACCGATAGTGATCACCATCATCTGCCATTTTTTCCCATTCCACAGCCATGCGTTTAGCCTCATTTCCATAGGTTTTAGCCACGTCCTCCATGCCTAGCAAACCGGCCAGCATGCTGTAGCTGGCAATCCCCATGATAGCCTTCACCGAGAGGTTTGCATTATGCGCAAAGTGACCGGCAAAATCATCCGTACAAAGTTGATTCTCCGGGTCCAATCCATTTTCCATGAGGTAGTTGGCCCAGGTGGTCAGTACTTCCCAGTGTTCCTTTGCGTAGTTTGCATTCCCCTCTCTTTGAGCGATAGCTGCGGTGAGGATCAGCATATTACCGCACTCTTCTACAGGCATATCTCCACCATAGGTTTGCCCGTTGGCTTTTGGGTATGTCCCCACATCATGCGCTGCGAAAGGTTTGTCCCACCGGCCGCTTTCGGAATAATAAAAGATCGGGTTCAGCATTCCTTTGAGTAACCCCGGGTTATACTTAAGGAAGAGTGGCGCTGAAGGATAGGTCACATCAACAGTTCCGATAGATCCGTTGCTGAAGTTCTCCTTGGACAGAAACAGTATATTCCCCTGCGTATCTTTTGTTAATTTATGCGCTGCTACCGATTGCCTGTAAGCCAGGACACACAGATCGGCATATTTTTTACCCCCGGCTTCCAATGCTTCATACCAAAGCTTGTTATCGAATTGCCGGCAGTCATAGATCAGTTGCTCATGCTGGATGCCTGCTTTTTGTAATGCCTGGTCCATAGTGGTGCCCTCCTGTGCCCACCACGCCTTGAGATTTTCTCCAAAATACTGGATCGAATAAAGATCATCATAGCCGATCATGATATATCCGGATGATCCCTCGGCATCAATAGCCCCCAGGTCCCGGGTATAGGTTAGTACGGGCATATTTTTAGTCATGATCGCCCTGGTACTCCCGGAGCCCTGGACATTTCCTGTGTTTACAAATTGCTCTTTTGCATCGAAGTATTCGGAAATGGCCAAAGAGGATCGATCATCTTCTGCCGCCGCGAGGTAGGCATATCCCCAATCGATACGCACGTCATCCCCTTTTTTCTCCAGTACGGGCTGCTCCGTAGTACCTGTCTTTAAATAATGTACATCTCCTGTTGAGCCACTGGTGACCTCCACTTCCTGGTGTACTTCATTCACTGCCCATTGCGGGGTCATCTCAAAATACAACTGGACATCGTGTTGCCTGCCATCCAGGGAGCTGACCTTATAGTCCATATAGTTGACCGGCCGGGACAATACTTCCAGGTTATTTGGAAGAAGTGGTGCCGTAAACTTAAGATCGAGTTCAACCGGGCCACACGTAAATTTATACAAGGTAGAAGTAGCAGAAAGGGCAACATACTCCTGTACAGCGGTCCTGTTCAGTACATCCTTTCGTCCGCTTTCAGCATAGATCCCAAAATCAACGTAGGCGAGGCCGCCACGGTCCTGACAATGCGCCGCAAATACATTTTCACCGTCTTCTTTGAGTAAAGAAGCATCAATTTCAACCACTATTTCGTGTTTTGCACGATTGCCGGTGTTGAGAATTTCCGTTCCGTTCAGATACAATTCAAGATCATCATCATGCGAATAGACCAGGTAAAGGGGTGTCCCAGTGTTTGTGAAGGTAAAAGACCTTCTCACCCATATTTCATCATCTTCCCAAACGGTACCAATGGCTTTCATACCCTGGGACCCAAACGCTGCATCACCGGTAAGCCAGGAATCTGCGTTATAGCCAGGTTGCTCCCACCCGGATGCAGGCCTTTCGAAAGTATAAGACCCGGTCCATGATTCGTCTTTGGCCATGGGTACTACTCGGGCCAACGGTATCTCTTCTTTACCGAGAAACCTGTATACCTCACCATCTACCCGGGCCGCACCGATAAGCGAATGAACCTTCCCGGTCCAGTGTTTCACGGGCACATCGTACAAATGATCTGCCATTGACCAGGCGCTGGTATACGGGTCAATGGTGATCAAAGGATAGGCCGGGGCTCTAATGCGTGTAGTCTCATGATCTATATCCGGACTGGTGCAGGCGTAAGTCACCGCCAGCCATAAAAAACAAGTAATTCTATTTAAATCCTTCATTCAAAAATTGATTGGTAATGTTTTTATTCCTTTGATCTTTGGATTTTCAGAGTTCCGTATCACATTTTAATGAATCCCAAACCATAAAACCCAAAGCCCCGGTCGCTCCTGGTTTTGACTTTCCCAAGCTGGCAGTGTTTATTTCACATTTCCATTACTTTTACCCCGGGGGACAAACCTGCATGATCCCGACAGCGCTACTGGCCTCATAAGATTGAAAATCACCTTCCGGACATTTTACCCTATAGTCGCGAAACATTAAGTTTCGTGCGGTATCCCGGTTTGACCAGGCCAAAGACGCATTTTTCCTCAACCATGCTTCATATTGTTCCTCTCCTTCGTCGATCAGCATATATGCATACCGGGCAAAGATCGCTTTCAGAACGCCCTGTTCATTCCAATCTCCTTCGGCTGGCAGAATGCCATCACTATCTGACATTGTACTGTAGGTATAATCTGCTGCCAACCTGGCATCATTTAAATAAGACTTACTTCCTGTTATTCTGTACAACATTACAGCCGCACCAATACATACCCCCTGGTTGTACGTATAATCCTCAAACCCCGGGGGACTACCATCCACTATATGGTCGGCAACACGGCCAGTCGTCTCCTGGAAGAGTGTTTTTTGGGCCCAGCTATAAATATTCTTCGCTTTGGCAAGGTATGTATCTTTGCCGGTTATATTGTACAAATACATTGCTGCAATAACCGTTGGGTAATTGATAGCAGCGACTTTTCCTTCTACTTTCCAACTCCACCTCATGCCACCATTTACTGCATCAAAAGCCTCTTCCCATACAAAATCAAACCCGTCAATTGCTTTGTCGAGGTATTCCTGGTCTGCTGTAATTCCGTACCCCCTTGCCAATGCTATTACCCACCACATCATGTCGTCATAAATGAAATCGTTTACGGTTTTGACGTCATTCCAATTAAAATCTGAATATGCATGGTTCCCGCCCTCATATATTTCCCTGATCATTTCAAGATACCCAGGGTTTTCCGTCCGGAGGTAAGCGTCCATCACAATATCCCAAAATACCGCCTGTGTCCATCCCTGTGCCAGCTGATCCCGTTTTGTTGTACTGTGATACAGTTTGGCATCCGTATCATAGAAATACTTATTAAATGCATCAAACGCCGTAGTGGCATCTTTAGCAGTAAAAGAAACTATTTCCTCCTGGCCTGGGACCTGGGGCCCCGGTCCCTGCTTTTCATCCTTAACATCACCACAACTTGCCCCTATCAAAAGGCTAAAAATCAATGGGTTAATCTTTCGTGAAATCATATTGGTACTCTTATTTATTAGTCTTAACATACCCGGGTGTATTGTATACCAGGTGGGATCAATCTAGTCTTAGCTGTAATGCAAACTCGAAAGTGCTACCGGCATCTCCATCATATTCCGTTGATTGCGTGGTAAACACTGAGTTAAAAACAACAAGGTCTCTTATTTCTACTCCCACGCCGAACGTAGCACTTTTAGAAGTGTGATACATGGTAAAAAAACTCAGCTTTTCATCTAAAAAGTTGATTTGTGCCCCAATATCCACTATTTCCTCGTACTCCCTCACTTTCCGATAGAGTGCCCTTGGGGTTAGACCAATAGCATTCACCCCCTCTTTCAACAAAAATTTATAACCGGCAGCTACAAAAACCGCAGGCTGTCTTATGGTGGTGATCATGTTTTCCCCATTATCATAGACCAGGGAGCCCAGGTGCAATGCCGAAACCTGGATATTGAGTTTATTCATAGTGTATGACACTCCAAAATCGCCATCCAGTTGTATCCCGGTATCGTTAAAATCTGCCACCAACTGATCTCCAGGATCCCCGATTATTTCATCTACATTTATAGTTTCATCAACCGCCCCGAAAGACAACCCGAAAGAAAGGTTTTCATGATCTGATAAAGGCAAATGATACGAATAATTAGCCATGAAGCGTGTTCCTTCCAATATCCCCATCTCCTGTCTGAATACTGCTATGCCCAGACCTACACGCTCGCTGTAACCATAGTCTGCCGTGACGTATTGTGTGTTTGTACCGGAACCAATACTGCTGGCTTGCTGCCGGTATGATAATGTGACCTTAAGATCCTCCTCTACACCTGACATGGCAGGATTAATAGCGAACGGATTGAGAAAGTAAACAGACCCTGGTGAACTTACCTGGGCATTTCCTTTATGAGCAAAAAACAGCATAAGCAGGCATATGATCACCGACTTAAGGCCCCTGTCGAATACAGATGTATATATATGATGTTGCATTTTTTATCGATTAATAATGAAGAATGGTTAATGTTCCCTTAACTATGGGAATACCGGAACCTAAATTGATGATGTAGTAATAAGTTCCCGGGGATAGTGTGCTTCCCTGGAATGTACCGTCCCAGCTGTTATCATAATCTTCCCGATCAAATACAACACGACCTTCCGGGTCATACACCCTGACATGATTGCCCGGATAGGTATTGATATTCCACACAACCCAGGTATCATTTCTTGTATCGCCATTTGGCGTAAGAATATTGCTTGACTCTATGATATAAGGGCTGCCTTCCATCTGGACAACTGACGTTGCTTCTTTGGTACAACCTTCTGATGTACTGGCCTGCACAGTATATACATGATTTTGATTCGGCTTTATGGTAATAGCTTCATCGTTCAGGTCACTTAAAATGCCAGGGCCATCCTGCCATATATAGTCGTAATCTCCATCCCCCGTTACGGTCAGCTCTATGATATCGCCTCGTGGTACCTTCTCTGTGTTATAACTTTTTGTAATATCAATACCTAGCTCATAGGCCGTGACCTTAAACACCCTGCTAAGGCTATCGGTACCGCCATTCAATGTTCCTCCATCATCTTTGACGGTTACGGTGACATTTGCCTCTCCCACGATCCCTTCGTTAAGCTTATAGGTGACATCCCCCTTTCCCTCTTTCACTTCACTGGCGGAAAGGTTGCTGAACAGGCTGCCATTATCAGTGGTCACCGCCAAACTCAGTTCCTGGTAAGTTTCAGGCCCGGGCGTCAATCCTTCCAGGGGAACGGTATAGGTATCCGTATAATTGCAGTTATTTTGATCCGCTAACCCGGCCATGGTTGGTGCCTGGTTAGCTCCCAATGTAGTCACCTGCACCACGGACGTATAAGGGACCTCCTGGTCTGAGCCGAGACTATAGTCATTGAATGGCCTGACCCTATAGTAGTACAAAGTTGCCACCGTTGCTTCATTGTCAGTATAGGAAGTACTATTTTCCCCTAACGAAACCACCACTGTGAAATCCTCACCGTCCAAGGAGCGCTCAATATCAAAACCTGTTTCATTATGAGCATTATCTGTCCAGCTTAATTCTACTTCGGTTTCCGATAACGGTGTCGCGATCAACGACCCGGCCGGGAGGGGAAGGTTTTCATCATAAACAGTGGTGGCTTCTACAATGGATGAGTAAATAGAATTTCCCGAAGCACCGATCGCCCTGGCTTTGTAATAATAAGTGGTTAATAAATCAAGGTTGTTTTCTGTAAAAAAACTCACATCTATATCCACGGTATCAATAACTGTAAACGTACTTCCATCGGTGGACCTGGCTATTTCATAACCGGATTCATTGTTTGCCACATCATCCCAGCTGATAGAAATAGTGTATTCGGTAACCCCTGTAACCATTAAATTGGCTGGTGTGGCAGGTGCATCCAAAGGTATCCCAAATATTTGCCACTCCGCCACCTGGTAGGCATCAGACCCATGATTTTCGGTCATATTCAGCCGGTAGTATTGATACAGATCGCTATTTGCAAAGGTGAAAGAGCGCTCCTGGAACCGGGATGGAAAACTTTGATCGGTTTGGGTATCAAGGATTACCCAGTCTGCCCCGTCATTTGACCCCTCAAACGTCCAGTCCCTGGGGTCTCTTGACGGAGCGTCATTTGCGGAAGTAATGCTATACTTGGTAACCAGGTGGTTTGAAAACGCAGATTCGGACTCATACTGTGTCCATAAAGTGGGTGTGAATCCTACTAAAAACTTAGTGTTTATATCATTATCAATAAATTTCGGAGAGTTTTCATTTTCATTATCGTTCTCCTTGGATACGGTCAATGTACCTCCATCATCGGTGATATCAATAAAGGCACCACTATAATTCAATGTAGTTACTTCGGTTACCGGGGTAAAATCAGAAGTGCCAAAGGAATTGTAACTGCGGACCTGGTAGTAATAGGTAGTGCCCTGGCTGAGGCCATTATCATAATAATTTATTTCATTGGCATTGAGATCAGCGATCTTTTGGAAGGTGATATTATCGGCAGATCTTTCCAGTTCGAAACCACTTTCTACTATACTGTTATCAGCCCAGGCCAGGAATACTTCATTCCCGGCGGATGATACAGCACTTAGGTTGGTGGGTGCTTCGGGCACCTTTGCCTCCAGCAACCGCCACTCACCCAACTGAAAAGTACCGGAACCATTCAGTACAGTGATATGTAACCGATAATACTCGTAAGCCACACTGTTTTCAATTTCAAATGCTGTCGTGTTGAATCTCTCACCCAGCTGCATATTGGAACGGGTATCCAAAACTGTCCAGTCTGTACCATTAAGCGAACCTTCCAGGATCCAGTCCTTGGGATCTCTTTCAGGAGCATCATTACCTGTGGTGAGTGTGTATATACCCACTACTGCGGGTGTATTGAGCTGAAATTGTATCCACTGCAGGCCGGGAAAATGCGAAAGGAATTTTGTATTGATATCATTATCGATCACTTTGGTTGATCCTTCTCCCGCATCGCTACCGCCACCATTTTCTTCGTGAACAGTAAGTGTACCTCCAGTGGCTGTAATATCCTGCGAGAAACCTTGTAAACCTGCTGCTATGGAAACAGTAGTATTCAGGATGATGTATATTATATGTTTATAAATTCTCATTTGTTTGGATTTTATTCGAAAGAACATAAACTACGCGGGTATGGTAGTTAGTGCCGGTGTGCTCCTTACCAACCCGTGTTCTGCACCAGTTTTGTATTTATATTGATCTCGTCCTGTGGAATGGGCCACAGATAGTGACGTTTATCAAAAATTCGGGTTTCGAATGGGACCTTATTATAAAAATTATTGATATCCGGAGCATTGATATCCAGGCCGATAGTAGGTCCGTCAAAAACTTCCTCGGCTATTTTCCATCGTCGTGCGTCGAAATAGCGTACATTTTCAAAAGCTAATTCCACTCTTCGTTCTTTCCTGATAGCTTCCCGCATGGCGTCTTTGCCGACGGGGGCTTCCAGCTCACTGGAGCCGTATTCCGGAACACCTGCCCTGTTCCTGACCAGGTTAATATACTCCAGGACCTCCGGGTCCCCTGGAGACGATTCATTAAGCGCTTCTGCATAATCCAGGTAAATTTCAGCCAGCCGCAACATGCTATTGGCCCTGTTCCCACTGGACCAGGCGCCGAGCCCCATATTCTTCCTAGCAATGTATCCTGTCGGGGAGTAATCATTCCCCCCGGCTTTTCTTCCCGAATTACCCTCAAACCACGTACGTGTGATGATATCGCCTGTATTCCGGTTGAGCCATAAGGTATTATCAAAAGTAATACTGGCGTAAAAACGTGGCTCGCGATCCACCCATTGATTAAATATTTCGCGTTCCGTGAAATCGTAGGGTACCCGGAAACTGGAAAATCCGGATGTTTTATATCCTGATTGTGGGTCGTCGATAGATCTGCCATTGGCCATAAAATATGCATCAACCATGGCCTGGGTAGCTCCCAACCCACCACTACCGCGGGCTTCACTTGAGCTGCCCGAATGAAATGGTGTCATTTCATACTGTCTTGATCCTATATCAGATGCAGGACGGGCCAAAATAATTTCCTCATTCCACTCATCAAGCATTACATCCCTGGTCGATAGATAGGGATCAAACTGTCCCTGGCTGTTGCTCTTTCTATACAGGTTAAAGGTACCCGGCACAAATTCCGTGATAAACTGCCGGTAGGACTCCGCGGCAGCTCCCCATTTGTCTTCATCATAGCCCTGGCTGATCAAATGTGCGCCATCATCATTCACCAGGTTGGCATAGTCTGGATTTCCGTTAAACAAAGGGCTGGCTGCCAGTAGTAAAGCCTGTGATCGGATAGCCATGGCATAGGGCCTGGTAATTCTCCCATAGGCATCGTCATTCCGGGGAACATTTGGCAGGCCAAGCATGGCTTCGTTCAACTCGCTGACAATGTATTCCACACATTCATCAAATGTATTCCTGGGAAGATGGATCTGCTCTACCGGCGCATCAGGTGGAATAGGCGTATCCCCCATCAGTACCACCGGGCCAAATAAGCGTATAAGATGATAGTAAAAAATGGCCCGCAATGCCCGTGCTTCCGCATGATATTGAAGTTCCAGTTGCGGAACACAATCCTGGCATTCGTATACATTCTGCATAAAATAACTTGCATTACGGATCCCCCGGTAAAAATTAGTCCACTTGTCATTGACAAATCCTGTTGTAGGGTTCCAAGTCCCGATGTTCATTTCATTGCTCGAAACAAATGACCATACATATTCTGCTTCATCAGACCCACCCGTCCATGGGCCTGCATTGTTGGACAAAAACCTTTGGGATAACTCATCAGGAAGTACGGAATAGACGTTGGCCAGGTACTGCTCTACCGTATTCTCCGTGGCAAAGGTCTGATCCAGGGTGAGCCGGTCATCCGGTACCTGGTCCAGGAAATCATTACATGAAGTAATCAAAGTGATAATAAATACTGTAGTTACTAGTACATATATTTTCATCGTTTTCATGTTATTAAAATTGTAAGTTGAGACCTAGCGAATAGATTGTGCTGTTGGGGTATCGTGCACCATTGGAAGTGAACAGTTCAGGGTCCCAGGTATCGAATTTGCTGAATGTGAGAAGGTTTACACCTCTCATGTATATGCGCGCATTTTTCATCTTCAGGACCTGGGCAACATGTACGGGTAAGGTATACCCCAGCTCAGCTGTTTTAAGACGCAGAAAGTCAATATCCCTGAGCCACCACGTGCTCGCCTGGGTATTGTTACCCTGTCCTATTGCTGAAGAGCCATAAGACAGCCTAGGATACATGGCATTGGGGTCAGGATCTTCTTCCGTCCACCTGTCCAGCGCTACCTTATACAGGTTGGCTCCTCCTCCATCTCCCTGGAATGGAATTATCCCAGTGCCACTCATGATTATATCTGCCTCCGCCTGCCCCTGGAAAAACAAGCTCATATCAAAATTACGATAGCCTAAACTGATGCCAAAGCCATAGGTAAGCGCCGGAACATCTCCCTGCCCGATCCGCGAAATATCATAGGCATCAATGCGGCCATCTTCATTAAGATCCTTGTATTTGATATCCCCGGGCATTACTTCTCCGAATTGCTCCGCGAACCCCCCATCCTCCGGAGTTATAAAACCATCACCATTAGCATCATCTTCAAAAGTAAATAGTCTCTCTGCGGTAAATCCATAGCGCGCCAGTACCGGGTCACCCCTGCGTTCCATCCATGGGTATTGCTGTCCAGGCTGGCCGTTCTCCAGTATTTTATTCCGGTTGTAGGAAAACGTTCCTCTGAAACCCACGATCAGGTTCCTGAAACTCTTATCAAAATTGATCGAACCATCAAATCCCTTGTTTTCAACAATACCTATGTTGCCAAAGGGATCAGCATTTAAGCCGATGTAATTCGGTATATCAGCCCTCCCTAAAAAGGCCCCTTCGGTATATTCCTTAAACACATCAAATATGATCCCCAGGCGATAATTGAACATGTTGATCTCTACCCCCAGGTCCTGCTTGCGCGCCTCTGCCCATGTGACATCCACGGCATAGGAATTTTCAAAAATACCATCATACCCGATCCTGTTCTTCCCATAGGTATATCCTCTATCTCCTGCCCTGACCACCTCCCCAATGTAGGCAAACCTGCCCGCCCCGGAAGCGGACCCTACTTTACCGTCCGTATACCTGATCTTAAGAAAATCAATTACGCCGCCGACAAGAGGCTTAAAGAATTTCTCATTGGAAATTGCCCAGCCTACCCCGAAAGCCGGGAAGAATCCGTACCTCTGGGAGGGTGCAAAATTCTCAGACCCGTTATAGCCTGCGTTAAACTCAACAAAGTACCGGTCATCGTAGGCGTAGGTAACCCTTCCGGCCAATCCCTGGTTTCTGAAGGGTATGGATTCCGTGAAATTATCTGCAAATGCATTTAAATAGTCGGTTTTATTGAACAGTAGTAATCCCCCTAAACGATGCTTGTCAAAAGCCCTATCGTAATTGAAGGAGGCTTCCATATAAAACCGCCTGTTTCCTCCATTGGAACGTTCATAACCTAGGAAATTTTGTCCCTGGAACGTGGGTACCGTACCCAAGTTCAGGGTCCCGTCCGGGTGCCTTGGGTTATTTACATCTACAATCCACGTGTCTTCACGTTTTCCCCTCTGAATGCGATGTTCATTATAGGCATCAAAAGCAAACATGGCCGTGGCGGAAAGTCCTTCGGTTAAACCATCCAGGTCCTGTGTTACCCGCAGGTTTGAATACAACTGGTTACGATCATGATTCTGATACCCCCTGAGTGTTGCATCAGCATAGGGATTTCTCATACCACCATTCGGACTTCTTCCGGGAACAAATCCGCCGGGATACATGACCGGATACTCCACCGGGCTCACCTCAAGCGCGCCATTGAATATCGTGTTGGCCGATTCCCCGGGATAATTACCCACGGACAAATAACCCTGGATCCCCAGGTCCACCTTAGTTGTGGAAGTCAGGTCCATCGTGACATTGGTAGTGACATTGTACCTTGTGAAACGGGCTTTTGAGTCATATTGCGCCAGGGCGTCAGTATTGTACAGGCCTGTTTCATCGTAATAACCCAATGACACATAATACTTTGAAGTAGCTGAACCACCATTTACATTCATGGTGGCCTGCCGGTTGTACCCATAGTCCCTGAACACCTCGTCCATCCAATTGACGTCGGGGTAAACAAACGGGTCATATTTACTTTCTGTTCTTTCAATGACCTCCTGGCTGAATCTCGGGGCTTCCCCCCTGGTAGTAAGCGCCTCATTGGATAGTTTCATGTAATCGACACCTCCAAGTAGTTCAGGTGTCTGTGTAAAACGGGTAACGCCCTGGTTAAAATCAAACGTGATCGTTGGCCTGCCTTCCTTTCCTTTTTTGGTATTTATCAGGATCACCCCATTGGCTCCCCTGACACCATACACCGCGGTGGCTGAGGCGTCTTTTAGAATACTGAAGGATTCAATATCCTGGGGGTCTATATTATTCATCGACCGTTCCACGCCATCCACAAGGACCAGTGGACTACTACCCCCGCTCATGGTGGAAATACCCCTGATCCATATATCCGCCCCATCATAACCCGGCTCTCCCGATCTCTGGACACCGGTTATGCCTGCAAGGCGTCCTGCCAGCATGGTACTGATATTGGCCACGGGATGATCCAGTTCACGGGCAGGAATACTGGATTGGGCACCAGTAAAGCTGATCTTTCTCTGTTCTCCAAAGCCTACTACAATGACCTCTTCGAGTGACTGGATATCCTGTACTAGGCTGACATCTATGCTATTTCGGTTTGCAATGGGTATTTCCTCCACCTGGTACCCAACAAAACTGAAAATCAAAACCCCATCAGCCGGCGCTTCGAGCGAATACCTGCCATCTGAATTGGTAATAGTGCCCAGGTTGGTGTCTTTTATCCGCACGTTGACACCGGGTATTCCTTCACCATTGTCTGTTACGGTACCCGTAACCATTATATTTTGAAAAACAACCTCTATATTGCCTTTTGAATAGGCATTTTTCATTTTTTTAACGTTTATGAGGTTGTTGACTTGTCTGAAACGCAGATCGGTGACCCGCGAAATTTTTACCAGGATGTCATTAACAGAAAGCTTTCCGGATATATCAATCCGGGCTTTACGATCTACGTGGCTTTTGTCATAGATAAAGCTGAATTCTGTTTCCTTTTCTATGGTTTTAAATATCTCAAGGATAGAAGCACTCCTGGCATCCATTTCTACAAATACCTCCTTGACGCTCCTGTTCTGTGCCTTTCCGTTACTCGCCGCCAGGACCCCCGCAAAAAATATTTGTAAAAAAAAACCATACAACAATAATTTCGAGCTCATTATAAGTAAGAACTGTAGATGATTTCTCATACTTTTGAAGTGTTAAAAGTTGTCAATCGATTAATGATCAATCCGTTCTGCGAATCGCCAAATTCCATACAGAAGGATTGATGAAGATTAGATAACCCGGGGGTTGTATAGCTCCCGGTTTTTTTCTGTAGATCGTCAGTTCATAGGCTTAAAATTTAAGTTCAACATTTTTTCCAGTGATCTCGAACTCCAGGTCGTACGTAAAACCCAAGCTATTCAAGACCTGCTCCAAGGTCTTATTTTCAAAACGCCCGTTCACCTTCCATTGCGAGTGAGGCTGACCGCTAGTTTTGATCTTTACTCCATACCACCGCTCAAGTGTTACAATTACTTCTTGCAGGCTGTTATCCTTAAATACCAGGATACCATCTTTCCAACCGAATGTGATCAGTGGATCAATCCTCACCTTTTCGATCTTATTGCCACCCTGGGAGATCATCAACCCCTCTCCAGGATCCAATACTTGTCCCTGGGAGTTGCTGTCGTTTAGTTTTTTGACTTTCACCTTACCGGTTTTTAGTGATATCTCCAGGCGGTCCTCACCATCGAAAGCCCTTACATTGAAGGAAGTTCCTAGCGCGGTGGTCACGATATCCCTGCTGATCACGTTAAATGGCCTGCTTACGTCGGGTTTTACCTCGAAAAAGGCCTCTCCCTCCACTCTTACCGTTCTGCTGTGTTTCCCGTAGTCAGAATCATAGGTTAGCCTGCTGTCAGCGTTAAGGATTACCCGGGTCCTGTCAGGAAGTAGTATAGTGGATTTACGCCCCTGCGGATTTTCCTTTTTAATTATGGCCAGTTGCTCATTTGCGTTCTCACTTGTTTCCTGTAGTGAACTCTTCCACCAAAGGACACCCAGGCAAATCAGCAGGAATGACGCTGCTATTTTGTAAAATAATTTCGTTGATCGCAGGCGCTTTCTTTTAGGATCAAACTCCGAAGGACCTGTTTTTATCGAAGTTTGGGCGATAATATTCGACAGGATCTTATCTTTATCCCCAGGCTTAAGCGGGAACTTCCGGTACTCCAAAGACCTTAAAAACTCGCGGGCAGCATTTACCAACTCCACTTTATCCGGGTTATTCTCAAGCCGCTTGTTCCAAAAGAGATCCCGTTCGTAGGTAGGTTCCAGGATCCACTTTCTAAAGTCTTCATTGGCAAGCAACTCGATCAATGTGTCTTTGTCGTTCTTCATATAATGGAGGGTTCATCTCTATAAGTGCTCGACATGGAAAAGGACCTCAAAAAAATCAGAAAAATAAGGATGCCTGTCAAAAAGAATAGATTGAAGCCATAGCCTTGATAATCAGCAGTAAAATAGCACTACCATGAGGAAAAACGGGTAAGCAAACACTAACGAAAATTCTCCTGCTCCCCTCCTTGAATGCCTTTCTTTTCAAAAGACCGGCTTAAAAGCCTGGGCTGCAGCTGAGTGTTGTTACCTGATTTCAGTGATATCAACGTGTAAAAGAGCAGGAACCAGCTCCAGCCCGTAGGTTGTTAGCAAATAGTTTTTGGCGCTGTCAAAAGACGCATGGGGAAACCTGAATTCAAATAAGCCATTTAATTTGGTTTTATCAGTAATATAGGTTCCAAATCTGTTTTCCAGTTCCCTCGCTAAATCCATCACCCCCACACCTTCCCCTTTCCAAAAGGTTCGACCAGCAGAAACCCCGGTACCATTATATACGTGTCTATGATTGATCGCATTGGCCCTAAAAGCACTGTCATTGCTTAATACCAGGTCAAAACCATTTACCTGCTTTGGTTTGATCTTCATTTCAAGAGATAGCTCATCCAATAAAGCCCTAGTAATTGCCTTTTTAACATCAGCCCGTGATAATTCCTTTGGAATTTTAAAACGAATATCATAACGATTCATATCCGCGACGAGGATCCTGCTTTTGCTTTTTTGAAGAAGAAATTCCAATACCTGGTCAAGCGATTGATTAACGATGCTTAATTCCGTCGGGTTGAACTGCATACCCGACGCTCCTTCCATATAGTTATTTTTGGAGATGGTAATGGGGTAACGAGGCTCCTGGTCCAATTCACTGACCCAATTTGATACAGAGGTACTTTCAAAGGTTAGCACTTTTGAATAATACTGTTTTTCGAGTACCACATCGATCAGCCCGGTGTCCAGGTGCGAGGGATACCCTGCCCACCGCAAAATGCCCTCTTTATCGATCAGAAAGGTCGTAGGATAACCCCCTACCTCAAAGGCTTTTATCGTTTTGTAGGTACTGTCCACGCCTATGTTCGCAAACATGATCTTCTTAGAAAGAAACTCCTGTATCCCAGGCCTTTTTTCATAGGTAATCGCAACGAAAACTATACTATCGTCTTTATAACGTTCGGCTAGTTCGTTCAAATGAGGGATGGTGTAAACACATGGGGCACAATGTGTGAACCAAAAATCCAAAACCACCGCCTGGCCTTCCATTTTCTTAAAGTCCTGGTGCGGATTATCGATCCATTCGTCTACCAGGATTGCAGGAGCCTTTTTGCCAATTTCTGTTTGAGCAAGAACATCCAAGGCAATCAATACTAAAATATTCGTGAGTATACTTCTTGTCATGATTACTTAAAGATCAATTTGTATTGTGTTACGCTTTTCTTTTTATTTTGCCAACTTTAGATTGGTAATGTTCTATTGTTTGCTCAATAAGCCTTTAGAATAAATACAAAACTTCCAATTAATAAAGGCTCCATCTCTATAAGCGCAAAACAGCTAAAAAGGCCTCAAAAAATTTAAAAAATCAGGATAGCTGGTAAAAAGGGCAAATCGAAGCTTTAGAATGAACTTAGTTCGATTTAATATCATGGTAGCCTAGGCTTAACATAATTCACAGTCTTTAAATTGGGGGGTAGCTTCTGTTCGTTCTACGACACGGCAGATCCCGGCTCTCGCAATGAGCCTTCCTACAGCCACCGGCGCGGAATGACGTTCCTTTTTTAACCGAGTTCAGGTTAATGGTAATAAACCTTTTTAATCACCCGGACTGTCGATCATATACATCAACAAAGGTAAGATAGCAGGACTCTCTGCCGCAGCCATGAAAACAGCAATAACAAAAAGTTCTTTTAATTTTCCCAAGGCTTTATAAAGCAAACTCCTCGCAGATTTTACATGCTCATATCCCATGAGCTCTGCGATGGATCGATAATCCATATTTTGATAGTAGAAATAATAGATTATCTCTCTTTCTTTGAAGGAAAGCTTTTTAATGCTCATTCTCAGACGCTCTTCCCTTAATTCCCTGGTCTGAAGATTAACAATATTTTCTTCCGTAGAAGGTACGGGAACAAACATGTTTCCCTTCACAGCGTCCATGGATTTATGAGTAAGATCTTTTTTAAGGTAAGACATTAGCCTGTTCCTACAAGATCTGAGTAAATAGAGCTTGATGTTATCCGTAACGGAAATAGATTCTCTTTTACTCCTGGTAAAGATAAAAAGGTCCTGCACGCAGTCTTTGATGAGGTCCTCGTTTTGTGTAAACTGGTAACAATAGTTAACCAGCAGCTCAAAATACTGCTGGTAGATAAAAACAAAAGCAGCCTCATCCCCACGCTTAAAGGCTTTCCATATTTCAATATCGCTTTTACCTTGCTGGCTTTTTTTCCCATGGCGTAGATCACGGGCGTTTCCGCCGAGGGTCAAATGATGTTTCTTTTTATCATTCATTCACCAACCAGGTTTTTATTCTTTGGATTTGTCGCAGCAAGCCTATAATTGGTTTGATAACAACAAGATAATCAATATTTTACAAATATTACATTTGTATCATAGGACACCCGGATGCTATCCCCGGGTAAATAAACATCAGCACCTCCCGTACCCCCTGGATACCCAATATAAACAAAGCAAATCAAGGGGACAACAAATAATAACTGCACGCTTCCGGCCAGGTCAGTAATTATGCCCTGTGTGGCGTTGACACTTTTGTGTAGTGGCTATTGGCGACATAACTGTCTTTAGCAGTGTCTAAGGCCTGAAATTTGAAAATACCTGTTGCAGGCTGCCCCGACGATGGTCGCTTTCTCACCCAAATAGGAGATCTCAATGGGTATTGAACAGCCATATTTTTCCAGTTCTATTTTTAATGTGGGCAGAAAATAGTGGTGAGCCTTAGCGATGTTTCCCCCGATAACAATGACTTCCGGGTGATCCATTTTAATGAAAATCCCTAGAAATGCAGCCAGGTTCCCAGCAAACTCCTTAAAGATCAGCTCCAATATAGTATCGTCCTTGCTTTGCTCTATCATCTCCTTGACCCCACTGATTATTCGACCCGTTTTCTCATGATAAGACCGGACAAACCACCGGGTAGAAATGTATTCTTCTATAATGCTTTCCTTGAAGGGGATACACCATAGATCGGCGTCTTCTGCCATGCCTTTATGAAATCGTGCACTACCAAGGCCTGTTCCCAGGGTGAGACCAATGGCACTGGCAGCCTCTTTTGCCGCCCCACAAGCCGTTTCCCCCAAAAGATAACATGCCGCATCGTTGGCAAAAGAGATGCTGTCAGCTGATATGTCCAAGGCATGCGCCAACAGTATTTTAACATTTTGCTGGTATAGCACATCATATTTACCCTGGTCTTTCACCAGGGCAATACCTTCCTTGTAATTGAAAGGCCCGGGAATCGCTATACCAATCCCACTGCCGATCTCCTGCACAGGACGAACCTCTTTGATACACGTGGCCCATGTAGATATGATCTCCTCAATGCTGCCAAAGGCATTGACTGATCTACGTCGTAAGGATTTACCAGGACACTTTTTCTCATTTATATCCACTAGCCCGGCGGTAATGTGAGAACCGCCTATATCTACTCCAATCACCTTGTTATCTTTCATATTGTTACTATTTGTCATCTTTCAATCTTATTGGCCTGTAACCGATTGATCTTTTTGCCATTAAGGGATATCTCTTTTACATTATCTCACAATTACTTTGCGTAGCTCTACCATATTATGGAGCACCAATTGCAGCAGGTAAGTACCTGGAGCTAAATTGCCGGTCAGGATCGAAACTCCAGGGCTGAAAGCTGTGGGCCTCGAAAACACACTTTCTCCCAGAAGATCCGGTACGTGAAACTCTGCGTGATCAGCGTCAGCTCTCAATTGTATCTTGAGGGAATACCCTTTACTGACAGGATTAGGATAAACCTGCGCGAGATTGTTCGTAGCCGTAATGTGATTATGGTTTATCCCGATCACAACCGGATCAAATAACTATCGAGGTTGTCTTATCATTGAATCCATCATCTACCAAACACAAATTATTATCCAACAGGACCTGGGTACTGCCTTTAAAATTATCATGCTCGTACAAAACAGCATGATAACCGCTTTGTACTTTGACGGATGACAACTGATTGTCCATAATACCCAATGCCTGTAGCTGGCTAAGGGTATAACTTCCCGTACCCAGTGAAACAGCAGATCCACCGTAGGAGCAGTCTTCATACAACGTAACAGGATGAAAGACAGATACTATGGTCCAATTCCCGGGCTGGAACCGGTATTTGATATACTGACCGTCCTCTGAATCGTAGCTTACGCCAGGAACACCTTGTACAGATTGCCCGTTTTGCCAGGTCACTTCGCCATTAACCTCGATCTTCGATACGGAGCCTGGGGCACCTGGGATGTTCCTGGGGATCCCCACTACGGCTTCAGTATTAGGAGGAGAGACCAGGGTCTGGGTAAAAGTACCCTCATCATTTTTAACATAAGAGGCGGTGATATTACCTTTTACTGTAGGAATAACACTGGATATTTCGCTAAGCCCCGCATCCTGTGGCTCGAAAATATACTCGGAGTATGCAGCTTGGGCTGGACGGATCCCAAGGGTAAATGCACTCATATGATACAGCGGACCAGCGGACCAGGCATGATTGTTACTGTTCTTGGCGGGAAATTCCTCCCAAAGCGTTGAAGACCAGCTGCTGATCATGTCAGAGAATCTCGCTCTCATACGGTCAAGTGCCCCAACTGGGTCTAGCCTTGACATGGCCAGTTCTACATACATTTCCTGGTACGGGCTTGCATCATAACGTGTTTCCAGCACATCCAGGACACCGGCCTTTTTTGACTCATCCACCCTCCTGGCCAGGACTGCCCAGGCATTGCTCCGGTCATCAACAACGGCCGACTGTTGTCCGTTCAGATTATGAAAACAGTACGCGCTACCATTCCAGAAGTAGTCATTGAAGTTGTTTTTTACAGGTGTTAGAAGATTTTCATAATAGGAAACATCTGCTGTTTGGCCCAGTGCCTCAGCAATCTTCATCATATTTTCCAACAATACGATGTAGCTGGCATTCACCACAGTATTCGCACTTCCGGTTACCACATCCTTGTTATCCCCCCAGTCGATCCAGTTCCATAAGTCCCAGCCTTGTCCAGGCTGAAGGATCAGCATGCCATCACTGTTGGCTGTACTGACACAGTATTCAATGAATGTTTTGGTTTGTGGATAAACCTCCTGGAGTAAGGCCAGGTCACCGGTATACAAGTAATACTCCCATAATATGGCTACTGCCGCAATATTCTGATCCGGTAAATGAAATTTATTTCCCGGGGCCGTTGTATAAAGAGAGCCATTTGCTTTTTGCGTGTTAAATAACTCACGAAAACCCTTTTGGGCAAGCTGGTTGCTTCGTTCGTCATACAGGTAAAAAGAATAGAGGATCTGCTCCGATACATCACCCCACCACTGGCCCCGTTCCCGGTTGGGGCAATCGTAAAAGATATCACGCATACATACGTAAGAGGTGTTTTTACATTTTGTCCAAAGCAGGTTTAACTGGGGGTCGCTACTGGAAAAGTTTCCTACAATATCAGCGTCATACCCGGTCTGCCTGAACTTCAGGTCCATGATACTTACAGGGCCTGTCACATTGGTAAATTCATATTTTACTGTATGATCACTTGAGTTTTGCCAGGCAAAGCATTCAAACTCCTGTACACCGTCTTTGGTTATGTATTCCTGGTGGTAAAACTCATTCAAAATAATCCTGATCCTTACTCCAGCCGGGGCATCTACTTTTAGGTAAGGATTCCCCTGGATATTGATGCCCAGATCACCAGTAATTGTACCATCCGCGCTGACTGTCGCTGGCAGATCAGCTTGATTAAGATATGCTGACAGTCCAAAATCTTTCCAAAGGGGTATGGTACGATGGACGAGGTTATTCCACGGAGTTACAGGAGGCACGCCTTTGCTTACGGCACTACCCCATGAATCATCGTTGAATCCCAAGGTATACCAACCTGGCATTTCACCCTGTGCATCATAGTTCACAGGCCATGCTACCCATTTGAAATCGTTCCATTGTCTCATTTGATTATTTTCGGAACCATAGCGCACGTCTGACAACCCGGGCAGGGCAAATGATTCATTTTCATTGGCACACAGGAGCCATTCACTGGTACCTTCAAGCCGGTAATACCCTTGTTTTACAACGCCAAAGATCGGATCCCCAAAAGTCGCATTGTCAAAAGTGATAGTTCCCGTGACATCATTGAGATAACTGAACGTTCCTCTTACAAATGCAGGATGCTCCGTTACCTTCCATGAATCATCCGAAATGACCTGGGACGGACTCGATCCCACTAAATCGGATTGAAACAAAAACCCTCCATGGCCTGTCAGTATATGTGAATAGCCCTCTTCACCTCCCTTGTGCCAGGCCAGGGCAGCAATAATGTTATCCCCGTCCTGCAAATAGGCTGATAAGTCTATTTCATCATAGTACGTATTGTTTAGGTCCGGACGGGCATCAAGCCCTCCACCCCTGACCACTAGCTGGCCATTAACATACAACCAGTAGTTGTTCTCTGCTGCAATTTTTGTTATGGCACTTGTGGGCTGGCCACTGAGTGTTACTTTCTTTCTTAAGGCCAGCCATGTATTGTTGGGGCCCTGTGCTGAAGTCCATATCCAATGGGCGGACCAATCGACCTGCGCTGACGCTCCGGGGAAATTAAATACACATGAAGCACATATGACTGTCGCAATCGTTAGCGCTTGTACTAAAAATTCGTTTCGCTTTTTCATAGGTAATAGGGTCAGAATGATGGGTTTACTATTTTCTATTTTAGAATTACACGCTACTTTATGATCACTTGGCTCGTATTGATCCGGCCACCGTTCTCTGCCAGGTAAAGAATACTGCTCCAACTGTTGACAAGAGTATTCATACGGGTTACATACTTGCCATCATTCGTTCGTAGATAAGCATCCACCAACACATCCCGTGCATGGGCATTCCACCAGTAATGAAAATAGGTATTGCCGGTTCCGCTGTTCTCGATATAGTAGCTGCCCTTGGATGATCTGAATGAATTGTGCGGCTTATCCTGCGCAAGGTCAGCCAGCGTGGCATAACTTTCGTTTTGAGCGATGGCAGTCTTACTTAGCATGATCCCCATTAACAAAGGGTAATTTTTTTTCATGGTCCCAGGTTTTTGTGTAACATATTTTCATTCCATACCCCTCATCAAATTGAGTCTAGGAGTACGGGTTTTTCATTGTAAAGCTTCACGATCAACTCCCCGAACAGGGTATTCGCCCACGCAAACCACGAGCGGGAAAATTTCGAGGCATCATCTTTATGGAAGGTTTCATGCATAAAGCCCTTGCCGGCGTGGGTATTCATTAGCATTTTGACGCAGAATACAATTTCTTCATCATCAGTGCTTGTCATCGCTCTCAGGATAATGCCCATAGGCCAGATGGTGTCCTTGCCCGCATGAGGACCACCTTGACCCTCCCCGGCTTTGCCTTTGAAGTAATACGGGTTATCCTCGCTTAAGAGGTATTTCCGGGTGTTTTGATAGACTGTTTCGTCGTAGTATCCAGGCTTCAATAAATACCGCGTAGCTACCAGCGATGGGATATTCGGATCATCGATAAAGACCTTATTGCCAAAGCCATCTACCTCATAAGCATAGATCCTGCCGTAACTCAAATGCTCCGTGATCGCATAGGTTTCTACGGCTGCCTTTACTTCTTCCGAAAAATCTGCGCATTCCTTGCCAAAGGCAGTATCGCCAATAGCGTCTTTGTAGATCTCACTAAGTTCCGAAAGGGCTTGTACGGCAAAAAGGTTAGAAGGGATCAAGAAGGGGTACATAGTACCATCGTCAGAAGGACGGAAGATACTGGCGATGAGCCCTACCGGTTTTATAGGTCTGCCCGTACCCCTGAACGGTTCGCCAACTGAGTCATTCCATCGTTCCCGTTCAAAACTGTAGGGCGAAGTACCGTCTTTGCGCTGCTCCGTTCTCAAGGTCTGAACAACCAGCCTGGAAGCCTTTTTCCATCTCTCATCAAAAACAGAAGTGTCCCCGGTCTGCTTGTAGTAACCATAGGCCAGTCGAATGGCATAACACAGTGAGTCTATCTCCCATTTGCGTTCATGCACACCGGGTTTGGGTTTGGGTCTATCGTTTTTCCATTCGGTTTCCTTATTGACATCCTTGAAAAATGCATTGGCATAGGGGTCCAGCAGTATGCATTTGGCCTGGCGATTGATCAGGCCTTTAAAGAGGTTTTTCAATGGCTCGTCCTGTGTCACAAGGGGTAAATACGGCCATACCTGGGCGGTGGAATCCCGTAACCACATGGCATCAATATCACCTGTGATGATAAAGGCATCCGGTTTGCCATTGATCACTTCATAATCGACCGTTGTGTCCAGTGTATTGGGAAAGCAATTCTCAAACATCCACGATAGCTCGGGATTGGAAATACCTTTTTTCACTTTCCTGATAGTCTTCTCTACTGCCTTGCTTACGAAAGTCCTGTCGCCCGGCGCGGGACGGTTCGTAACGTAATTGTCCGTACCAATAGCCCAGACTGACGTATCGGCCAGCACAGACATTGCCGTTGCGGTAACGGCAGTCTTTTTTATAAATTGTCTTCTATTGTCCATATTTTATTATTGCGTCTTGTTTTTACTTTATATGAAAAATGTACCGGTCACTCTCCTGTGAAAATTTCAACACTTGCTCCCTTCTTAAACCATTCATGTGGAATGAAATACCCTGTATGCGCCTCTCCATTGATCCGTATTTCTTCGAGAGAACGCCCTTCACCCGAATGTACTATTGACAGCTTTTTACCTTCGGATGACTCCCAGGCCACCTTATCGAACAAGGGGACAGTAACGAGGTATTCGTCATCGGCAGGGGAAAAAGGATACAAACCTGCGGCACTGAATACATACCAGGCTGACATTTCTCCTGCATCATCCATTCCACATAGCGCAAGCCCCGTGTCCCCAGTACCGTACATGTCGTTCAGGATCCGGTCTATGATCTGCTGTGATTTTTCCGGCTTGCCAATAAAGTACCACGAAAAGGGTGCTTCATGCCCCGGCTGGTTGCCATGACAGTACTGGCCGATAAAACCTGATACATTCCGGGCTATGTACCCCGGGTCCCACGTGAGGCTGAACAAAGAATCCAGCTTTGTTTCAAAACGCCCGGGCCCTCCGTACAGATCGATCAGCCCCATCATATCATGCGGCGCAAAGAAGGAAACGTGCCATGCATTAGCTTCCCTGTACATGTATTCATAATAGGGGTACTGAGGGTTGAAATCATCTACCCAACTGCCATCCTCTAGCCGTCCTCTCATGAAGCCCGTTACCGGGTCAAATACATGCCTGTAGTTTTTTGATCGTTCTGTGAGTTTCTGATAGTTTGTGGAATCACCGAGAGCCCTGGCCAGGAGAGAAAGCGCATGATCATCATAGGCATATTCCAGTGTTTTTGAAACGCCTGCTTTGGCCCTGGTCTCCACATGTGCCGAATCCACTACGGGTGTAGAGATATAGCCTTTTTCGATGTATTCCAGGATATGCGGCCTTGTTCCTCCTTCTTTGGTAGCATTGTTTAGCAACAGTTCGTACGTTGATCTTACGTCGAAATCCCGAACCCCTCTTTGATAAGCGCCGGCAATAAAGGCTGCAGCATGATCGCCATGAAAAAAAGTCGGGATGAATCCGGTGTTAAGCCCCCTGTCATGCAAGGACCTGATGACATCGGCGGTGACATCCGGTGAGAGAAGGGACAGCAACACCAATTTATTCCTGTAAGTATCCCAAAGCGAGGGCTTCGTGTAATAGCGAAAACCTTTATTCTGTACCTCTCCCTTTATGTCCCGGTACTCTCCGTTCACGTCACTTCTCAATGCCGGCCATAGGAAGGCCCTGTACAGCGAGCTGTAAAAGAGCTCCCTTTGTTTCCTGGTACCGCCGTAAACCTGTATCTTGGATAAAAGTTCTTCCCATCGGGAAGTGGCATCGCCCCGTACCTCTTCAAAGGTTTTATTGAGCAGTTCATGCTCCAGGTTCTTCCGGGCGTTTTCTACACTGACAAAAGACAAGCCTATTTTCATGGATACCGGATCATTTAGACCATCTTCTATGCTGATCACAGCACTTCCGTCGGCTGTTCCTTCGGCATACACATCAATTTCTGTGATGTGTTTGTCGAGTAATGCATAAAAAAAGATGGTCTCTCCCGGCACTTCCTGGAAGCCTTGCAACTCCTTTGGGCCTACCCGCTCAATGACCCAGTTACGCACGCGCTGGTTGGCTTTGCCCAGGTCAAAAAGGATCTTCCTGTCCTTTCCTGAAGCATACTGATAGTGATGAAAGCCACACCTGGGTGTTGAGGTGAGCTTTACAGCAATAGTATCATCTTCCAATACCACTTCATAGAACCCGGGCGTTGAAGATTCTGTTAAATGTGAGAACCTGGAACCATGGACCTCGTCCGGGTCAACGTTCCCTGCTATGGGCAGTACCGGTACGTTGCATAAATTCCAGTGCCCTTTGTTGGTGTGGGTAAATGCATGTATCAATGTATCTTCGTACTCATATCCCGCACCGGATCCAAATTCAGTGATGGGGCTTAGCTGCACCATAGCATTGGGCAAGGAAGTACCAGGGTAAGTAAGACCAGCCCATACCCGCCAGTTTTTTGGTGGAGTATACCCGATCTGTTCCGGATCGGTAAGTGGTGCGGTACCTATGAAGGTATTCACGTACTGAGTATATTTAACCGTGTTTTCCTTGCTGTAGGGCACGGAACAGGCAGCCCATAAAACAGCCGCCAGGAAGAGTATTATTATATATTTAAGTTGGCTCATAAACATTGTGTTTGCAGCTTTCTGCCGCCAGGTTACAGCTTTGCCATATTGTTCACCAGGAGAGTATTCCCGTGGCCTGGACTTCCCTGGTGAACCCTTTATAAAAAATCTTTAAACATTACATTTGCCCATGCAAACAAGGATCTGATAAAATTCCCGGAATAGTCTTAATGGAAAACCAAATGCATAAAACCTGTACCGGCAACTGTTGATATAAGTGTCTATTTACATGACTTTTGATGGGTCTTTTCGTTGCGGCTTATTCCAACCTGGTGGCAGCTTCTATGAGCATTATCCCACTGAGCAGGGTGGAGAAGTCAACCGGACCTTCCGGACGCCTTCGCCAGTTAGGTCCACAGAGCATCGAAGGTCTGCTTATTCCCTTTTCATAAAGTGTTTCAGCATTGAACTGAAAGAACCTGAGGAAATTCTTTTTATCGCTATCATCTAGGCCAGGTAACTGGATCAATTCAGTAAAGTACCTCACTAGTATTCCCTTAAAGAGCCCACCATCTCCTTGGCCTTCGTCCCTAAGTAGCCCTTCTGTTGTGAGTTTGGGACTTGTCATCATGGAAGTAGCCGTTTTTACTGCCTCGTTAAGATAAAACCCATCGCCTGTTACTTTATACAATTCTGTAGCTGCGCCGATATAGGTTCCGATATTGTAGGTAAAGATCCAGTCCTTATTGATCTTCACCTCGCCGTCCACGAGGTCAATATTGTCCCATACCAGGCCTGTCACCGGGTCAACCAATGTGTTTTTTTGCCATGAAAATATGTCTTTGGCCCATTGGAGGTTCTCTTCATCCCCCTCGATATTATACAGTCTCATTGCCAAAATAGCCGCCGGGGCATTAGAAGTAGCATTTTTACCGTTGGGTGTATTGATCTTCCAGGTGATCCCTCCGCCATAAAGATCGCTCCAGCTTTTTTTGATCTCCTCCCACAGTAATTTGGCAATGTCCAGGTAGAATGGATCGTCTGTAGCCTTGTACACCCTGGTACAGGCCAGTGCCAGCCACTGCATATCATCATTAAAATCATTGGGATATTTCCCTCCGTTCCGCACTTCTATGCCCTGGACGAGGGCCTTGATCCTGGAGATATACACGTCATTTTGGGTACGTAAATAACCATCCAGCAGTACATCTACCATATGAGCATTCCACCAATAGTTAAAAAACTCGTCGCCCTGGTTATTATGCCTGAAGGTACCGTCGGACGCCAGGTAAGTGGTGTAGGCAGCTTCCTGCATGGAATCTGCCGTAGCCGACCAGGTGTATTCGATCTCCACCCGGGAAGTTGGGTCCCGCAACGGGCCCAAGTCTTCATCGGCGCAGGCTCCGCAAAGAATTACGATCAAAAGAACTAGTATATAAGTATCTGAAAACTTCATTTATCTGGAATTTTTTAATTGTCAACAGGCTTTGTGAATTCTATCTGGATGGAAGCACCTTCCAAATGGATCTTCCGCCAAACCCTATGAATCATATTACTGGGGCTCTACAACATGCGTATACTCCGGCACGGATGTGTTATAGACAATGGATATGTCGGCGTTGCTATTGTCGACTGGTGTCGCAAATTTGAAACAGTTATTCCAATAGTCATCCGTGACAGGCACCATATACCAGAACGCCTCCGGCGTTGATTCATCCGGGCGTGAGTTGTCTCCGTTGACGCTGCCGAACCATTCATAGGATGTTTCACCCCCCTGGCTGACGGTAAACCTGAACTTATATCGTTCGTCGCGTCCCCATGACTCCTCCTTGAATTCAATAGGTGTGTCTTCTATTTTCCACGTGCCATTGCCCACATAGGGCAGGCTAAACAGGAACGATCCCAGGGGTGGGAACCAAAGTTCGATAAGGTCGATGGTGGCGACCTCAGTAGTTCCGTTGCTGAAATTTACCCTGACCCGGTATACCTGTTCATCGCCGGTAACTTCCGTGGTACCCTCGGCCCCCAGTTTTTCTCCATCAATGTAGTACGTTTTGGGCTCGCCGGAATTACGCTCGGCAAAGTAGTAACTCCCGGGCTTTAATGAAGTGTATATCTCGAATGTATTTACACTTGTCTTTTTCATCAGCAGACCATCGGCCAGGTTATCGCCGGCCTCCGTGGCAGTACCTACAAGGTAGAGCTCATCCGGGGGAGGAAAACCGGCGGGGCGCTCAACTTCAACTATTCTTGAAGTCATGGAAGGCTGTGTATTGATCCCTTTGGAGCTTAGTACCGTCCAGCCCAGTTTACCTATACCTTCGGGCTGTATCCCAGCCAGGATGGCGATCTTGTTCAAGTCAGAAAACGGTAAAGTAAGTGTTCGCTGAATTCCATTTCCATCGGAAGGGAGTTTATAAACAGGTGTAGAAAAATCTCCCCCCTCCTCGTCAAATACTACCTCATAAAGTACCACGCCATTATCTGCAGCTTTGGCAGCAGCCCATTCGAATACTGCTGTACTTTGTGCTTCCAGGTTAAAAAATGCATTATTTTCAGGAGCATACAGATCAGTAACAGGGGTTACCTCTGTGTGGCTCAGTTCATCGTCATCACATCCGGCGATTGTCGTACCGATGAACAACCCGATAAGTATATAATATATATTTTTCATTTTATTAAAGTGTTAAAGTATTAAGAGATGGCAGCACAATTACTCCCATCCCTGGTTTTGTCCCAGGTTAGGATTGAGATTACGTTCATCACGGGGCACAGGCCATAGATAGTGTTTTGAAGGATTGAATGTTCGGTTGTCCACTCTCAGGTAGCCATTGTCTATTTCCGAAGGGCCAAACCGGGCGCCATGAGCCCAGCCATTCAATACATTCTCAGCGATCCTCCATCGCCTTATATCAAATATCCTGAGGCCTTCCATAGCCAGCTCCACTCTTCGCTCATTGCGTATAATGGTCCTGATCTCGTCCTGGGTAAGGGCTGCATTAAAATCCAATGCCGGGGCATCAGTAAACCCGGCCCGGGCGCGCAACTCGCGGATGGTCAGATCCCAATCATTCGCACTAAGGGTGCTAATCTCATTTTGTGCTTCAGCATACATAAGCAGCACATCCGCATACCTGATAAGCATCAGGTTAAGTCCTGAGGCAAACCCCGGTAGATGAGTTGGATCAAAATACTTGCGCCAGTAATAACCTGTAGTGGTAGATGAGGACCCGGGTACATACTCGTCCAGTGCGCCACCGGGATCACTGCCGGGTTCAATGTAAATGGTATGTGTAGCCCCATCGGTTCCTTTCCACTCAAACCCGTGGTAAACTACCGTGTAGGTAAGTCTCGGATCCCTGTTGCTGTAAGGATCATTCTCGTCAAAACCGGAGCCCGCCTCAACAATCCGGCGGCCATTCAACATTAAATAGCTATCCACTAATTCCTGGGTAGGCGCCATGGCGTTGAGCCTAGCCCCCGCAGACAGCGGGGCTAAATCAAAGTACTGCCCCCAGGTCCTGAACTGAGGCACAAACTGCAGGCTCAATATGTCCTCACTATTGTATTCATTTACCGGAAGGAACAATTCCTCATAGGAAGGATACAAGCTGTAGGTTCCAAAGTCACTACCGTTCATAAGCCGCTCACACTCCGCTACCACACCTTCCCAGTCACTTTCGTAAAGCAGCACCCTGGCTTTCAACGCTACGGCCGCCCCACGTGTGATCTTGCCTGATTCCTCCACGTCATACTCCGCATTGGAGGGCAGTATGTTTACCACACTTTCAAGTTCGTCAAGTACAAATTCAAGCACCAGCTCTCGTGGTGTTCGTTTAAGTGTTTGTGCCTCCTCTATTTTGATATCCCTGTCCAGCAGGGGTACATCACCGAACCACGTCATTGACTGGAAGTGCTGAAAAGCCCTGAGGAACCTGGCTTCCGCTTTCATCTGTTCACGACGCTCTTCGTCCATATCGGTAACCCTGTCAATGTTCTCAAGGAGGATATTACAGGTTTTGATCCCCTGGTAGTGAAAGTTCCATTCGTCTTTTATCCTCTCCAATGAAGGGTCATAGGTGCCGCTGGCCAAAGATGCGGCTCCTTGTACATCCCCTCTGCCATTGTATGCATTATCCGACAGGGCTTCGTTGTAAAAGAAATATTCGGAGCTGAACATCTGCGAATACGCGGTATTCAATACACTTTGCGCCTTCGCCTCGGAGGTCCAGTACGTTAGATCAGTGAAAGAATTTTCAGGAGCAAGATCCAACTCCTTACAACCTATAAAAAGCAATGTAAGGAGATTAGCGAATGCATATTTGTATAGATTTTTCATGATTTTCCGATTTAAAACGTCACATCCAATCCAGCTCCGTAAAAGATCATCGTAGGGTAGGCCCTGCCGCTGTTGGCTCCTGAGCTTGAAAGATCGCTGTCAAATTCTGTAAGTTCAGGGTCAACAAACTTAATTTTAGAAAGGGTGAACAGGTTCTGACCCGATAGGTAAGCACGTATCTTTTGCGCCCCGGCTTTTTGAGCAATGCTGGCCGGCAACGTGTAACCTATCTGCACATTCTTTACTCTCAGGTACGCGGCATCGAACAAGTACATGTCGGAGCCCCTTCTAAAGTTATTGGTGTTGGACTGGCTGCCATTGTCTGCCAACCTGGGATAATCCGCACCAGGGCTCTGGGGTGTCCAGTAATCCAGTTGATGCTTGTACATAGTCATGCCGTAGTTGAAATGAAAAGGCTCCACCAACTCTCCACGCAACATCATGATCCGTCTCCCAACCCCTTGCAGGAATATGTTAACATCAAATCCCTTGAATGTCAAGTCGTAAGTAAGGCCAAACGTAAGTCTTGGAAATGGATTGCCGAATATAAAATTGTCCTCATCATTGATCACTCCGTCATCATTGATATCCACATATTTGTTGTCCCCGGGCTGAAGATCGGTGAGCCCTTCGGGTTTGGCGCTGTTTTCAACATCTTCCAGGTTTTGAAAATAGCCATCCCGCTTAAGCCCGACATAAGAATGATAGGGATATCCCTCCCGGAGTAAGAGCTGAAGCTCTTCCCGCCCGGTCAGTCGTTCTTCATCCTGGAAATCCAGGACCTCATTCCACGAATCCGCCAGGTTGAATGCAACCTGGTGTGACAGCAATCTACCCTGGTGACGGTAGGACAAAGATATCTCCCATCCCTGGTTACCTACTTTACCTGCATTAAAGTCGGGAAGGTCCGTCCCAAACACCCCGGGTACTGCGGGTGGTACCAGGATATCTGAAGTAACTTTGTTAAAGTAATCCAGCGACAGGGAAAGATTTGTATTAAAGAAATCCATATCCACACCCACATTGAAGGTCGCTGCCCTTTCCCACCGGATATTGGCATTGGCAAAGTTGTATCCTGTACCGCCTACCACAGAATTGTTAAACCCATAGGCATCGGGAAAGGTAAAATAGGTGGTTTGGTATTGATAATTATCCACATTCTGATTTCCCAATACTCCGTAGGACGCCCGCACTTTCAAGCTTCCGAAACGATCCCTGTAACCCCTCATGAATGACTCTTTGGTGAGAAGATATCCCAGCGATCCGGACGGGAAGAACCCCCAACGGTTTCCCTCACTGAATTTGGAGGACCCGTCATACCTGAAATTAAATTCAGCAAAGTACTTGTCACCAAAAGCATAGGAAGCACGTCCGAACAATGAATTCAAACTATTTTCACTTGAGCTCTGATTAGAGGTGTAGGAATCAGGGCTCACCACAGTTTCAGTCACTGGCGTACCCAGTTCAAGGTCTGTAAATGTTTTGTAGATCCCTGTACCGCGATCTGTATGATTTTCATTAGACACCCCGACCAACACGTTCAAAGAGTGCTTTTCAAACAGTGTTTTGGAAAACTCAGCCATCAACTGTGTATTCAGATCCAGGCTTTTGCGACTTTCATCATAGGTATTTCTCTCATCCCCATAAACCCCTTTAGGGAAAAAGTCGACCTGGAGTGTTCTTCCAAACTGGTGGTTCGCATACAAACTACCGCCGAAGACCCCTTTTAGCTTTATGTCATCGGTAATCCTGAATTCCGCAGCGAGATTACCAAATACGTTGTCATCATCGTATTCACGAAAGCCCCCCTTCTCCAGGACACCCAATGAGTTGAACTGCTGTAGCACATCGTTGGTAAGATAACGGCCAAGCGAGTCCTTTTGACTGTAGATCAAGGGTACCCGGCTTGCGTCCACCATAAGTGTGGAAGTATTAAAGGAATGATCCTTTATTTCCCGCCTGACGTAGGAGAGCATGGAAGTAAGTTTGAACCGTCCCACTTCGTTGGTCAGATTCACACGGTAGTTATACCGTTTCAGTCCTCTTCCAGGTCCTACAAAGTTGCTCTGCTGATCTACGTACCCCAGTGAAATGAAATAGGTAGACCGGTCATTGCCCCCGGAAAGGCTCAAGTTATGATTTTGCTGTAGCGCCGATCGTGTAATTTCATCGGCAAACCATTCTTCATCACCGTTTTCACGGAATTGCCTTATCTCTTCCGGGGTGTAAACGACTGAACTTTTACCGGCATTAAAAGCAGATTCATTCCTGAGTATGGCATTTTCATAGCCACTTACCGGCTCCATGAAAAAATGAGGTACATTCAAACCCAACAGCCCGTTATAGGTCACGGACATGGCCTTATTCTTCTCGCCTTTCCTGGTCGTGATCAGGATCACTCCATTGTTGGCACGGGATCCGTAGATGGCAGCACTACCTGCATCTTTGAGTACCGAGATGTTTTCTATGTCCGAAGGGTTAAGCAAGTTAATATCGGCACCTATAATGCCATCAATGACGATCAAGGGGCTGTTATTCCCCAGTGTGCTGATCCCGCGAATATTCAGGTTTACCCCTGCGCCGGGTTCAGAGTTTGCCTGTTGTACGATCAAATTAGGTGATACTCCTTGCAGCGCTTGTGATACGTTAACATTCGGTCTCCCGTTCAACTGCTCAACCCCTACCTGGTCCACAGCTCCTACTACGTTGGACCTGCGTTGTGTGCCATACCCCAGGACCACGATCTCCTCTAAATTGTATATATCGGGTTCCAGTTGTATGTAAATTTCCAACTGGTCACCCACGGTTATCTCTTGCGCACTGTAACCCACGAAGGAGACGAGTAGTATGGCTCCTTTGGGCACCGCCAGGCTAAAGTTCCCATCCACATCGGTGACTGTGCCGTTGGTGGTCCCCTTCTCTATGATGGCAGCCCCCGGCAGGGGCTCTCCATTTTCATCTGTGACTTTCCCTGTGACCCGGGCCTGCTCTATGGTCACGTCAATGCCTTTTTCGTGCCGGCCGTTGACATTGACTTTAACGCTGATGCGATCATTGACTTGTCGAAAACCTACATTCGCCTGCCGGGAGATCTGCAGTAAGACTTTTTCCAGCGTATTTTTCTTCGATTTAACCGTTACAGTCCGCTGGCCTGCCAGTTGACCAGGATCATATACAAACTTATAGTTGGTTTTTTGCTCAATTAACCTGAATACATTAATTAGTGTCTCATTGGAAACGTCCAGGGTTAGGGTCACTTCCTTTACACTTACCACCTTTTGCGCCGAACTATCATTAGCCAGGGCGACGGAGAGAAACATCACACTAAAGGCGTAGGTGTAGGCGACATATTTTCCGAGCATTACTAAAGAGTAGTAATGGTTATTTTTCATAGATTTGTTTGGATTTAGTTAAGTCTAATTATTTCCAGGGCTCTCCGTGATCTGTTGGCGCATATTACGAGAGCCTTTACTTTTTCTTGTATCATGTCAAGCCCGGAACGTTGGATCATGGGATTTTAGATCTTACAGGATCTTTTAGCCATGCAGAGATCCCGCAGAAGCCCCCCCGGATCAACCCTTACACGGAACTTAACATAACACTAAGGAAAGGTTATGTGAACCCGCTCTTTATCGATTTCATAGTCAAATTCATGTGTGTAGCTTATACTGTTTAAAACATTGGCCAGGTAATCATTGTCGAATCTCCCAGACACCTTCAGAGTTTTACCCGGATCCAACCCCCTCACCAAGAACTCTACTCCATACCATTGTTCAAGGGTCTCAAAACACTCCTCCAGTGGTGTACTATCGAAATAAATGATCCCTTCCTTCCACAACACCTTGGTGAGCACATCGAACTTCGCTGTACTCAACGCTCCGTCACGAAGTATAATTTCTTCCCCAGGTTCGAGGTAGTTGACCAAATCAGTATCCTGGGGTACAACTTTAACTTTTCCTGTGACCAGGCTTATTTGCTGATGGTCATCATCATAAGCCCTGATGTTAAATGAAGTACCTAACGCTGTTGTGTTGAGTTTCGATGTGCTCACCACGAAAGGTTTCTTCTCGTCGTGGGCAACTTCAAAAAATACCTCTCCCTGCATCTGTACAGACCTGGTGGTGCCTGTAAACTTCTTTGGATAGGTGATGGAGCTACTGGCATTTAAAATCGCTACTGATCCGTCACCGAGGTGGATCGTCAGTTTCTGGCCTGGTTCCGTGCTCTTGGTCTGCAGGATACCCGGCTTCAGCACTACTTCCCGGTTTTCCTGCGCTAAGTGGTGACTTATATAAAAATAGGCACCCCCTGACACGAGGACCAGTGCGATAGCAGCAGCTAGTTTTGAGAACATAAAACTCTTTTTCCTGTGCCGGGTGGATAACTCCAGGGATGTTTCCTGTTGAGCACTGATGATTTCTTTTATAAGTTTTTCCTCTTTGATACGATCATGGACCTTGACCAGTACTTCATCAGCATCCAATGTCACGTTACCAGCATAGGATCCATGTTCAAAGGCCTCAAAGGCTTCGCGAAATTCCTTTTCTCCCCCGGGTGTATTGATCCAAACGAGGATCTCATGCACCTGTTCCGGGGTACACTCCCCCTTAAAAAACTTCTGTAATACTTCTGCTCTCAAAATTTCTGCGCCATTTGTTAGTATTACTTTCACACGGCCAACAACCCCGGCTGGAATTTCATTTTTTTTATTATTCTTATCTTTTGGGTCCTTTTTTTATTAAATTGATATTTTTCTTAGGCTAATGCTGAGCAATTTGCACCTTGCAGTACTTTCGATAAATTGAATTCCTATCCAAAGCCGGTGGTGAAATGAATATTTTTCTACATTAGCCCCGAAGGCCAGTTGATTATGTCACTGAAAAAAATGATACAAAAAATGAAAAACAATGATCAGGATGGATTTGATCAGTTGTTTAAAATGTATCATAAAAAGATCTACTACTTCAGTCTTCATTATGGCCTTAGCCCCGCGGATTCGCAGGAGATCGTACAGGAGGTCTTTGTCAAACTCTGGCATTCCCGGGGTAAAATTGATCCCTCCGGAAATGTACAGGCCTACCTCTACAAGATCGCCAAGAATGTGATCCTCGATGAGTTCAAAAGAAGGATTAAACAGAAAGCCGCAGAAGACTATCAACTGCGATTATTACAAGCCGAAAATTATACGCAAAATACGGTAGCTTACAATGAATTGGAACGCCTCGTGACGAAAATACTAAAGGAACTCCCTGGAAAAAGGCGACTAGCCTTTGAGCTCTCCAGGTACAAAGGGCTAAGTAACAAAGAGATCGCCCGGGAGATGGGCATTTCCGTAAAAACGGTAGAAACCCACCTGGCACTTGCACTCCAGGATTTCAGAGCCGCTTTCAAGCAGGCCGAGATCATGGTATACCCATCGGGTATGATACTATTCGAGGCGATAAGTTCTTCATTTTGACCAGGCGGCAATGACGGCGTTCCATCAATAGATCATCATTTTTGATCCATCTTTCCTCGTACCCGGGGAAATACCAGTGTTACTTAGCCACATTCAATTATTTGATAAACCGGCATTTAACGATAATGGAGCCCGTTGGGTACCCTCATTAAGAACGGAAAAAATCTTCTTTATCGTCATTCTGCCGGCCTTGCACGGTAGCTACGTGCGAGAGCAGCAACCTGCTTTATCGTTTATCGCTAATCGTCCTATTTGTACATGTACCGGGGCTTTCGTTCGGCGACTTCGCAGATTCCCACGTAGTGATCCCTTTGGGGCTTGTCACACACATCCCTATGCTATGGCTGCAAGGAATGACGATGCTGTATATGGGTTTTGGATGGATTTGGAACAGGATGTTGATCACCAATCCTTAGTAGCTAGCTGGCAACGAGGGTTAAAAATAAAAACCTGGTTATCCATTATTTAAATCTAAAAAAGCAGGACTATTATCAAGTTAAGTGTAATTGGACGGTTAGCTATTTTTTCTAATCCCGTTCTTAAAGTCGGCAGTTAGTAGTGTCCAATCGGCAAACCTATATATTTTGCCTACTGCCCTTTGCCTGTTGCCGACTGGTCAATACCTCGAACATAGCTCATCCTGTACCCAATACGTCATTTGAGGCTTAACTTAACATTAGTTTAGCCGGGTGCCAGTAATTTATGATCACTCAATGTGTACTCTCTTCGTAACCGTATGATCTGAAAACTGTAATTGTAACATATACAGTCCCCGGTCAATCCCCGGCACATCAATACTATATTCCCCGTCATTTGCTTTTACAGGTATCACGGGTATTGTTAATCCCTGCATGGAAATCAAATTTGCACTTTTTATCGTACCCGCCTCATTGATCCCTGCTATGGTTAGTTTGCCATCCTGCGAGGGGTTAGGATAGACAAGTACTGGCGTTGTGTATCCAGTTGCACCCGGCTCGAGGGTGGTGTTTGTGTTGTTACTGGTGGCTTTTGACTTGCTATTGGTTTTACTGCCGTATTTTACGATCAGCCTAGGTTGGTATAATTCGTTAGAAACATTATCGGAATACACCTTAATATCGTTTCCATTTTTGTGCTCGATGACAAAAGATATTGTGCCATTCCTGGTCACTGCCCGGGTTACGTCAAACGTTAGCTCCTCGCCTCCCGTGATGCTATAATCTTCGTATTCATCCAACAAACTACCTGATCTACCCGGAAGCTTTTTTGCATCCCTCGTAGCATTACTCCACTGGCTATGCCCTGCTTTATAGACTTTGAAGCTACCACTCCCCCACTCGCTACCTTCATTTTTTAACCACAGGGTGGCCTCGGTGATAACGCCGCAAATGTTGCTCACATCGAATTGTAAGTAGCTTCTTCTTCTATTTTCCTCGATCCTTAAGACATTGGTATCCCTTACCTTCCTGTTTTGTTTATAAACCCCGTGTTGTGCTGTAAAGACACTTGTGGAGGGCAAACAAGATGGTGAGTTTTTGTCCACAAATTCTACAACGTCCAGGTCAAACCCTCCCCCATTCACATACTCCAGGCGCAGGACTTTATTGTTTCCCCCGCTCACATGGACATCACGTATCACCACCGTAGTAAAATCATACCAACCTGCAGTAGGTTCCAGGTCGGTAAAAGTGGCCAATTCATGACCATCCAAGGAAATTTTCAAGTCTCCTAATTTAAAACGGGAACCAGAAGCATACCTAAACTTAATATCATACAGGCCATGCTTTACTCCTGATATGGTGTAATCCAGCCATTCTCCACTTTGAGAGTAACCCACGGATACGCCGTTACTCGCATCTGATTTATCCACGAGGTCTACCATATCTTGTGTGCGATATAAAAAGCCACCCTCCCTGGTATCATCATCGCGGTAGGATAGTCCCATGCCCCCCATATCATAATGCTCACTCTCGATCTTGCCGGGTATGGTGTGTGTTCTAAACGCTTCTTTGGTGACCACTTTATAGGTAGCCTCTACCGTGGCGGCCCTGGCGGGCATCGTTAATACCGTCTGTGGAGACCATATATCCTCCAAGTATTCTACATCCCCTATCCATTTGTCAAATACAACTTCGGTGGCATTCCTGTGCATACGGGAGGGAGCATCATCCGCAATGACGTCTATTTCTTCCCCTGCTTTATAATTACCTGATCCCCTTCCATTGATCACCCTAAGAAGAAACAACTCTCCCCATGTGTTTTCTTGGTTAATGGTGTACTTTTCAGTTTCTATTTCCCTAGTTGTGCTATGTGAGGGGTTTTCTTTTTTAGTGATACCGGGATCATATACGAATGATAAATTCTCTTCGAGCAGCGGGCCGCAGTACTTTCCCGGGCTTGTGGAGGAAGACAAAGGTTTTGGGGCAAGGCACAAGGCGGCTAAAAAGAACGCCTTTATTAAGGTATTAAACCCCTGTTTTTTAAAGGTAGAGCAGTAGTCAACGTAGAATTTCATGGTTATCAAGGTTATTTGTACTTTCTTCCTAGTATGGCAGAGATCCACCAAAACGAAAATCACGGGTAAACTAATAGGGTTAAGGATATGGCGCAATAGAGGTTATCCTCTATATGGCTTAAAAATCCCGGGCCCTGATCATACTGCTTTAGAGTACGCCAACCCTTTTAAAGGGTCCAAATCACCGTTTTCCGGGTTAGAATAGTAAAAAAGTTTTAACCAGTAACCTCCCCACGAGGCTACCGGCTAAAACGTAGTAAAACAACCTGACCACCATAATTTCTATCGATACGAGAGGATCAAATTTTTTGTATCCCTGTACAATTCCATATTAAAGTTATAATACTCTGTAGGTCGCTGGGAAAAGAATTTTTTCATCTTTTCTAATTCGTCTAACCAATCGTCCACCCTGCCTGAATACTTATCTTCGGGAAATCCTTTTGTTAAGATCTCATCCTGCATCAGGTACATCATAAGACGATAGCTATTCCCGACCATAAAATCATACAACGCTGCGCGTTCTGTTTCGTGACTTTCAGGGCCCCACTGCCAATCGCGGTCATAGCGATTAAAATTGGTGTATTTGATCTTAGGTGGGAATTCAGAATTGGGAATAACCTCCCTTTCCATGGTTACCGAAGGGTCAAAGTTATCGGTCACGATCTTTTTAGTGATCATATACACATTATGGAGGGAATATCCTGATCTTCCGTAGCCTTTGGTCCGGAAATCTTCGTTGAGAAACCGGGTAAAGTATTCTCCCGTACGGGTGGAGCCACAGCAGCTTTTTCGTAACGAAGTATCAAACAGCCATCCGCTCCAGAACCAGGGCACCCGGATCTTCCGTAGTTCCTTCCGCATCGTAGAATTGGGAGAGATCCTCTCTTGCACATCACCCGGTAAGCTAACGGTTCTCCTCTCGAAGATCCGCGCAAAATCTCCCACCTGCCATACGTCGTTGATCGTATTATCACGTCCTACCCCAGCTGCCGGGTAAAATGCCACGCTAGGCCGGTCTACAAAGTATCGCCGGCCACTCACCTCCTCGCGGAAGATGTGCTGTGCCGCCAGCACCGACTTGTATTTATCGGTCATTAGTTTACGGCCATTGCCACTAAAATTTTGGAAGGTATGATCATCCACCGCATCTAACATACGGATCAAATTCTCATCGGTCGGGTCTGCCAAATACTCATCTTGTATCGCGTACCAGGTGTCACTTTTCGGCAATCGTGGCAGATCAGGCAGCCAGTCCGCTATTGTTGCATGTTCATCGCCTTTATGCGGATCTTCACTCCAGCGATTGAGCGGTATCCCTATGGCAATATCCCGTGGGTTAACCCCTAACCACTCCTGTTTTTGTCGCATGGCTTCTTCTTTATCCAGGATCGGGATATTAGCAAACCTAAAGTTCATATCCACCAATTGCCTGCCAAAGGTAAGGTCGCGTTCCTGTGGGGTGTTCCCCGCGAGTACATATCCTTTGGGCTGGAAGGGTCTATCCACCATAGGATCTTTATGATCAAAGCTGTATTTTTCTTTTAACCCGCGTATCAGCCCTAAGATAGCATCCATATCCGCCGGGCTGGTCAAATGTGGTTCTATCCTCCTTTTAATATCACGCTCGGAAAAGTTAAAATACGCAATATCCAATCCATCAGGAGCATGACAATTGGCACATGCCGCACCTTCTTGTATTATTCCTTCTTTTCTAAACACTTTGAGTCCTTCGGAGATCAGTACATCCACTTCCGCGTTTGAAGTTGCACCGGCGCCCATTCCTGTGTTTGAGTCCTCTTGCAAGGACACATACTCGTCAAACTCTTCCGTGTGACAAGAAAAACATAGCAGCGCCAGCAGAAAAGCTATGCCACGTGCAAGGTGGTTCATGAGCTTTTGCATGACAGTAACTTTAATTTGTTTTGGGTTTTGTTCCATAATATGAGTTTTAGAGATTAAGTATTATGGTTATTTGTTTTATGATAAATTTAGAGGAGGGATGCTGTCATCACAATAGAGGTTTCCCTCTATGGGGTCATGGTTTGAAACCGGGTAATTATGATCCTTCTTAAGAAGACGGGTTCCATAAGAAAATAAGGATGGATCAAATAGTAAAGAAGATCTCTTGGTGATGCTTTGAGCTTTAGTGCCTTGATGACTAGGGAAGCTCCGCCACCAAGAGGCACAAATGCACGAAGGCACCCCCAGTTTACTCGCCAAAACTACCCCGGATAACATCCAAGTGATAAATGATTATCGAGTCCAGGTTAAGAAGTAAAGATTCCGCCCCGGTTTCTTTGTATCGTAACTACTTGCCCTTATAAAAAAGTGATGGATCATTCATGAAAAAATAAGTCAGTTGCTTACAAATGCACAGATTTACAATACGGTCATTTAGTTGAATAAAAGATGGGAATGATTTATAAAATACGTTACTTAGTCTAGTACGAGCGGACGCTCTTTCATAGGATTAGGTCGGGGGACCGCTGCGCTTAACCTTGGACCAGGCGTGTTTGACCTTGGACCAGGCTGGGTTAAAGTTTGACTCATTCGACATCAAAAAAATTGAAGACAAAAAAGCTCAAAGCGACACCCTATCATGATATCTCATCCATTCTTGAGTTAGACAAGGCGGATGTGCAGGTGCAGTTGCAAAGGCCGACTTTTGGTAAAGAAATGCTAAGTCCGCACAGGGGTTCTTATTACTGTGTTTTGCTATTGACTAAGGGAGCTGTGAATCATATGGCTAATCTTCAATATTTTCATGCGGAAGAAAATGCTTTGATCTTTTCCAGCCCAGGAATGATCAAGTGCTGGGATGAACCCTCAGTGGATGTAGAAGGATATTCATTACTCTTTACAGCAGATTTTTTTAAGACGAATGGTCATTCCACTACAAACCTTAGCCAATTTCCATTTTTTCAATGGGACGCACGACATTTTTTCCAAACCAGTAAAAAGACCCGCAAAAATCTTGAACCGCTTTTCAAAAAGATCTTGCACGAACTGGAAGGCAAGAAACTTAAAAACGACTCTGTCATTCAGTCCTATATCAATATCCTTTTGATCGAATTGGAACGGGTTTATTCTGAAATAATTAACAAAGAAGACCGCCTGGTCCCCAGGCATGTTAAGCTGGCCAACGAATATAAATGTTTGGTAAGTCATCATTTCCATAAAAACCTTTCAGTAAAAGAGTATGCTGAAATGCTCAACGTTACCCCCAATCATCTCAATGATACGGTTAAGGCTACCATCGGTAAAACAGCGAGTTCACTCATCCAGGAAATGACCTTGCTCGAGGCCAAAGTTTTACTGCGCCAAACCCAAATTTCAATTGCCGAAGTTGCCTTTCATTTAAACTTTGAAGACCCTTCCTATTTTGGACGGTTTTTCAAAAAACTCACCGGGATGACCCCTTTTCAATACCGGAAAAATAACCTGGGCAATCCGTAAAAAGTACCAGGTTTAAGAATAAAAGTTCGATCAAAGGGCGGAAACATAGCCATAACTTTGACCTGTTCCGTAAGTGATGATCCATTCATCGGGATCCTTTGCTGATGATGGGTATGGGTATAGGCATCCTTCAAAAATCAAAACACTAGGGATATGAAATACAAGCAGTTTGATCTCGAGGAATTAACTCCGCACTTAGGCGCCATTATTACCGGCATGGACCTGTCCTCCCCCGAATTTAGCAAGGAAATGAGGGTGGAGCTGTTAGATGCTTTTGAGCGATACCAGCTGTTGCTTTTTAAAGGCAAAGTGCTCGCACCCAAAGAGCAGGTGAGGTTTACCAGGCTATTCGGAGAATTAGAAATATTTCCTTACAGTCCCACACAGCTTAAAGATTATCCCGAGATTTTCAGGCTGTCTACTGATATAAATGAAGGGCATACCAATGTAGGATTTTACTGGCACCAGGATGGCTCTTTTCGGCCTACTCCTTCTGCTACTTCTGTGTTCCACCTCGTCAAGGTACCCCAATCGGGAGGAGATACCCTGTTCGCTAATGCTTACGAGGCCTATAAAAGAATACCGGGCCATCTTTTAGAAGTAGCCCATAAGCTGAAAACAATACATGAAGGTAACATTCTTCACGACCTGGTGATTGAACACCCCAAAACCGGCAGAAGAGCGCTCTACCTTAATATGGGGCTTGTTCGTTCGGTTACAGGTTTTGAAGAAAACGAAAAAGGCAAAGTGGATGAACTTGTAGGGCTTTTCCAGCCCATATTGGACCATCCATCCGTAATGTACACGCACCGGTGGCAAGAGGGAGACTTGCTGTTATGTGATAATTATTCCGTTTTTCACCAGGCCACGGAAACGAATTCTAAAGAGGAACGAACCCTTCACCGAACAACGGTAGCCGGTACACTCACCTTAAACCGCTAAAATGGAAAAAGAAAAGAAATCACATCCCCATAAAAACCAGCTATTTGGTCCACCTCATTCCCCGGGAGCCTGCACTATATGAACTTTTCCATAGGTGATCATATGATCAATGCAATAAAAAATTACGCTACTCAAGCGTTAGAGGACCTGCCGGGGGACCTATTATTTCATAACCTTGAACACACGAAGCAGGTGGTGGCAGCCGTATGGGAAATAGGCTCTATGTCCGGGCTTTCTACAAAGGAAATAAAGATTATTTTGGCTGCAGCGTGGTTTCATGACCTGGGCCATAAAGTGAAATACATGGATCATGAAGAAGAAAGCGTAAAGCTGGCTCACCATTTTTTCACAGCGCAGGAAGTAAACCCGTGCCTGGTACAATGCATCGAAGCGTGTATCCACGCCACGAAAATGCCACAACAGCCGAAAGGGCTTTTTCAAGAGGTCCTTTGCGATGCTGACCTCTATCATTTATCAACCCCGGCCTGCTTAGAGAATGGGAAAAAGTTACGAAAAGAACTGCACTTGAAGTTAGGTAAAGTGGTCGACGATGAATGCTGGGATAGGACTAATCTCCTTTTTCTCAAAAACCATCAATACTTTACTGCTTACGGCAAAAAAATACTTCAGCCCAGGAAAGAAAAGTATACGCTGTATAAGCTTAGAAGACAAATTATCAATAGGAGATCAAACCGGGAAAAATAACGATCAAAACTATGCCTTTAAAGAAGAATGTATGTCATCATATTGCTGACCTCGAATCCCTTAAAAATCCCGGGATCGATTACTGCGAAGAATGCATAAAAACAGGAGATACCTGGCTTCATTTGAGAGTCTGTCAAACTTGTGGAAAAGTTCATTGCTGCGATTCCTCGCCCAATCGGCACGCCGCGAAACATTATGAAAGTACGGGGCATGCGGTGGTGATCCCGGCAGAAAAAAATGCCGGCGCTTGGGCTTACTGCTTTGTTCACCAAGCGATGGCCGATGTAAGTCATCTTAAATGATTTTGCAACCTGGCTCATGTTAATGGCATATTGCTCCTGGGTGCCTAGGGCATCCGCCCGGGCTTCTTTGTAAATGACTGCTTTGTCCTATAAAGAAGTGGTGAATCTCTAGACGAAGTAAACTCATTGTTTAAAACACGTAGGCTTATTAAAGTCTTGTCCAGGTTGTTTGGAGGAATAGAGGCGATGTGTAGTTTATTGCATGCGTTGCTGTTCCTAATACGAGCTGACGCTCTTTCATAGGATTAGGTCGGAGGACCGCTGCGCTTAACCTCCGACCAGGTTTCGAGGTAGGTTCTTTTATTTCAGCTCGTAAATAAATTTAACAAGTTTATCTATTGTTAAATAGGGGTTTAATTCCCATATCGGTACCCCAGAATCAATATCCGCTTGTTTGTATTTTCTTAACTTTTCTGCATTGTTTACCGCATTGGTGAAAAGGTGCTCCAATTTTGGAAGCAATCTAGTCTTTCCGGGTTCGTAGTTGGCTATGAAATTTTGTTCTAAGTAATTCTTAACCACATCCCCATTCGTAAATGATCGCGTTGAATACTGGAAGTGAATCAAAAACCAAAACTCAATATTGAAGCTTGAATAAGCAATCTTAATCGAATTAGACCCTGCCTTATCAAAAGCTTTATTCCTGTTTGGAAGGTTGTCATTATCGAAAACGACCCATATATGGTCATGGGGCGCACTTTCATATCTTGCCTTTTGTTTTCTTCTTATTGCTTCGTTGACAAGATTTAAGGGGTCGTTTTTTTTGAAACGCTCAACGTCAATTTTAATCCCTCGCTGTTTTTCACGTGGGAGCTTATTTTTAATCTCTAAAAGATAATTTCTTTCAGTTTCTCCTTCGCACAAGATCAAAATTTTTAGATTTAGCTGTCTATTGCGCCTCAATCTTGCTATTAAAAGGTCATTTCCAGTTCATTTATGATAGGAGTCGCTCCAAATTTTCCACTATCGTACCATTTATCATATGGGATATTTGATCGTACTCCACTTATATCGGCCATACTGAACAAATCAGTTTCACCTTTTTCGTTTTTCTCAACAAACCAGATTTGATCACGCCTAAAAATATCACTGTCCAATTGTGAAAGATCATGAGTTGCAAAAATCAATTGAGCATTTTTATCGTTTATTCCGGGATCATGGAATAACTTGATCAGTGATTTTGTGACGTGAGGGTGTAGATTTTTTTCAAATTCATCCACTATAAGGATGGTCCCATCTTCAAAAGCATCCAGGATAATCCCGGTGAGTATAAATAGACTTTGCGTCCCTTTTGATTCCTCACTTTTGTCAAACATCGTTTCGCCAACCACTTCATCATTTTCAAAAACTTTATGTACGGTCCTAACCTTCATTTTGAAATCATCCTTGATCCGTTCAGCCACTAAACCAGGAATATCATCGGGAAGCGGGCTTTTTTCCCAGTCGACCACCTCAGACTTTACTTTCGTAATACCAGTATCTAGGGCACAAATTATTCGATTGAATTTTTCACTAAATTCTATATCATCCGTGTCTGCCAATCTCTCGGCGTATAAATGCTGGGTCCTGCTTTCATGAAAATCTTCGAAAAACGGGTATGATGCCAGCTTTTCCTTGAAAAAATTAAAAACAGGTATCAAAACTTGAACATTATCCAAGACAGCCTTGGACAAGAAAAGTTGGTTAGGAAGTAGCTTTTTTTCAATCGACTTCCGATCACCTTTATAGTGGTCACCAAACTTAATCGGAGAGTTGCCAACCCTTGAATAGATGAGCGATGGTTGCTTTTTAGGACGAAATACTAATTCTTCTCTTGTTATTTCTTTGTCCCGGTACTCTAAAAAAAGCGTGTACAGAACATCTTCAATGTAAAAATCAAGTTCAAATTTGACAGGTTTCTTTTTAGAAGTTTTGTCTAATAAATAGGGCTCATAGGGACCAATTCCCTCGTTTGGCGTATGCTTTGCACTTCCCCGGACCAGGAAGTCAATAGCTGAAAAAGCCATGAGAATATTGCTTTTTCCAGATGCGTTTGCCCCATAAATCACGGATGATTTCAGGAGCTTTTTTCCATTCAATTCAACAAGGTTATTGTAGTGCTCTTTAAACGATGTTGCCTCAAATGAGAATTCTATTCGATTCTTTATTGACCTGAAGTTCTCTATTGCAATTCTTGAAAGCATTTCTTAACGTTTATAGGATATAAATACTAATAACGTAAAAAAAATGCAATTAATTCATCAATTCCTTGTGATTGATTCAATGAAAATGTGTCATGAAGGTAACTGGATAGAACCCATAAACGATACATCATTATACTTTCACAACGACATACAAACACCGATCCTTACTATAATTGCCTAACAGGCTCCTGGTGTTTTCCGAATAATTAGCAGCTTCCTACACTTCCGCTCGGTCTCTTTCGTAACAATAGTTTAATCCTATAAGTATGATGGACCATATAGAGAAGTAGCCCCACGGCTTAGACTCCGAGCAGGCACAAAAACATTGTGGGCAATTCGTTTTTCGATTTCATTTCGATTTTCGCTATTGAAACCCATTTAGGTGCCGTATTTGTTTCCTGTCATAGAAGCAAATTCAGTTGTGCCGTGTGATGTTGTACATGTCGCATATTGTAGAGCAAAATTTCGAAAACTGAATAGTTCTTGTAATCATTTATCCAACGGGAATTTGCAATTTCTTCCGTCATAGTTGAAACCAGGTCAAAACATTTTTTCCTGCTGTATTGGAGGTAGGTAATGAGTTCTTCTTTTGTAAGGGTTCGGCTGGGCATGGCACCGGAAGGATCAAATTCTGACAATGTATAGGGCGAAGGAGGTTCAAAATTTGCTGGGTCAAGTGTATTATTGGACGTAAATCGTTCTATTCACGAGACAAATCAGTGTCTCACCAGGTAGCCGGGTGGCGGACAAAAGCTTAAAACCAGCAGGTATACTACCTTAAAGTAGTAATATGCCATACTTATTCCCTACCCCCATCAGCTACCGGGTTACTCCCCATTCTTTATTAGGTTCGGGGCCTAGCGTTAACACCAATTCGCCCCCGTTAGACACAGCCTCATGCGTCAACCTGTAACTGTTCCATGCTTTGGCGTTTAAAGATGCGGACTGGATGTAGACATTTTTCTGACCATTGTTTTCAGTACGTATGATGAACTTTTCACCTGGGTAATAATCTTCGTTGAGCGTGATCACAATTTCATCGAAGATGGGAGAAGTGATCTCATAGGAAGGCTCGAAGGAGGCGCTTCCATCCACGCTAAACAATCCCATAGCCATCAAAGCCCCGAGGGCGCCCATTTGCCCTTGGTCCTCATCGCCATGATACCCTCCGTAGGGGGTGGTCTCTGCATAAATTTCTTTGACGGCCCTCACCCATTTTTGCGACAGCCAAGGCGCCCCGGCTTTGTTGAACATGTGGGCCATACCGGTACCGGGTTGATTGCCATAGTCCACCCAATTAGCCGCATGCACTTTGTTAGCCGCTTTCAGCCAGTCTTGCTCGGCTTTTTGAAAAGCCCCGTCCAAAAACTGTACGTATTCTTCTTGTCCCCCCACAAACTCTACTAGCCCATCGACATCGTGCGGAACAAAATGGGTGTAGATCGCACCATTGCTTTCGCAAAACCCCCGGGCGTCGAACTCTCCTTCTACCACCGGTGCAAAGTCCTCCATCCAGCTACCGTCCATTTCCCGCGGGTGCATGAAGCCGGTAGCAGGGTTCCATAGGTTCTTATAGTTTTGGGATCTTTTCATGAAGAACTGGTGATCTTCCTTTTTGCCCAGCGCTTTAGCGATTTGTGCCAGGCACCAATCTTGGTAGGCGTACTCTAGGGTCATGGAAGCTCCATCGAGGTGAATGCCCTTACTCTCGATACCTTCAGGCACATACCCCCGCTCCACGTAGTAAGCCATACCACCCCCCAGCGATGTATAATGCTCATAGCCCGCTCGATCCCGTATTCCTCCAACAAATGCGTTCTTTTTAAGGCCCTCATAAGCTTTCTCCAAGTCGTACGTGCGTATTCCCTTGTTAATAGCCGATGCGAAAAAGGGCACGGACTGGTCCCCGATCATTACAAACGTATAGTTCCCCCCGGAGGGTCCACGCGGGATCAGGCCCCCGTTTTGGTACATATCCACCATAGTATTACAAAAGGCATCCATGATCTCGGGATAGGCAAGGGACCATAAAATATTCAAAGACCAATGACTACCCCATAGGGCATCAAAGTTATGATGTGGGAATAAAGGTTTACCTTGGGCATCTAGCGTAACTTGGCGCACTACCGGCTGACCTCCCGTGTTGTCGATGTATTGTCCATTGACATCACTCACGATGCGGCGGCCCAATAGCGAACGCCACAGATCCGTGTAGAATTTGACCTGTTGCTCGCTTGTACCTCCTTTCACTGCTATTCTTCCTAGCAGCTTATTCCACTGATCAAAGGATTCCTGCTTGACGCGCTCAAAATCCCAGTGGGGCAGCTCGGTTTCCATATTCAGCCTGGCGTTATCCACGGAGACGTAAGAAATCGCGACTTTCATTTGGATCTTTTCTACTTGAGGCCCGAATTGCACATAAGCCCCGGCATCTTTACCGCTGACTTGGATAACAGCCCTAGGGAGTTGTTTCCCCTCTTCCCAGGCACCAAATTTCTCGAATGGCTGGTCCAATTTTGCCACGAAATAAACGGTGACAGGCTTCGACCTTCTAAACGTTGGCGCCATGATCGCAAAACCTTCTAGCTCGGTATCGGAAACTCGCGTGACCGATGAATGGGAAGTAGAGTCATGCGCTAAGAAGGCACCTGTATCGAAAAGGATGTTCCGGGGCTGCTTGTCATTGAATTGGTATCGATGATACCCGACCCGGGTAGTAGAAGTCAGTTCTACCTGCACCTGGTACCGGTCTAAGTCCACCTTGTGGTACCCGGGTTTAGCGACCTCTCCATCATGACTAAATTTTGACTTATAAGCCTCCATCCCCAGGTGCCCTTCCATATCACCTGTGGTAGGCATCACAGCAATACCGGACATCTGCCAGGCATGGATGTGGCTGAAACACCGAATGTAGGAGCTATC
>JANQLQ010000235.1 GCA_028280565.1 Fulvivirga sp.
ATACTACTATTGTAAAGCCAGATCAGGACTATCACCATGGTGTAAACAATAGTCAGGATTTTAATGTCTAACCTGTAAACTTATTTTAGGACGGGTCACAGTTTTCATTTTCTTTTGCCTGCCCAAACGAAAACGAAACAAAAGAAAGGGGTGCCAACAACCAAGCCTATTTTCCATTCAAAACGTACGGTCCAGTCCCTAAAGGACACCTTCCACCGGGCTCAAATGTGCCACGCCGTTCCTGGATGTTTCCCACCCTACGCCACTTGCATTTTCAACTATACTCTCGGTAGTACCAAAGATCATTAACAGGCCCCTGCCTGCGAAACACGATCATTCCCCCTTTACTCCACGGTTACCGATTTGGCTAGGTTCCTGGGCTGGTCCACGTTACAGTCTCTCATCACGGCTATGTAATAAGACAGGAGCTGGAGCGGGATCACGGATACCATTGGCATGAGGGCCTCGTCTGTTTTTGGTACTTCAATGACAAATTCTGCCATTTTAGGAATAAGAGCGTCCCCCTCTGTTACTACCGCAATTACTTTCCCTTTGCGGGCTTTCACCTCTTGGATGTTAGAGACTACCTTATCATAAGAGCTGTCCCGTGTGGCGATGAATACTACGGGCATTTCCTCGTCTATTAAAGCGATAGGGCCGTGTTTCATTTCGGCAGCAGGATAACCCTCAGCGTGGATGTAAGATATTTCTTTGAGTTTTAGTGCTCCTTCAAGCGCGACTGGGAAGTTATAGCCCCTGCCTAGGTATAGAAAATTTTTGGCATCCTTAAAGCGTTCTGCCACAAGCTTGATCTGTGCGTCAAGCTCCAGCGCCTTTTCTACTTTAGAAGGGATATTCTCCATTTCCACTAGCAACTCGTGGTAGCGGCGTTCTGTTATGGTCCCTTTTTTATGGGCTACCCTGAGGGCTATCATCGAAAGTACCGTAAGCTGTGCCGTAAATGCTTTGGTAGAAGCTACCCCTATTTCCGGACCGGCATGGGTATAAGCTCCCTCATGTGAGACCCGGGCGATGGATGAGCCCACCACGTTGCATACCCCGAAGATGATGGCGCCCTTTGATTTGGCTAGCTCAATAGCCGCCAAGGTATCGGCAGTTTCACCGGATTGGGAAATTGCGATCATTACATCGCCTTCTTTGATGATTGGGTTTCTATACCTAAATTCGGAAGCATATTCCACCTCTACAGGCACCCTGCAAAACTCTTCGAAAAAGTACTCGGCTACTAGGCCTGCATGCCAAGAGGTGCCACAGGCTACGATTATGATCCTGTCCGCGTTAACTAGCTTATTGGCATACTCCCGGATGCCCCCGAGCACCAGCCGTCCTTTATTGGCGTTTAGCCTGCCTCTCATACAATCACTGATCGACCTCGGCTGCTCAAATATCTCTTTAAGCATAAAGTGCTCATACCCTCCTTTTTCGATGGCTTCAAGCTCCATATCCAAGGTCTGTATGTAAGGCGTGCTGGCTACGTCTTGCGTGTTTTTGAGCCTTAGTTCATTGTTATCAATGATTGCGATTTCGTAGTCATTAAGATAAACTACTTCGTTAGTATATTCAATTATGGGAGTGGCATCCGAGGCCAAAAAGAATTCATCCTTTCCTATACCTATTACCAACGGGCTCCCTTTCCTAGCCGCTATAAGCATATTGGGATCATCTTTAGACATGATCACGATAGCATAGGCACCTACAACCTTGGTAAGGGCTAACCTGACGGCCTCTTCTAGCGAGCAGTCATTGTTGACCTGTATATCTTCAATAAATTGGATAAATACTTCAGAGTCCGTTTCGCTTTTAAACGAGTAGCCTTTGTTCAGGAGCTCCTGTTTTAGCGAGCTGTAGTTTTCTATGATGCCATTATGGATGATCGCCAGGTTTTTTGAAAACGAGTAATGAGGGTGTGCATTTTCATCATTAGGTTCGCCATGGGTAGCCCAACGCGTATGGCCTATCCCTACACGGCTAGCCAGCTTTTCATCTTCAAGCGTATTTTCCAGGTCACTTACGCGTCCTTTTTTCTTATATATGTTAAGACTACCATTAAGCAGCGCGATGCCGGCGCTATCGTACCCTCTATATTCTAATCTTTTGAGGCCTTTTATGATCACCTCGTGGGCCTTGCGAGGCCCGATATATGCTACAATACCACACATTTTTGATTAGTTGGCTTTACTGTAAAAAACTCTTAAAAAAATACTGTCTTTCGGGATTACGATCCGTGATATATCGGAGTCTATTGACCCTTTTATGACTACTTTATCCCATGGAGTCCTATCTAGGATAAGCTGGTTAAGATAGGTGGGTATATTTGTAAAGTTTACGGAGTCACCGTCGAAAGCGCGATTGGCGATCGGCATTTCCCCTAAAAAGGCCCGCGAATCTCTTGTGCCACTAAATTCACCCGCCGCTAGCTGTTCATCCGAAGTGATATTAAAGTTCAAAATAGGCGGCGTATCAAATCTACGATCTTGTAACGCAGGTCCTGAGTTAATGAATAGTTCAGCTCTTTGGATAGTGGCATTCGTAGCAGTATCCGAAAAATTGCGAAAAGGGGCAAAATCAATGGCCATGAAAAGATTAGCGCCGGATTGAATGTAAGCATTAGGATCATCCAATACCACCGGGGTGTAAAATGACGTTAAAGGACTGAACTTTTCTAGCGTCCATCCTTGGTTCCGGTTAGGTGATATCTGGTTAAACGCTTTGCTGCCATTGGTGATCATAAAAAACGTACGTGTAGTGTCACGTGAGCCATCGTTTTCCGTGTAGTCTATGGTAATACGTGAGCGAACGTCCTCGCCTTCAAACATCAAAGAAGTGTTCCCTGACTCGGCGACTACCGCAATACCTTTGGTAATGTCATTAAATGCCCTGCTCAAGTCAGTGTTTTCGAAAGTTGTGGTATCCAGTAGTGCGTCCCGGTAACGTTCGAAAATCTGCTGGAAGAATACCTGGTCCAGTTCGAAGTCTGCCGTGTATAAGTAGATGCCTCGCCCATCGAAGAGTGTACTGTCCAGTCCCAAACTCGCCGAAAATTCAAGGTCCAAAGAATCAGCGTAGTAGGTAAAAGCGGATTCCCCGATTTTTTCACCCAGCTCTATGAAATCAGAATTGTCATACGTTATGTTCCCATTTACTGTATCGGCGAGCTGGTACAAAGAAAATACCACATCGGGGTTGTTTTCTATGTCGCCAAAGGCATCAATAATCCTAAGTGACATACTAGCGGAGTGGAACTCATATGTCATGTTTTCATCCCTAGGGTCAATAAGGTTCCTGCCTGCCGTAGGGTTTAGATCAGCATAAGCTGTAGATGTGATGGTCCCCAACTCGGGGTCTTCGTGTTGCCCGGCGATCAGCCGGTTAGAACGGTCCGCCAATATGTCGTCCACCCATACTTGGGAGATCACATCCCGTAGCGGTATTTCTGCAAAAAAGATCCCCCGGTCATCTTCTGGGGGTAAACCTATCGTGTTTTCCTCTTCACACGCAAAAAGCACAAGGGTTACTACGAAAAGTAACCCAAGTCTCTTAACCCACAAGTTCATTATATAGATTGTAGTATGAGTCTGTAAAATTTTCGTTGTTTTCAATTGTTTCCACTTTCTTCACCTCGGCAAACTCACCGAACAGGCCATCCAATGATTGATGCTCTTCCGCTTTAATGACCGCATCCGAATATTCAATGCCCAATTTGATGAAGCCATTAAAATCAGCGGTTTGTAAGTTGGTCAACATACTGTCTTCGATATCGATCATCTTCACCTTTTCGATCAGGTCACCATCAAACTTGTGTGAAAAACTGGTATTGTATACTGTAAATACGGTTTTCGACTCTTTAAAAAGAGGATCGTTTTTGTAGGTCGTTTTCAAATACAAAGGGATCAAACTCGTCATCCAGTCATTACAGTGCACAATATCTGGTGTCCATCCTAACTTTCTTACGGTTTCTATAACGCCTTTGCAGAAAAATATTGCCCTTTCGTCATTGTCCTCGTAAAAGTTATTTTCTTTATCGTGGAAAACAGACTTCCTGTGAAAATAATCTTCATTGTCTATAAAATAGACCTGCAACTTAGCGTTAGGTATCGACGCTACTTTTATGATCAAAGGTTTCTCCTCGTCGCCTACAGCAATATTAATACCTGATAATCTTACAACTTCATGTAGTCTGTTCTTCCTCTCATTTATCAACCCAAACCGGGGAACCAAAATCCTTATCTCCATACCGCGTTCTTGCATCGCCTGGGGCAGTTTCCTCACAAAATCCGCAACATCAGAGGTTTTTAAGAATGGATTGATCTCACTAGCAACATATAGAATACGAAGTTTTGACATATCTGTATGGATTTGATTTTCAGAATTTAATCCACAAAAATACTAAAATTTTGACTCTAATCCACGTTAAGTTTTTTTAAAAACATAAATTTGGCCCCTTAGGAAACATCTTAAATGCAGGTATTTAGGGAGATAAAGCCCCTTCGAGCATATTTGGACGCGAAAAGAGCGGAGCAGGCCACCATAGGTCTCGTGCCTACTATGGGAGCCCTTCATGAAGGTCATTTGTCGTTGGTAAAGGGTTCTGTAGATGACAATGACATCACGGTAACCTCCATCTTTGTAAATCCAGTACAGTTCAATAACCCAGGGGACCTGGCCCATTACCCGCGCACATTGGACGAAGACCTGGCCATGTTGCAGCGTTATAAGGGCCAAGTCGTTTTCCACCCATCGGCCAACGAGGTCTACAAGCAAGAGCCAATGATCACCTTGGGGTTTGGTCCCCTAGGAAAAACCTTAGAAGGGCAGTTTCGTCCCGGTCATTTCCATGGGGTGGGGATGGTGGTCGCCAAGTTGTTTAATATTGTAAAGCCTCATAGGGCTTATTTCGGGCAAAAAGACCTTCAGCAATTCGCGGTGATCCGCAGGCTTGTAGAAGATTTTTCTTTTGATGTAGAGTTAAAATGCATGCCGATCATTCGCGAACCGGACGGATTAGCGTTATCTTCGCGCAATAAACGCCTGGACCCGGACGAACGGCAAAAGGCTGCCAAGCTTTACGAAGCATTGGGAATAGCTCATGACCTTTACCGCAGGCGTGTTTCACCGGACCAAGTCAAAAAGGAAGTGGAAGGTTTTTTTAGTATGAGCGATGTTACGTTAGAATATTTTGAAATTGTCAATGCCAGTAGCCTCAACCCCCTGCAAAGCACTTTTGCCAACGAGCCTGTGGCCTTGTGCATTGCAGCGTACGTGGGGGAGGTGAGACTTATTGATAATCTTATCATAGGTAATGAATATTGAAGTACTAAAATCGAAGATCCATAGGGTAAGACTTACCCAAGTAGAGCTACATTATGTGGGAAGTATTACCATAGATGAAGACCTGATGGACGCTGCTAACCTGATCGAGGGGGAAAAAGTGCAGGTAGTCAATATCAACAACGGCGAACGATTAGAAACCTACGTGATCACCGGTGAGCGTGGTAGTGGTATGATCTGCATGAATGGCCCGGCGGCTAGGAAAGCACAAGTAGGTGACATAATTATTATCATATCTTACGCATCCATGGAATTTGAAGAGGCAAAACGATTCAAGCCAATGGTGATATTCCCTGACGCACACAACAGGCTTCCCGTCTGAACCCATGAATACTAAAATCAAGAATGTACTCAAATATTCGGTGATGCTGGCCATTACCGGGTTTTTATTGTGGCTTTCTTTTCAAAATATCGAAGTAGGGGAGGGGGAGAGTAAGCTAAAATTCATCGTCAATGCCTGGAATACCGCTGATAAATTCTACCTCATGTTATCGGCTGTAGCAGCAGTACTCAGCCATGTGATCCGTGCCGAGCGTTGGAAAATACTACTAAGCCCCTTGGGGCATCGCCTATCACTGAAAGACGGATTCATTTCCGTGATGGTAGGGTATTTCATTAACCTGGCCATCCCGAGAGGAGGCGAGGTATCACGATGCTATACCTTGTACAGGCTCAATAAAACCCCGGTTGACGTATCATTGGGTACGGTGGTGGCCGAGCGCGTGATCGATCTCCTTTTTTTACTCGTACTGATCGGCGTATCTTTTTTGATACAGTTAGAACAATTGATCTTCTTTTTCGAAAACATTAACATGGAGCAAGATGCCTCCCAAGGAGGAGGATTGCCTGCGTTCATATTTTTGGGGGTAGGGCTATTCTTGCTGGGCGTTTTTTTTATCATATTCTATATCTATAAGACAAGAAGGTTTTTTGCCTTGCGGGTGCTGTCAAAGTCGAGGAATGTTTTCAAAGGAATAAAAAGTGGTGTCCTGGTCATTTTCAGGCTGGAAAATAAAGGATTGTTTATTTTCCATTCCGTGTTTATATGGCTGTTGTACTACCTGATGAGCTATTTTATACTTATGGCCTTTCCTGAAACGGAACACATAGGCCTGCTGGCGGCACTGACCATCTTCGTTATTGGGGGGATTGCCGTGGCAATACCTCTTCCGGGTGGTGCGGGGAGTTACCATGTACTCGTGCCACTCGGATTGGTGATACTCTATGGCCTTGAGCAAGATATAGCTGTAGCCTATACCTTTATATTACATGGATGGCAGACCATAATTATCATATTATTCGGCGCCTTATCCATGCTACTCAGTCAATATTATGGAAGCAAACGGAAAAACCTCGGATAAAATACTCCTTCGTGACCAGGTAAGGGAAAAGGTCAAAGCATGGCATTCTGACAGGGAAAAGGTGGTCTTTACTAATGGATGCTTTGATATAGTACACGTCGGGCACGTTGATTACCTGGAAAAAGCGCGGCACTTAGGTGATCGTCTCATCGTTGGGCTTAACACGGATGATTCGGTACGGACCTTAAAAGGCAAGGACCGGCCGATCAATGACGAAATATCCAGGGCCAGGGTACTGGCAGCGCTAACTTTTGTAGACGCAGTTGTGTTATTCTCTGAAGATACCCCTTATGAATTGATCAAGGAACTCACGCCTGATATTCTCGTAAAAGGGAGTGACTATTTGGCAGAAAATATTGTTGGTGCAGATATTGTTATCAAAAATGGGGGTAAGGTGGAAACGATAGAGTTTGTTTCCGGGTTCTCTACCTCAAACATTATCAGTAAAATCAAAAAACTCTAAAAAAGTAACAACTATGGGGATTTGGATTATAATCATTGTATTTGGGATCATCAGTTTTGCGGTGAGCTCAAGGCTAAAAAGTAAATTTAGAAAGTACTCAAGGATACCTTTGAATAAGGACCTTTCAGGGGCTGAAATAGCACAGCTCATGTTGGCAGACCACGGTATCCATGATGTAAAAGTGACGGCCGTGCCGGGCCAACTTACGGATCATTACAACCCCGTGAATAAAACGGTAAATCTTAGTGAAGATGTCTACCACGGCAGGAATGCTGCCGCCGCCGCCGTGGCCTCACACGAATGCGGCCACGCTGTACAACATGCCACAGCCTACAGCATGTTAGAGTTCAGAACTGCTATGGTACCGCTTCAAAATATAAGCGCGAAGATATTGAATGTGATCATGATGGTGATGCTTTTCGGGGGGATGTTCCTTTTTAGCGCATTCCCGATTGACCTCGTGCTGATCACCATTATTGGTGCTTATGGTGTCATCACACTGTTTTCATTTGTAACCCTGCCCGTGGAATTCGATGCCAGCAAGCGGGCATTGGCATGGGTAAAACAGCGCAATATTGTAGACAGTGGGGAGTACGATATGGCAAAAGACTCTTTGAAATGGGCGGCCATGACCTACGTAGTGGCGGCGATAGGATCATTGGTGACACTGCTATACTACATCAGTATGTTTTTGGGCAGCCGCGATTAAACTTAAATACATAGGAAATTGTATTTTTGGGGACTTGCAAACGTTTGTAAGTCCTTTTTTTATGCATAAATAAGTTTTTTAACGTATGAATTTCGAATTGAGTGAAGAGCAGCAGTCCGTGAAAACTGCGGCGAGAGATTTTGCCACGACCGAGTTGCTCCCGGGTGTAATTGAAAGAGACGAAAAGCAGCAGTTCCCTGCAGACCAAATCAAAAAAATGGGGGAGCTCGGTTTTATGGGAATGATGGTGGATCCGAAATACAATGGAGGAGGTATGGATACTGTTTCCTATGTATTGGCAATGGAAGAAATATCAAAAATTGATGCTTCCGCATCAGTGGCTATGTCGGTCAATAATTCTTTAGTATGCTGGGGATTGGAAACTTACGGTAGCGAAGATCAAAAACAACGATACCTTACTAAACTTGCTACGGGGGAGATCATCGGTGCCTTCTGTCTTTCTGAGCCGGAGGCAGGTTCAGATGCTACAAGCCAGCGGACCATTGCCGAGGACAAAGGGGATCACTATCTTTTGAACGGCACTAAAAACTGGATCACCAATGGCAATAGTGCAGGTGCTTATATCGTGATGGCCCAAACCGATGTGTCTAAGAAACATAAAGGGATCAATGCGCTGATCGTCGAGAAAGATATGGATGGGTTTACCATAGGCAAGAAAGAAGACAAACTGGGTATAAGGGGCTCGGATACCCATTCTTTGATGTTCAGTGATGTAAAAGTGCCGAAAGAAAACAGGATCGGTGAAGATGGTTTCGGGTTTAATTTTGCCATGGCTAGTCTTAATGGGGGCAGGATAGGCATAGCTGCCCAAGCCCTAGGGATTGCTTCCGGCGCCTACGAGCTGGCGCTGAAGTATTCTAAAGAAAGAAAAGCTTTTGGAAAGGAGATCTCCCATCACCAGGCTATCCAGTTTAAACTGGCAGATATGGCCACCCAGATTGATGCAGCACGGCTTTTATGCCTGCAGGCGGCAAGCTTAAAAGACCAAAAGAAGCCTTACGCCACCGCTAGCGCCATGGCAAAACTGTTTGCTTCCCAGGTGGCTATGGATGTAACCGTAGAGGCTGTACAGGTCCATGGGGGGTATGGATATGTGAAAGAGTATCACGTGGAAAGATTGATGCGAGATGCTAAGATCACCCAGATCTACGAAGGAACCTCCGAAATTCAGAAGATTGTTATCGCCAGGGAGCTACTTAAAGAGTAAATAAACCGTTTCTGGAAAAAATCATACTTTTCTTAGAATAGTGCATGTAAGTTTGTTGTTTCTTTTTAAATTTGCCTATTAGTTTAATACATTAGGTTAATGGAAGATTACAACAAAATAATTGAATCCTTAGGAATTAAGTATGTCAAGTCAAATAATGTTAAGGTAACAAATCCCTTTAGCATAAAGGATTTTAAAGACACTGAAAATATCATTATCATCCTGAAAAAGGGGTTTGTCTACTTTGGCAAGAACAAAGAGCTGCTTAAAGAAGGTCATGCCTTGTTTGTTCCTGCGAATCGCAGCTGTCCCCTGCACTTTGGAGAAGTAAACGAAAAAACTACTCAACTTAGTATAGATGAGTTTGGGTTTAAGCAAGCAGAATACTTCAGGACTACCAACTTGCATGAGATCAGTGGTAGCTTGGCAGCTGATTTTAGCATGGTTTCTTTCGACACCAAGGTGTTTGATACAGTCAATTTCTTTACGGCGCTGGATATTCCTGCGTTCTCTATGGAAAACACGAGGATCAATAACTTGATCTATGATGTTATCATGGAGGAGATCGAAAAGAAAGAGGGAAATCAACGGTCGATCAAGATAAAGACGGAGTCACTCGTGATAGAATCCATCCGTCATATCATTGATAACAGGATGTTCGTGGAGCAAATGGCTACCAACAGCACTTACTTCAAAGATCCTAGGTTGATCACGGTATTTAAGTATATCAAAGAAAATCTCGGTGGCGAGCTAACGAACAAGGTACTTTCCGAAGTAGCAGAAGTTTCCGAAGACTATGTAGGTCAGTATTTTAAAACACTTACAGGTATCAACCCGCAGGATTACATTGAATACCAGCGAATGGAACATGCTGTAAAGCTATTGCGTACGTCAAAAATGAGTATCCGTGATATTGGCAGGGCTTGTGGCTATAAAGATACAGCCTATTTCTGTCGACGCTTCAAGATGATGTATGGAATACCTGCAGGTAAAATGCGTAAACGCGAAACGCTAATGAACGTTTAATGAACGGTTGAAATCATAAATCTTTTCAGAAACCTCGATCAACAGATTGGGGTTTTTTTCTATAGCATTCCCTACCACGATCATGTCAGCTCCTGCTTCTAGCGCAAACTTTGCCTTTTCTGCCGAGTTGATCCCACCGCCTATGACTAGGGGAAGGTCAACAGATTTTCTTACTTTACTGATCATTCTTGAAGGTATTGTCTTTTTGGATCCACTTCCTGCGTCCATGTAGATCAATTGTAGGCCTAGCATTTCTCCTGCCATAGCTGTGCAAGCAGCTACAGAATCCTTGTCAGGAGGTATGGGGCGAGTATTGCTCATGTACGAGGCCGCAGAGGTGCTCTCAGAGTTCACCAGCATATAGCCAGTGGGTAAGATCTCTAATGAACTACCTTTTAGAATAGGCGCTGATATCACGTGCTGCCCTATAAGTAAGTCCGGGTTCCTGCCAGATATCAGGCTTAGGAATAAGATAGCATCGGCCTGGATATCGATCTGCATCGTATTACCAGGAAACAACACCACGGGTATTTCTGTATTGCCTTTGATCGTTCTTACTACCTGCGAAAGGTTATTATTGGTGATCAAGCTGCCACCGACGAAGAAAAAATCAACATAACACTCTTTGGCCACAAGCAAGAGTTGTGTAAGTGATGAAAGATCATCCACTTTGTCGGGGTCAATAAGCACCGCCAATGATTTTTGGCCTCTCGTTTTTCTTTCGTTAAGCGTCTTCAGTATTTGTTGCATGTATCCCCGGTTTAGTCTCTTCTAAATATTCCGTAAGTTTCTCCTTCGCCAATGTTAGCAGAAAGGTTGCCAACTCTGCTAAGACAAAGTTCCGTATTTCCGAAAATGTAGAGGGGGTATTTTCCTCCCGGGGTTTTATCGATGTTCCCCGTTCTTCACCCTTGACAAATGCCTTAACCAATAGGTAGGCCAAAGCTAAGCCTCCTCCAATGAGTAATATCCTTACTACTATTTTTTTAGATTGTTCTATTAGATCTTTGAGTTCCGTCTCTATGGCGCGCTTATGCTGGTCAGAGATTATTTTGAGTTTTTCTATTTCCTGCCCTGTATCCATGCTACCCTTACTTTTTCAGTCTTAACAATTGGCTCAACTTTTTCTCAAAGTACTGGTGTAATCCCAGCTGGTCTTTGAAGAGAAAAAGTATAACAAATATGACCAGGTAAAAACCCGAGATCAACAAAAAACCATAAGAAGTATTTCCTAATACACCCCCTAGGATCAATGCCAACGCAACGTTCAAAAAAAGGAAGCAGAGTATGCCCATGAAAACCATCAAAAAAGAAACCAACCCCCTGGAGAGGATATGGGCCATTTCTTCCTTAAATTCGATTTTTGCGATCGTTATCCTGGATTCCATCAGCGCCGTGAAATGCTCGATGATATTATCTAGCTTTAGAAAATTAAAGAAGCCTTTTCTTTCGGCCATAAAGTACAAATTTGAATAAAGATAGCAAATGAACAAGGAAATATGATTCTACCCAACCGGGTGGGTAGGAAAAAACATGGGAACGTGAGTTCGATCTAAAAATAAGGCTAGGTTAAATCGTAAAGAAGATCCCTTTGTGATTCTTTGAGCTTTGGTGCCTTGGTGGCGAAGCTTCCCCGGCCACTAGATGCAAATGCACCAAGGGTCACCAAGAATACGAGCCAAAACTGCCCTGGGTAACACCAAACTGATAAACAACGATCGAGCCCAGGTTGGGAGATCTTCCCCATCTCATTGGGCTTGGATGTCTGTAAGCTCTTCGATGAACTCGATGTCATGCTGGTAATTCAGCTTTTCGGTTTTTACCAGCATTTTATCTTCTATGCTGATGAAATACCTGAAATATGAAGAGTCCGGATCGATAGGTTGGTAATAGGACTTTCTAAAAATATAAACGGAATCAAAAGAAAAATATCCATTTCCCCAATGGGGGAGGATCTCCTCCACACACATGCTATACTTTCCTAGGGGCTCTTGGTCATCCCAACAAAATCCTTTTTGCTTGATCAGGTATATCTTGTTATTAATAAAAAGTACATCATTCCTCCTGTAGATGTTAAATATATCATCGCTGCCGCTGGTAGAATGGGGATTTATGCTCCATGGCGCTCCATATCGCCTGTCAGGTGTAACAATATTTAGTACTTTCCTTTGTGAAGTTCCTGTATTGGAACTCAGCGTGTACGTTAGCTCTTTTGCCACACTCGCGTTCTTGTTAAAATAGATCAGGGCAAAAGGTATAATGAAAAAAGTGAATAAAATATAGGAGATCCCTACCAGGCGGTAGTTCATGGTTAAGGCCCCAAAGTTATAAGCGAGCTTGATAGGGATGTTTCGAAGCTGGCGGAAGGGCAGGAAAACGATCACCCCTACCAGGTTAAAAAGCAGGTGTGTAACGGCAATACCCATGGCCATGCTGGATTCAATTAATACGGCGATAAATGCTGTGATCGTGGTACCAATGTTCGCACCCATAATAAAGGGTGTAGCGCTTTGCAGCCTGATCTTACCTTTAGCCACAAATGGGACCACTAGCGAAGTAGTGATGGAGCTGGATTGCACCGCTGCTGTGAGTATTGCGCCCCAAGTAAACGATTTGTAAGGATTACTGAAGATGAATTCTCTCAGCTTTCCTTGGGATTCGCCGATCAGTATTTTAGTGATGATCCTGGAGAGTACTTTAATGCTTCCAAAGAGTAATAAGAAGGATAAAATGATACTTACCAAACCGTTATCGATCAGCTTGATCAAGAAATTAGTTAACGGGATGACATCGAAAAGAGCAAACCCAAAGTCTTCTACGCCATCTTGGCTTTGTGAAGGGATCAAAAACTCGGTGATCTTCTGTGCCGACGAAGATACGAGCCCATAGTAAAACTCCAGCGGAAACAACAGTAGCACCGTCAGGATGTTAAAAAAATCGTGAACCGTACCCCCCGCGATCGCTTTCCTGAATTCGTTTTTTTTGGTGATGAATCCTAACGAGACAATCGTACTGGTGAGGGTAGTGCCAATATTTGCTCCCATGATCATAGGTACGGCATCAGCCATGGTGATTGACCCTGATGCCACCATGGCGACTACCATAGAAGTACTCGTAGAACTACTTTGAATAATAGCGGTGATCAAGAGGCCTATAAAAAGACCAATAAAGGGATTAGTAGTAGCGTAGATCAGGGATTGGGCTGCATTTCTTCCAAGATGCTTAAAAGCCTCTCCCATAAGATCCACTGAAAACAAGAAGACAAAAATGAAAAACAACACAAGCAGCGCAGCTTGGAATATTTCCTTATTCTTATTGTTGGTTTTCGTCAATGATATGTCTGCTTTGAGAAGCTGCGAATTTAGAGCTTAAAGAAATGAATTTAATATTACTGATGTAAAGCTATTGTTAACAAAAATCTATCTTTAAGTTTTCTTAATCAAAAAATAATGACTTATTGCCAGTAATAAACCTGTGTTTTTAATTTGAGTTAACATAAAGTTAATATGTTGTTTGAATTGATTGAATGGTAGTTAAATTACTTTTACGCCCTTAAAAAAAAGGCTTAACATCCTGGTATTAAATGGACTTTGGCATATTTGATGCTCTTACCCTGGTCGGCTCTTTAGGTTTTTTTATCTACGGCATGAAGATCATGAGTGAGGGCATCCAGAAGGTGGCTGGTGCGAGAATGCGGCAGATCCTTAGTATAATGACCTCTAATCGATTCTCAGGGGCACTAACAGGTTTTCTTCTTACAAGCTTAGTACAATCTTCTTCGGCCACTACGGTTATGGTCGTGAGTTTTGTCAATGCCGGTTTGCTCTCACTGGTTCAAGCCATAGGCGTGATCATGGGGGCGAACATTGGTACTACTATTACGGCTTGGATCATTTCCATCCTTGGATTAAAGGTCAAGATTGCGGCAGCGGCATTGCCAATAATTGCCTTCGGGTTTCCGTTGCTCTTTTCTTCCAGGAATAAAATCCGTTCCTGGGGAGAAGTGATCGTGGGTTTCGCCCTTTTATTTATGGGCTTAGAGGCATTGAAATCTTCTGTGCCTGATATTAAGTCTAACCCTCAAATGCTGGAATTTTTGGCTAGTTATACAGACTTGGGCATCATTTCCACTTTAATATTCGTGGGCATAGGCACTGTACTTACTATCGTAGTTCAGTCTTCCAGCGCTACCATGGCCATCACTATTTTAATGGCCAACCAGGGTTGGATATCTTTTGACATAGCTGCTTCTATGGTACTGGGTGAAAATATAGGCACTACCATTACGGCTAACCTAGCGGCCTTGGTCGCTAACACGTATGCAAAACGGGCCGCTTTGGCCCATTTTATTTTTAATATTTTCGGTGTTACTTGGATGATGATCCTTTTCCCCGTGTTTTTGGGAGCTATTGATAATTATATGACGGATGCGTATAATAATTCGCCCTATCAAAGCGCAGAGGCTATCCCTATAGGTCTGTCCATTTTTCACACTACCTTCAATATCATCAACACGGTCGCGCTGATAGGTTTTGTCAAATTCATTGCTTCGGTGGTCACTAAAATGGTACCTATCAAGGGGGAAGAAAATGAATTTCGTTTAGAGTACATTAGCGATCGGCTGATGAAAACCCCGGAGGTTTCCTTACAGGAGGCCGCCAAAGAGGTAGCCAAGTTTGGGAAGATCACGTCCAGGATGTCAGGATTTATCCAGGTACTGATAGAGAAGAAAAAGCTGAAAAAACGCTCCGCGCTCCTAAAAAGGATCAAAAAGTACGAGGAGATCACGGACCGGGTTGAGCTTGAGATCGCCGATTATTTGTCTAAACTTTCCGGTGATAACTTGGGCTCAGAAGGTTCACTAAGGCTCCGGGGCATGCTGTCTGTATCCAGTGATCTTGAAAAAATGGGCGACCTCTTCTTCCAAATGTCATTGGCCATAGAAGAAAAAAATGAAAGTGAGGCTTGGTTTGAAAAAGACCAGGTGCAGGACTTACTGTCCATGTTAAAATTAGTGGATGAGGCTTTCGAGATCATGAATAAAAACTTGGATAAGGAATACACCCAGGTGGACTTATCCGAGGCATTGGCAAAAGAAAAGGAGATCAACGATTTCCGTGACGCTTTGCGAAAAAGACATCTTAAAAACCTGGAACAAGGTCAATACCAGCTGCTGAGTGCGTTGATCTATGATGACCTGTACAATCTTGTAGAGCGGGTGGGAGATCATATCTTGAATGTTTCGCAAGGGGTTACGGGCGTATTGGCTAAGGATGCGGAAGATAGGGAGGGTTGAAGACTAGTGTCGTGTCACATTTCAATTGACGTTCAATCTATTTTTTTCGGTCTCGTTCCTAAAGTCGGCAGTCGGCAGTAAACAGTCGGCAACCCTCTATTTTGCCTACTGCCCTTTGCCTATTGCTAACTTGTCGAGAACTTCCCAACTTGGCAAATAGAGTTCATTGTTTAATTCTACACGTCAGTTGAGGCTTGACACGACACTAG
>JANQLQ010000291.1 GCA_028280565.1 Fulvivirga sp.
GGTTCTAAGTCCAGTTTTCATTTTCTTTTGCGCGCCCAAAAGAAAACGAAACAAAAGAAAAGGGCGCCAGGAACAAAGCCCATTTTCCCCTCGAAACGCACTGCCCAGCACCTATAGGCCGCTTACCCACAAGCCTCAAATGGGCCGCGCTGTTCCTGGAGGTCTCCCCTCCATACGCCACTTGAGTTTTCAATGCTTTCACCTATTGCGCATTTAGCGCAACGTAATGCGTACTTATCGAGGCAATAGGATTTGTAATCCGGGCGTTCTCGTTTGTGACCCATGATCATATAAAAGGGCACCAGCAACCAAGACCATTTTCCGCGCAAAACTCACAGTCCAGCCCCTACAGGCCGCTTGCCCGCAGGCTTCAAATGTGCCGCGCTGTTCCTGGATGTCTCCCCTCCATACGCCACTTGGTAAGGACAAGTTTGCCTTGCCTCGTCTAAAACCGTCCAGGACCGGTATGCGTTCACCTATTACCTCCTGTATGACCGGCACTTTTCTGATAGCTAACTTTTGGGCGGAGGCTATGCTAAACGCGCAAATAAAAATTAAAGATTATGGTCATTGGGCACTATGGATACCTTTCATATGTTTTACGGAATTTTCAATGAGCGTTTCGAGTTGTGTTAGATCAATATCCTGGAGGCCTTTCACGTATAGGCAAGATTTACCGGTCTTGTATTTGCCTAAACTTTCCATCACAGCTTTATGCATATCAAATCCCGAGGTAATATAAATGGATAGGGTGTCCTTCCTAACACCAAACCCGGTGAGGAACCATTCACCTTCCCTGCCGGAATCATATTTATAGTGATAGGTACCGAAGCCGATCATTCCCCCACGCCAAAGCTTTGGGGATTCGCCAGTCACGTTATGCATGAGTGCTAATAATTGCTCTACTTCCGGTGCCCTTTCAGCCGGTAGCTCCTCGAGGAACTGTTGGATATCAGCAGGCCATTTTGGCTTGATCATGATGAACTGTTTTCTACAAAGGTTTTAAAACCTGTTTGGTATTTCACTTTATGCAAGTAAGCTTTTTTGATTTACTATGGCAACGAACCGCCCTTTGTTTTCAAAGTTACGATCGCCATTGACCCGGGCATCTCTCAATCAATGATAGACAGGTGTTTGGCTTTATTGATCAATTCGATCGAATTTTTTACGATAAGTTTTTTGAACAAGTTCGTACGGTGGGTCTCTACGGTACGGCGACTGATGTGTAATCTCCCGGCAATCTGGGTCGTAGAAAGGCCAATTTTGATTTGATTCAGCACTTCAATCTCTCGCTTTGTGATCTTCATATCACTAGGCGCTGTTTCGGACGACTTACGTCGCACAAGACGATCTACGATCTTACCGGTGATCTTATGACTGAGATAGAACTCTCCCGCCGCTACTTTCTCAAAAGCTGTTAGGAGTTCTTTGGCACTGTCGCTCTTGAGGATAAAGGCGTGTATCTCGTATTCTAAACACTGATCAAGGTAGGAGGGATCATTGAAGGTGCTCAAGACAATTATCCTAGTATTGCATATGTTTTCGGTGTAATGCTTTAAAATGTCAATGCCACTTTCCTCCCCTAGGAATAGGTCGACTACGGCGATGTCAGGCTGCAAAGTATCGATCATTTCAATGGCCTTATCCACCAGGCAAGTATCTCCAATGATCTTAAGATCATGCCTATTCTCTAGGTGGGCCTTTATGCCATCTTTGAAAAGTTGATGGATATCGACTAAAACAATGCTTTGCACGATTTTGCTGTCCAAATTAAACAAATGCAAATACCCTCTTCAGCCTCTTTTAATTTGCCATTTCATCACCTCATCCGAAAATTTAACAAGACTTTTCATGAAAGGTTTACTATTCCGCTCAAAACCAATACATTTAGCCTGTTGCTTATACGAGTGGCAGGCTTAACCTCATAGACCAGTTAAAGGAGGCCAATTCGACCTGTGCAGGTACAAATCCAGCATGGCGCAATGGCTCTTTCTGTCCTAAACACTGTGAGAACACAAGCATAGCATCAAGAAAATAATGACCGACCCAACAGGGATTTTAAACAAGATCAAAGGTAAGATCCGCTCACTTTTAAGGAGCCGGCAAGAAAAACGACATACTTTGGTAGGACCGGGGCACCTATGGAAAATGAAGCGGCAGTTTCAATTTGACTTCTTGCAAACACGAGGTTTAAAACCCACAGACCGCTTGTTAGATATAGGCTGCGGGACCATGAGGGGCGGGATCCCCTTCATACAATTCTTGGATGAAGCTAATTATTTTGGAATTGATGTAAGGGAGAATGTTCTTCGGGAAGGCCAAAAGGAGCTAACATTGAGTGGGTTAGAGCATAAAAAACCTAGCCTGGTCTTGTTTTCATATTTCCGGGACCTTCAATTTGAACATCGATTCGAATATATGTTAGCGTTTTCAGTTCTTATTCACTTGGACGATGCTATTTGCGAGCAATGCCTGGAATTCGTTAGCCTTAACTTATCCGGGACCGGGGCTTGCTATGCTAATGTGAATGTTGAATCCCACCCGGATGATAAGTGGGAGGAGTTCCCAATCGTGTTTAGATCGGTTAAGTTTTACCAAAAGCTGGCTCATTTGTACGGGCTGGAAGTATCTGTTTTAGGGACCTTGGCCGAGTTGGGCCATCATTCCGGGCAAGAACTAGCAGATAAACAATTGATGCTGGAGTTTAGGAGAAAGTGTCATCCCGATCCTTAACCTAAGGAAAATAGCGAGTAAAAGAGATACAGGGTAGTCTTATCCCAGTGACCGTAGCGGTCTCTAGGATGCTATTTTAACGTGAGTTTTGGGGTTAATTGCCAAGTAGTCCATGGTTTAACCGCGGAGAAAGCAGGGAAGACCGCCGAGAGTCACAGGGATTACTCCGTGTCCTCCGCGTATTCACCGTGTCCTCTGCGGTTAAAAGCTGGTTTTCAATACCTTGCATTGAAGTGAAGTATTCTAGTTGGGTTGATTAACGCAAAACTCGCGTTACTTTAGTTTACTTACAAAACAATACATTCTACCCGTCATTGCGATGACGACGGCAGGAGGAAGAAGCAATCCCCCAGTCGAGGAACGCGAATAGCCTATAACTGGTAAAAAACCTGCTTTAAAAAGCCTTATTCCCGTAGTCCTGTAGCTTTAAAGAAGGTGTAACAAAATGACCCGCCACCTTGGGCAGTTCGGTAAAGATCGCGGATGCCATTTTCCATATCTTCTTTGGAAATTATATTTTGGGAAAGCACTTCGTCAGCTACCCCCCGGATCATGGCTATAAAGGTATTTTTAATGAAGCCCTCTACCATTTTAGGCTTGGAGTCGTCTACATAAACTTGCCGGGGGCTGACGCTTACATGGCTGAACCCAGCCTGGGCAAGCATAGGGTATAACTGCCTGCCGATATTGGCATTCCCTCCATTTTGCTTTTGTAACAAGACCTGGGCTTGGATAGCTTTATGAGCGGTTTCACTATACGGATGGAAATAAGCAGAACCGTGGTCCCCTTCGATCACGGTGATCGTTCCCGGCTTTTTGAGCACCCTTTTCAGTTCGTCAAGGGCTTTTTGGGGCTCTGCCAAATGCTCCAATAGGAAACATACAAAAATATGGTCGAACGACTCGTCCTCGTAAGGTAGTTTAAGCACGTCAGCTTGCCGGAATTCCACATTATCAACACCGAGGTCAAGGAGGGTTTTGCTGGCTTTTTCCAGCGATTTTTCAGAGAGGTCAACCGCTGTAAATTGGCATCCCGGGTTGTTGGGACCAATGATCCGGGTCTGTGCGCCTACACCACAGCCAGCCTCTAGGATGATGGATCCGTCTTCCCACAGGGAATCCCAATGCAGCAATTCCGATATGGTAGTGGCTTGATCATTCAGTCGTTTGGTCTCCTCTTGGGAGTACCCATGGATATACTTTTTTAATGGATCTTGGTCCATGTGTTGAACGCGCTGTTCCAATTGGGCCAATTGCTCTAAAATTTGTTTGCCGGAATCACGAAACTCCTTTCCCGCCGGTGTAAAATGCAATTGATTATGGATACGATAGAATACGGGCGTACCTAGGTAGGTTTCAAGCTCTTTGAGCTGATGGCTTAACGCGGATTGCGTCAAAAACAGCTTGTCAGCCGCTTTGGATAAAGAACCTACCTGGGCCACGGTATCCACAAGTTTTAAATGCCGGGTCTCAATCATACTTTTCGAGAAATAATATCGAAAATAGGACTCTTTTCTAACCCGACCGGCGCGATGACCATGAAAATAAATTAAGCTCCTATTGAAATATATTTATAACCCCGGGAACGGCGATTCTCTAAGAGATTGATGCGATAACACGACACAGGTTTGGAAAACTTGATATAGCGGGGGCTTCCCAAACTAATATAGCTAGCGTGGGTTTTCTAAACCCGTGCTTAAGCTATGTACAGGTTCTCCGAACCGGGTGTAGCCAGCATACCATGACGAAATATCCGATTTTTCCAGGTGAAGAGAATCTTTTCATCATAAGGCATCAGTAGGGTGTCCTTGAGAATTAATTTTGATAGTAAAACGTGTTTTTGACCGATTAGACTACATTTTTAAGACGTTTCGGGTAATGACAGGTTGGAAATGAGCAGTTTAAGCGGAATTTTGGGGTTCTCGGAATGGGTATTCAGTATGGATCAGCCATTTATTGGTGATCCTTGTGATTAGCAAAATACATATACCACCGGTTATCCTGGTTTACCGTTTGTCTTTGGCTAAAGCCGTGGAGGTCATAAAACAAAAAATAAGATGGGTAATTTACTTTTATTATGTCTAAAAATAGTTTCTCCTTTTTTGATCAGGCCATCTTAAAGTTAATGGAAGCCAGTGTTTGTTCTACCAGCGAATTCAGCGGGGCTATTCTATCTACGGCGCCAAGCTTTACAGCCTCTTTAGGCATACCGTACACCACGCTGGTCTTTTCATCTTGGGCTAGGGTATAAGCGCCTGATTGTCGCAACGCCAGCAGTCCTTTGGCGCCGTCCGCGCCCATACCGGTCATAATGATCCCCACGGCATTCCGGCCGGCATGTTTTGCCGCGGAGTGGAAAAGTACATCTACCGAGGGCCTGTGGCGGTTCACCGTTTCGCCATTATGGGTACGTATGTAGTACTTAGCCCCACTACGCCGAAGCTCCATATGCTCGTTGCCAGGGGCGATCAACGCGCGCCCACGTAAAACGGAATCCCCGTCTTGGGCTTCTTTTACTTCTATTTTGCATAGGTTGTTGAGCCGCTCTGCAAATGACCGTGTAAACATTTCAGGCATGTGTTGTACGATGATAATACCCGGGCAGTCTATCGGCATTTGCTCCAGCACGGTTCTTATCGCCTCCGTACCCCCGGTAGAGGCTCCGATGGCTATGATCTTGTTGCTGGTAACGGAAAGCGGGGCAGTTGACGAAGGGGCTAATATCTTTGGAGTTTGACGTGCTCGCGCTCTCCTGCGTACCACGGATTTTCCGGCAGCTTTTACCACATCTATGATCCGCTGGGAGTTGTCAGAAAAGGTATCAATGCTTAACGTATTCTTTTGGATAATGTCCACCGCCCCAAGTTCTAGCGCCCGGATGGCTAGTTCTGATCCCTTGGCCGTAAGGCTAGAGATGATCACAACAGGAATAGGATGTTGGCTCATGATCCGTTGTAAGAAGGTCAGGCCATCCATTTTGGGCATTTCTATGTCCAAGGTGATCACATCGGGCACCTGTTTGCTGATCTTGTTCACGGCAACGTACGGGTCGGCCGCTACCGCCATCACATGGATCTTAGGATCCGAATTTAAAACCCTGCTCAACGATTGCCTCACGACGGCAGAATCGTCCACTATTAAAACATTGATTTTTTCCTTTATCATGGAAAGCCCTGGCTAGTGGTTAAACGTATTTTAACAAGATCTTATTAGTGGCTGTGTTCATCAGGATCTTCCTGCCTCTTACTCCGCCGGTGTCTGATTTTAAAATGGGGATATGGTTTCGTTCCAGTATTTCGTACGCCACGGTGATGTTACGTTTACCGATCTCGTATACACTATTTTGCACCAGGCCATTGGCGCCCCCGAATACCTTGGCGACCAGGTCCTTTTTTTCCGATCCTAAGCTGATCATTTTATCTATCAATCGATTCGTGGCAATGTTGCCATATTTTGGTGTGGCCAGGCCCTGGTCATTCCAAACCGGGAGCATGAAGTGGTTCATCCCTCCAAATTGTTTTTTCACGTCATAAAGACATACTGCTACGCACGATCCTAATACGGTTTGAATCTCATGTGCCGTTTTATGGACAAAAAATGTTGATGGCATCAAAAAATGGCTCTTCACTTTACCCGTTACCCCTATCTCCACCTTTAAAAAATTTCTTCTTCACCAAATGATACTTCCTCTGGGTTTTCCAGTTCAGTTCCTATTGAAATAGCAGGCAACACTAGGATGAAAGTACTTCCTTCCTCTTTACGGCTCTTAATGCTGAGTTCGCCACCCAACATATCTGTATATTCGCGGATGATGGACAGGCCTAACCCGGTGCCCGGGTGTGTCTTAGTAGTACCCTCTTCCAATTGTTTAAATCGCCCAAAAATCGTTTGCCTGTCTGCTTCATTGAGACCCGGCCCTTCGTCGGTGATGGCAAATAGCATCCGTGCCGAAGAGAGTTGCAGGTCCACTTTTAGTACTTGTTTTGGGGGTGAAAATTCCACGGCATTCCCTATTAAGTTCAATAGAATAGTATGTAGCAAGGACCCATCCGTATGAAAAGAGGCCTCTGATGCTCCTTCCACGCTTTTTTCTACCTTCAAATGCTTCCGTGAATATTTAAAATGCAGGTCTTGCAGGATGCTGTCTATTATATTCTCGACGTTTACATTGCCGGCACGCACCATCACGCTCCCTGCTTCGATTTTGGCCGCTGCAAAAACATTCCTCATTTTATAATCAAGTTCGAAGGCTTCTTCATAGGCCAGGTTCGCTTGCTTTCGAACAAGCTCCGGGTCTTTGTAAGCGGAATCTACGATGCTCTTGGTCAACCCTAAAATGCTGGTTAATGGATTATTGATCTCGTTCAATATATGGCTGAGAAAGTTAGAACGCTGGCTTTCCGCATCCAATAGTTTCGAACTTAGCTGCTCTAATTCCAACGTAGATCGTTCTACTCGATCATTGAGTTCTTCTATCTTCTTTTGTAATGATCTGTTTGTATTTGTCTCCATATTTTTATGCTAGTTTTTGAAAAGTGGCAGGCATAAGCTGTTTTAAAGGAAGATCCATTTCGAATAGAGATTCCGAATGTCCTATGAACAGGTACCCGCCGGGGCTTAGGCATTCAACAAGCCTTCTTACCACGTTCTGTTGCGTTGGTTTATCGAAATAGATGAGCACATTCCTGCAAAAGACCAGGTCTTGCGGTATTTTGATTTGCGATAGGTATTCACTGTCCATTAAGTTCATCCGCCGGAAGCGCACTTTTTTCCTGAGTGCCGGTATTACCCTTACCAATCCCTGGTTGGGATCTTTACTTTTCAACAAATACTTTTTCCTGAAATTCATGGGAATATCCCCGATCCTATCTTCCCGGTACACGGCGTTTGCCGCATGTTTCAGCACTTTGGAAGAAATGTCAGTGGCTAATATCTCGTAATTTATACTTCCTAGCTTTTCCACGGCATCTTGTAATACCATAGCTGTTGTGTAGGGCTCTTCGCCGGTAGAACACGCGGCGCTCCAGATCCGTAAGGGTCTATTCACATTCATTCCTTTAAACCCGGGTAAAATATGATCTCTCAGCAAATTGAAATGGCCCGGTTCTCTAAAGAAATCAGTTTTATTCGTAGAGACCGAGTCTAACATATGGACCAGCTCTCCCCGGCCAGCGACGCTCTTTACATGTTTGTAGTATTCCATAAAAGACTTCATTTGCAGGGATTGAAGTCTTTTCTGCAGCCTCCCCTCTAGCAAAACCCGTTTCGGCGGGGTGAGATTAATGCCACACTGCTGGTATACGTAGGAGCTAAGCCGCTCAAAATCACCTTGTGAGAGCTTGATCATCAATGCTGCCTAGTATTGCTGGAAGTCGTTATCAGAAAAATCACTTTCTAGGTCAATGCTCACGCCATTCCCGTTGCCATTAGCGGTGGCGGTAGTGCCAAATGTATTGGTGTTAATGGCCGGTGCCGGTTGCCCCATGACATTCTTTTTCATTTCCATAAGACCATTCTTTTTTAATGATTTTTTGAATAGCTTATCTTGTGTCCCTGTTTTAAAGAAGCCGATCGCTTCCCTCAAATTTTCTGCCTGGGTGGAAAGTTCATCCGAGCTTGCCGCCATTTCTTCCGCGCCAGCTGCGTTCTGCTGGATCACTTGGTTGAATTGCTGTATCGCGGAATTCACCTGTCCGGCCCCAGAATTTTGCTCTATACTGGACGCAGCGATCTCCTGTACTAGTTTTGCCGTGCTTTGAATGTTAGGTACGATCTGCTCCAGCAATTTCCCAGATTTGTCAGCAATAGAAACACTGCTGCTAGAGAGCTCGTTGATCTCGGAAGCAGCCAGCTGGCTTCTTTCTGCGAGTTTTCTTACCTCGGTAGCTACCACGGCAAACCCTTTGCCATGATCCCCGGCCCGCGCCGCTTCTACCGCGGCGTTCAAAGCGAGTAGATTCGTCTGGCGGGCGATCTCTTCGATAATGGAGATCTTATCAGCGATCTTTTTCATGGATTCTACCGTAGTGATCACCGACTGGCTACCTTCCTGCATGTCTTCGGAGGCCTTTAACGCGATTTTTTCTGTCTGCTGTGCATTGTCTGTATTTTGCTGGATGTTAGAGACCATCTGCTCCATAGAGGAAGAGATCTGCTCTGCCGAAGCCGCCTGCTGCTGTGAACCTTGTGACATAGATTGAGAAGTAGAGCTCATCTGGATACTGGCCGTGGCAATATTATCAGCCGAACTGCTCACAAAAGACATCACATCTTTCAGCTTACCTACCATTTTACCCATCATTTCCAGCAATTCACCTATCTCGTCCTTGGACGTGTTCTTGATCTCCAAGGTGAGGTCACCGTCTGATACTGCGCTCACAACTTGCTGGGCCTTTTGTATAGATGTAAGTACGGAACGTATGATCCAAATGGAGACGGCCACTGAAAGGAGGATACTTACAACAAGTAAGATCAACATGTTATTGGCGGCTTGCTGTGCTTGCTCATCAGAGTCTGCCTTAGCTTTTTCCAATGCATTTGTGTTTTTTGTCACGAGTTGAGCCAAAGTACGGATGGCTTTCATAGCTGCGGTCCGGGCTTCGGTGGTGGAGATCATCACGGCAGCACGATTAGAAGAATCTGTATTGATCATACCCGCATTTTTTATCTTTTCAAAAGCTTTTTGGTAGTCAGACCAATTGTCGCTGAAATTCTCTAAGATCTGTATGCCTCGCTCGTCGGAAATGCTTCTCACGATCTCGATCGACTCCATCATCTCGTCGGAACGATTGGCGATCTCCGACAGGTATCCTTGCTTGTCTGCCAGGGATCGTTCGAGCAGAAAATCCTTTTCGCGCTTGGTGATCAATTGGATCAGTTCTGCTGCTTTTTGCGATTGTACGATCCGTGTCACCTGGATATCGATCAACCCGTTCAGGGTGGAACTCATGTTTGATAGGTTAGATTTACCCAAAAAGTAAATACCCGTGGCCAAAATGATCAATAGGGAAAACCCTAAAATTAATCGCGCCTTAATACTTAGTTTCATTGCTATAAAGTTTAATGTGACATGCCCCGGGCTTTATGCCTGGGATCGACAGTTTAATTTTTTGAATCCTGTTGGTTTTTATTTTTCGAAGGGGTGCGCTTGGTCCCTTCTTTTGGACCCGCCTCTGACGTACCGGACTCTTTGAGCGTGATGATCTCCTGTGAGCTGAATACTTTTTCCATATCCAAGACCAGTATGAAATCATCTTGTTTTTTCACCATACCGGTCAGCAAGTCGCTGCGGTAGCCTGACCCAAAAGCCGGGGGATCTTGGATCTCTCTTTCTTCTATTTCCAATACCGCCTGTATGGCATCCACTAAAGCACCTAGTGTGATCTCTTGACCGTCCACCTCTATGTTTAGCACTACAATGCAGGTGTCTACCGTGTCTTTAATAGGTGGCATCCCAAATTTGATGCGTGTGTCAATAACGGGTAATACCCTTCCCCGCAGGTTGATCACACCCCTCATGTACACCGGGGCTTTGGGGACCTTGGTGATCTTTGGCACCTCTATGATCTCCAATATGCGGTTGACCGTTGACCCAAAGATCTCGTTGTCGAGCTTAAAGGTCAGGTAGGACTGGCTATTGATAACTGAGCTTTCCATAATTGACATTTTTCACTGATTCACTGATTAATTTTTTTAGAAGCCTATCGATGTCGAACACCAGCGCCACGGTACCATCGCCAAGTATGGTAGCCCCGCTGAATTCTTCTTGCTCTTTGTACATATGTCCCAGGGGCTTCAGTACAACTTGATGCTCGCCAATGATCGCATCCACGGATACCCCTACTTCTTTGCCCTCGTACTCCAGCTTTATGACCTGGTTCAGGGTAGAAGCCGTGTTTTCGCATTGCAGGGCCTCCCCTAGGTGGAAAACAGGCATGCGCGTCCCATCAAGGACGATCTGCTGGTGTATGCTGGTAAGCAAGGTAGCAGGTATTTCATAACACTTTTCAACCCTGTGGAGCGGGATTACGTAGGTGTTTTCCCCGATCTCTACCAGCAGCCCATCAATTATCGAAAGGGTCAAAGGCAGCCGGATGGTGAACTTAGTCCCCTTCCCGGGTTCCGATTGGATCACGATACCGCCATGGAGGTCTTCCAGTCCTCTTTTAACCACATCCATACCTACTCCCCTCCCGCTAATATCACTTACCGTCTCGGCGGTAGAAAAGCCAGCCTCGAACAATAGCTGGTATGTTTCCTGCTCGGAAAGTTCAGCATCGGCAGGTATAATATTCCTTTCTATGGCCCTGGCCCGGATCTTACCGGGGTCTATGCCTGCGCCGTCATCAGAAAGCGTTATGATCACGTTGGTGCCGGAATTATAAGCTTCCAAACGGATCGTACCTTTTTCACTTTTACCCGAGCGGGATCGCTCTGCCGGGCTTTCGATCCCATGATCAATGCAATTCCTCATTAAATGCAACAAAGGATCGCTGAGCTTTTCTATTACGGATTTATCTAACTCGGTGTCGGTGCCTTCCGTGATCAATTCTATGTTTTTGCCCAGCTCTTTTGACAGGTCGCGTACCAGGCGCTGAAAGCGTACCACCAGCGTGTCGATAGGGATAAGGCAGATCGAGAAAGCATTGTCCCGGAGCTTACGGGTGATTTTACTCATGCTTTCGGTGATCGCTCCTAATTCTGCTACTTCCAAACCATTGACCAACATACTCAGCCGCGCTTGGGTAGTCACCAATTCACTGATCTGGTTCATAAGTGCGTCGAGCTTTTCAGAGGATACGCGGATGGAGTTAAGCGAAGCCTTATTTTCAGGGAGGATGTTCTTTTTGGTACTGTTTTTGGCAACTACCGCTTGACCCTCTTCGGGTAATTCTTCTACTTCCATCAAACCCTTTACTTTTTCAAGACCAAGAGGGCGTTCTGAAGGTAATGTGTCCAAAAATTTTTGTCGTAATGCCTCGGTGAGAGTGACGGGTTTAACGAATCGTTCGATTTTGATCCCTGATCCGTCAGCTACGAATAAGAAAACATCTTCGATATCGGCTTCAGAATGTTCCGTTTCTAACAAAACCTCGAAGGAGGTATAGCATGTAGTGGGATCTAGTGTATCAAACCCGGGCAGGTGCGGGAATGCCGGGAGTACGCATCCTTTGCCTAGCTCCAACAAGTCCTCCAATAGGTACAAGGGGTTGGAGCCATTTTTGAGAATATCTTTACCCGGCGTAAAAGATATGTAGAATGTAGCCAATGACGGGTTACCTGTTTCCTTGATACTTGTGGGTGCGGTAGGAGTCAAACCAGTATTGTAGGCTTTTATTTTTTCAAGCAGTGTCTTTTGTCTCTTTTTTATGGACTCGTCTTCATGGCTTGGGTTTTTAATAAATTCGCCCAGGTGATCCACCGCCTCCAGTGTAAGCTCCAATATGCCCGGGGTAGCTTTTAGTGTGCCCTCTCGCAGCGCGTCGTAAATAGATTCTAATTCGTGGGTGAAGTCATTTACATCGGTGAAGCCGAACATGGAGCTAGCACCCTTGAGCGTATGCATGGCACGGAAGATCCTTTCCATGGAGTCACGATCCTCTAGGTTATTCTCAAAGGCCAATAGGGCCTCTTCCAGCTCGCTGAGTAGCTCCGTAGCTTCTTGGATAAAGATATGCTGAAGGCTATCCATGGGTAAAGGCCTATCGAAGGATCTTTTTTACTACGGCCAAGAGCCTGTCTTGGGCAAAAGGCTTTACGATCCACCCCGTGGCACCTGCCTGTCGCGCCTCATCTTTTTTTGCTACTTGGGATTCCGTGGTGAGCAGCAAGACGGGAAGGCCCGTTTTAGCATCATCTTTTCGGATCTCCCTGACCAATGAAATGCCATCCATATTAGGCATGTTCAGATCTGTAATGACGAGGTCTACTTCAGTGCTGGTGAGGTGATCTAAAGCTTCAACACCATCAGCGGATTTATGTACTTGGTAACCTTCTGACTCTAAGGTCATCCCTACCAATTCTCGTATACTTTCCGAATCGTCAACTACTAGTACTTTCATTACTTAAGGTTTTTGTTTCTAATAAATGCAGGAGATTAAGTCGGGTGAGTAAGCCGGCATCTTCCCCCGCAAAATTGAGGTCCCATGCCACATCTATGCCTTTGTCTTCCACATGGATCTTTATCATGACCAGCAATTGGATAAAGGCAAAATCACATTTTTCACAGTCGTTCAGTGTCACCACTACCCGACTAAAAGTTTTCCGGAATGCCTTCGATAGTAAGGCATGAGCAGAAGCCACGTTTTTTGTTTCCAAGTCCCCTTGAAAAGAAATTTTTAGAACATTGTTCCTATTATTTGTCCTTACGCACTTCATTTTAAAACATGCTGATCATTTCTTTCCCGGTATCTTGGTCATACCCATTATCATAGCCCATTTCTTTTTTCATAAAGTGGCTGAGTATTTTACGTTCTGAATGCATCGTGTAGAGTTGGGATATCTCTGTCATCACTTTGATACATTCTTTTGATAAAGGATCTCCTTCCCCGGGATGGCGATGTTTTAAAAGGGTGTCGAAATAAACATCACACACCAAAGCAGCCTTCTTAAGGATCTTGGTATTGTAGCCATAAAATGACCCGGTTTCTCCCAGGTCATGGAAAACCTCGTTGTATTGTTCCTCTATTTCCTGTAAGGCCTGTTGGATGTTACGGGTGGTTTTGACATAATGATCGATGGTATCGCGAAACTGGAGTTCGCCCAGCTTTACAATAAACCAGTACGTCAAGGCATAAGACCCAAAGTTGCCCGGGAAGACCTTTAACTCATCCAAGAGCCGGTCTTTAATGGTCATGATATGGGCAAGCCTTTGATGCAGGGTATCGATGTACTGGAGGTCGGAAATGATCAGGGAAAATTTCTCGTGTAATTCTTTTTCTGCTGAATATTGATTCTTGCGGATCTTGTATTGTTCTAAAACGGTTTTGACGATCCCAAAATCCTGGAAAGCATATTTTTCTATGTGTTCCAACGCTTCTTTTAGTTTCCCGATCATGGTGAGGACCGTAGGAAGGCTTTTATGCGATATGGTTGACCTTCCACTCATTAGAAAAGATCTACGGAGATCTTCTGGATGAACAAGGTAAATAGAAAATCATCGGCAAAGGATACACTGTTTGCCGTAACCAGCACGCTTACCGGCTCTCCGTGCGCGTCGGTGATCTGTATTTCGGTCTTTTCTGTTAAGGTAGTCTTTACCATACCGTGATGAACGATCTTGAAAGTGTCGTTGTCTTCATCTACCTCGATATCGATATCCAAAAGGGTGTTCACAAGCTGTCCGAGTACATCCTTTTTGGGTTTTCCTACCAGTTGTGCGGCCGACTTATTGCAAAAATCAATCACACCAGCCTTGTTAAAACCTATGAACCCGTCTGCACAGCCCTCTAATATGGCTTCTGTTTTCAATTTTTCTTGCTCAAGCTGCTGAAGCTGCGACTGCTTGGCATTTACATTTTGATTAAAGAAGTGGGCCCCGAAGAGTTCACTGACCTTGACTAAGTAGTTTTTGGTGGCTTCAGATTCTGGGTGCAAAAAGCACATTTCCAAAACGCCGTAAGCTTTCCCTTTGAAGGATAAAGGAAATAGGCCGATCCAGGTGGGCTCCGTTTCTCCAAGCCCCGAGGCTATTTGCACATAGCCTTTAGGTATATTCCTTAATATTATTGGCTCATTATCCACCACTGCCTGCCCTAGTTGTCCTTGCCCATAATCCACTGTCTCTCTTTCTGCCTTATTTGTTAAACCGTATCCTGCCACTAATGCCAGCAGTTCCTTTTCATCATTAACTTTATACAAAGCCCCTTGTAAACAACGTACCTGTTTACAGATCTCACTCAAGGCGATTTGGTTTATTTTAGCGTTAGACGCCTGCTCCAAAAAGATCTTATTGACCTTATCAAAGGAAGCCGCTAGTACGGTTTGATCAACAGTGGTCAGTGAAGCTTTTGGATCATCTTCAATATGCTTGGGAGGCTCTTTTTGTCCATGATCTTCTTTAGGCTCCAATGCCACGCTTAGCGTATGCACTGGCCCAGCTTCGGTCATATAACTACATAAGAAAGTGTTTTGTTCGAAAGCAGCCCTTCGAACACCCAAAAAGACAAAAAGTATAAGTGAAATGACCACTGATACTACGATGTAAAAAAAATAGGGTTCCATACTACTGATCTTCAATCCAACACAATTCCGAGGGTACTTTGCAAAGCTGGTAAATTGTATTATTCTATGGAATAGGTGAAAAGGTTGAATCTTCTTTGCGTAAAAACTCGTAGGAAATTGCGAAAAGAACGTAGATGGCCGGGTGCCTTCATGGTGTTAAATAAAGCCTCAAATGGCGGGCAGGGTTAGATGATGAACTTTATTTGCAGTGTTGGTAAGCTTTCGACCCGTCAGCACGAGTTCTACTATGTTACCATCAATTATTTGATAGGCAGGGATCTAACGATAAAGGAACCCTCGAGATACCCTCATCAAAAACGAAAAAAACCTTCTTTATCGTCATTTCTGCCGGCCTTGCAGGGGAGCGATGCGAGAGAGCAGGAATCTGCTGTTTCGTTGAACGTGAACCGTTTTTTTGAGTGTACTGGGTTTTCGTTTCACGACTTCGCAGATTCCTTGTCACGCCTCGCCCAACACACAAGCTGCAAGGAATGACGTTTCTATGTGTAGGTTTTGGATGGATTTAGAACAGGATGTTGGCAGTAGGCACAATAGGAGGTGCTGATGATTTATTGCTGGCAGTCGACTTTGAGCACAGGACCAAAAAATAGGGTGTTCTTGAAAATTAGCTTTGATAGTGGAACGTTTAATTTTGACAGATTGGGCTATATTTCAAAATGTTACAGGTAATGCCAGCCTCGCAATGCGCAGTATACGCGTGATTTTGCGGTTCTAAGTCCAGTTTTCATTTTCTTTTGCGCGCCCAAAAGAAAATGAAACAAAAGCAAAGGACGCCAGGAACAAAGCCCATTTTCCCCACGAAACGCGCTATCCAGCCCCTATAGACCGCTTACCCACGGGCCTCAAATGTGCCGCGCTGTTCCTGGATGTCTGCCCTCCATACGCCACTTGAATTTTTTAATGTTGCTCTTCTTAAAGTCGGCAGTTGGAAAGCGGCAATCTTATTTTTTTGCCAACTGCATTTTGCAGATTGCCTACTGATCGCGAACCTTCTAATACCCCATCTAATGCCTTAAGCGCTTGGAGAAAAAATCGCGCCAGTCCTGGGGTAGTGAGGAAGTATCCATGGCCTTTTGAAGCAAGGCTTTGTTTTCCTTGTCCGTAGTGTACAAGCGAACGACCTCGTTCACAGTAAGTCGCTGAGGGTCACTTTTGATTTTTTCGATAGGATCACCGCTATTTATAGCACCTTCCCGGGCTACCTTGAAGTAAAAACCGGTGCGCTGGGCTTGCATAAAGTCTTTGACGAACTTAGGGTCCTTCATTTTGATCCCAAGCTTAAAACAAGGCATACGTGGAGAGGTAATGGCTAAAACGGCTGTGCCGATCTTATACTGATCCCCGATGCAAGCCTCATCCTCGTTCAATCCCTCGATGGAAAGGTTTTCACCGAAAACACCGGGTGCAAAGATGAGATCTTCGCGTGTTGTTCTCCAATAAGAATAGTGCTCTACCGGGTAGGCATAAACGGCTTTGTCCGGCCCACCGTGTACCGTAAGGTCGGCCTGCTGGTCTCCTTCTAAGTTGAGCCGGTCTACCCGGACAGGACCGTCCACCTTCTCTTTAAAGATCCCGGTGGTTGTAGACTTTCCCTGGTGAAGAATTTCCTTGGGCTTACCTACATGGATTGATAAAAGTTTGATCATGATCTTACTATAAAGCCTAAAGAAGGCAAGGTAACATTTTACAGGCAGACCATTACCGAGCTTGCTGTTAAAAGACTTAAACACATGACATGGTGCAAAGTAGGTCTTAGAACCATTAGAATCCGCAAAACCATGGGTTACCGGTAAGGATGTTTTCGAAAAATACCCTATCAAGCCACCCGAGTTGGTAAAAAACAATCGCTTGCCATGGACAAGGGCTGGTGATCAGCTAGCCTACTGGCCACTCGCTTTTTGTTATTGTCTTTTTGTATTTTAGATTTCAATAGTCCTCCCCTTGACTACCCCACTTCATCATCAAATTGTATCCGGATATTGCTGATCTCGACAGGAATCGCAGTAAGCTCTCGCCCCGGTACTTTTACAGGTTCTAAAGTCGCTTGAAGGGGAAGTCCACAGGCCACCAGCGCGGCCAGGTGTGGCCCTACTTCGGCTTGCATAATGATGTTTTTGTCTATTAATGAAGAATCGGGCATGCCTACCGGTAGGATCGTTGCGGTAGTCACGTACTCTGCCCCTTCGGTATCCGGGGTGGACTGTTGCTCGTTTTTTAGCGCTATGAATACCCGGATACAAATGGGAATGTAAGGAAGCTTGAACCGGTCCATAACGATAATCACCCGGCGGAATCCATTTTTAAGGGCGGTAGCCATGGCGGAACGCTCATTTTCATTCATTTCTACCTCTTGTACTAAACAAGGGAGTGTATTGGAGGGCCGGGGATGTCCGCCTGCCCCTTCGTAAGTCTTAGTAAAATCCAGGCTTTCAAACTGGTAGCCTAACTTTTGGGTATCTAATACGTCTTTGACTTTGATCGTTACGGGATGGCCCCATTCGTCGGTAAACTCAAAGGAATAGTCTAGGAATTCCTCATCGGATGGGTTTTGGTGCGAGGGGTCCGCTTCTAGCCAGCTGTCCCATACCCGGTCAATATTTCCGTGGTGGGCGTAAAAGATCGGGTCCATAGAAGCAGTCGCAAAATTATCCATGTTTCCGCCGATCCAATTATGGATGCTGTTGTGCACACTTTGCTCTATAGCCCCTTCACCGTATGGCCGGTCCGGGGATATTTTCGGGAATCCTCCAAAGCCTTTAAAATGTGGAGTGCGCAGGTGGGAGACCATATTCATATAATCATCGGGGACCTGGTCTTTTTCAGAGGCCAGGCGGGTGGGGTCATTCAAGGGATTATCTTTTCCCCAATAGGCCGCGGGGATACGGGGGTATTTGGTCCAATCCCAGTAGTGCAGCGCCAACGAAGGTTCTTGGATAGCAGCTTGTAACTTTTTTTCGAGGAAATACAGGTAAGCCCTGTGCCATGGGAAAAAGAGCCAGGTAAAATGAACTTGTATTTTAAAGCTATTGGTAAAACAGAACATATTATGCAGGGTCGCGTAAGCAAACCATCCATCAGGAGCCAGCGCCATAGCATCGGATCGCTTGCGTAATACACCTACCGCGTCCTTCAACGCTTGCAGGCTTGGGTCATTAGGCTCTAGTTGTGAAATATCCCTGCGAGTAACTACACCATTAGAAGCAGGCAGTGGCTTTTTGCCGGGACGGTCATCTTTGCGCTCACTGGAACAAGCCTGCCAGGTAGGATAACCTAGCGCCAAGGCCGTACTTCCCGTGAAAGTATGTTTTATAAAACTTCTTCTCGAAGCTTTTGGGGCTTCACCCAGTATTGGCTTTTTCTTTTTCATAATTTTAATGTTTAGACCTGTTTTGGTCACCAAACGCTCAGTTTTTCCCTATCCTGTGGGGTGATGTTCATCTTTTAGGACCCAGTCCCAGTGGTTTGGCTTTTGTCTAGGCTCAACTCCCCAGAACCCGCAAACATGAAGGCGATAAGTAATATTGAGATCTCAATAGGATGAGAATAGTGGCTAAAAGGCTCACCGTCTTTCAATAAGATCCCTACGGCAACCAGCATAGTGGGCAAAGCAATAATTGCCATCCACCGGGTGTGCCAACCCACGGCAATGGCTATCCCACATATAGCTTGGATCACGGCGGCAGTTAGCCCTAACGGCAACGCCGGTAAGGCAATGCCTAAAAATTGGCTGAATGCCTGGCCTAGGTGCTCCCATTCATTGGAGCCTTTGAAGAGTTTGGTCAATCCATGAAAGCTGAGCATGATCCCAATACCCACCCGGATCAAGGGATATCCAAAATGCTGGTACTTAACGAATAACCTTTCCATATTGATCTTTTGCATTACTAAAAAGAGAGATGTTGCCACCAGTGTTGAATTAAGTGTAATTGGGCGGTTAGCTATTTTTACCAATCTCGTTTTTATAGTCGGCAGTAGGCAATGAACAATCAGGAACTTTCGTTTTTTGCCTACTGCCCGTTGCCTATTACTTACTGATCAATACCTCGAACCTAGCTCATCCTCTACCCAATGCGTCATTTGAGGCTTAACTTAACACCGGTCATCATTCCTTTCAAAAATATCCGTACCCTCCCATTTAATCTGTTCCTATTCTCAGCACATTCGCATTTTCTCAGCTTGGTATTGCCTAAAGGGTTTGAAAGCCATTCTTACACGTGGGGTATGAAGGAATTTTATGAAAGGATTAGAATTTTAAAGGATAGTGCCTATATTGCCATTATGCAATCGATTGTCAAAACTATTTTGCTGGTCATTTCGGTAACTACGATCAGCCTGGGGCAAAAAATTGGAAAGCCCTCCTATCAACTGGTATGGACAGATGATTTTAACAACCCTAAGATCGATCCCGGCAAATGGGGATTCCAAACGGGCGACGGCTGCCCCAACTCATGCGGTTGGGGAAACAATGAGCGGCAGTATTACACGGATAAAAAAGAGAATGCTCGTATTGAAAATGGGCGTTTGATCATTGAGGCCCGGAAAGAACAAACAGGGTCAAGGTCATATTCTAGTGCAAAGCTTGTTACTAAGAGCAAGGCCGACTGGCAGCATGGAAGGATCGAGATCCGGGCTAAGCTACCTTCAGGAAGAGGAACTTGGCCGGCATTTTGGATGCTCCCGACGGTGGAAGGCAGGAAAATGAAGTGGCCCAACGATGGCGAAATCGACATTATGGAACATGTAGGTTTTAATCAAGGCATGATCTACGGCACCATACATACAGGGAAATACAATCACATGATCGGCACCCACAAGACAGATAGCCTGTTGGTGGGTGATGTGGAGAAAGAGTTCCACACTTATGCACTGGAATGGACCCACGATACGATGTCATGGTATGTAGATGACCAACTGTATAACCGGCTGGAACGCAATGGCGATGATAATGAAGCTTGGCCCTTTAATCAATTCAAGTATCACCTGGTACTGAACTTGGCAGTGGGCGGCAATTGGGGCGGGAAAATGGGGATTGATGATTCCATCTGGCCCCAGCGGATAGAGGTCGATTATGTCAAGTATTATGAATTAGTGAATTGACCTTGGTATCGTGCCTCATTTACTTTGTCGTATTCTTCCGCGCAGTGGGTTCCCCTTTCAGTGGACCAAGGGGTGGATGTAGGAGCACTTCATTTTAAGCGTGCCATTGATGTCCAATCAAGCCTACTTTGATGGTAGACCTATTTTTGCTTCCCTTGTTTAGGGTGTCCTTGAAAATTGAATTTGACTGGAGAACGTTTATATTTTGGCAAATTAAGCATTGTTTTTAAGATGTCTCGGGTAATGCAAACCTCGAAATGAGCAGTTTAAGCGGGATTTTGAGGTTCTAAGTCCAGTTTTC
>JANQLQ010000292.1 GCA_028280565.1 Fulvivirga sp.
GGTTCTAAGTCCAGTTTTCATTTTCTTTTGCGCGCCCAAAAGAAAACGAAACAAAAGAAAAGGGCGCCAGCAACCAAGCCCATTTTCCCCGCTAAACGCACTGTCCAGCCCCTACAGGCTGCTTACTCACAGGCCTCAAATGGGCCGCGCTATTCCTGGAGGTCTCCCCTCCATATGCCACTTGAATTTTCATTGATGCCCTAATTAATTCAGGTAAAAGTTGTCTTTACTTTTTAATTCACAATTCAGTACGTGTTTTCTAAATTTTAAACGTCCTTTGATAAACTGTTGGCGCCTGGCAGCTGTAAGCAGTTTTAAATATTGTACCCGATCTTGGAGATCTAGGTCAAGCTCGTTGGCAATATCATGAATATTGTAATCATGCTCGTTAAGCTTAATGTTACGTAGCTTCATATACTCTTCAAACTGGTTTACCAAAGAGGAAGATACCTTTACATCGGCCATAGCGTTGAGCTGGAAAACCTCGCCTCCCGGGTAAAGTTTAGGAGACATTTGATTGAAAAATCGCGATAAGATAAAGGTATCAATACATTTCACTACTATGTCTGACTCACCCGTTTCATATTTTTTTAAGATAGATTCGAGGCGTACCAGGGAACCTATTCTTTTTTCATTCATAGGATGTGCAAATAATATCCCAAAATCAATATCTTTCTCCTCTATATCCTTTAGTAACTGTTGGTAGCGAGGTTCAAAAATATGGAGCGGAATGAGCTCTCCTGGTATGGGTAGTATATTTAGGGGGAATACAGGAATCTTTTTTAATGCGTCCATTATTTCATTAAACAGACGGATTTTGGTAATGTTTGTTTGTTTATTACATTGGATTAGAACTTGATATCGAAGTGAATAAATTCAATAGTGAAACAACCTAGAAAGAATTGAGTAATAGTAAGAAGTCTAAGATAAAATTGGACAATGATAACCTATCAATTATAGGAAAAATATCTCCGGTGGGTATTTTTCGTACGGATATCCAATGGCGATGCTCGTATGTAAACGACAAATGGAGCGAGATCACGGGTTTTTCGATGGAACAGGCCCTGGAAGAAGGGTGGTACAATACTATTCATCCCGGAGATCTTGAAGAAGTAAGAGAAAAATGGCATTCTCATGACTACAGTAAAGCCCCTATAACCACAGAACACCGATTGTTAACGGCAGGCAGGAAGCAACGGTGGGTTTTGACACAGATCGTAGCAGAAACGAACGATAAAGGTTACTCGGAGGGGTTCATTGGCTCTATCACCGATATCACAGAAGGAAAAAAAGCTTCCCAGGCACTTAAGGAGAGCGAAGAACTGAACCGGAAGCTTGTAGAAAACTCACCCAATGCCATCTTGATCCAAACCCAGGAGGCTGAGATCGTTTTTGCGAATAAAGCGGCGGTTAAACTCCTGAATGCGAAGAAAACGGGAGTTTTGGTGGGAAAGTCGATCTATGAATTTATTCCTAGAAAAGGACTCGATGATCTGAAGCAAAGGACCGAAGAAACGTTACGTACCGATAAAACTTCTACAGCTTTCGAGCAGGAGGTATTTGGAATGAATGGATCCCGGAAATACATAGAATCGATCGCGGTCCCTTTCCAATGGAAGGGGGATAAAGCCATATTACTTGTCAACAGGGATATTACTATTCAAAAGCTGAGCTTACAGAAACTTGAATCTTCTGAAAAACAGCTAAGGCATTTCATACAAGATGCTCCCGTGGCCGTAGCGATGTTGGATAGGCAAATGAACTACATTGCTTGTAGCCGGCTATGGCTAAGCAATTGGTGGAAGAAAAAGACCAAGATGACCACAGAGTCCATCGTGGGGCAAAATCACTATCAACTTTTCCCGGATGTGACACAGTACTGGAAAAAAGTGCATAATAGGGCATTAAAGGGCGCGTATGAGGCTAATGAAGAAGATTACTTCATCACGGAAGAGGGCAAGGCAGAGTGGCTTAGGTGGGAAGTAAGGCCTTGGAGATCAGAGGATAAAATAGAGGGATTGATCATCTACACCGAATTCATTACAGAACGGAAAAATGCCGAAAAAAATCTCATGTTACTGGCCGATGAATTGATGGCCTCTAATGAAGAGCTTCAACAGTTTGCCTATATCACTTCCCATAACTTGAGAGCGCCCATTGTGAACATAGATACGTTATTGAGTTTCTATGATCCTTCCCAGGCGATGACGGAAGATAACAAGCAGATATTTGAGAAAATATTGTTATCTTTTGATCAATTAAAATCAAGTCTTAATGACCTTATCAAGTTAGTAGACTTAAAAAGGGGGCAGCATACCACGAAAGAAATAGTGGTATTTGAAGATGTTCTTAGAAAGGTTCTCCGGAATATTGAAACCCAGGTAGCGGCGGAAGAAGCCAAAATTGAATATGATTTCAGCAGTGTCCCGAAAGTACTGTTTAAATCCCCGGTCCTTGAAAGTGTACTACAAAACTTGATCACCAACGCACTGAAGTATCGAAGAGATACACCCCCTAAAATAGTGGTAAGAACCGATTCCGTTGATGATTATGTGACTATGACGGTGCAAGACAACGGGATGGGTATGGACCTTGACAAAATTGGGAGTAGAATTTTTGGCATGTACCAGAGGTTCCATGAAGGAATAGATGGAAAAGGTCTTGGGCTATATATTGTAAAGTCACAAGTAGAATCCCTGGGAGGAAAAATCGATGTGGAAAGCCGGGTAGGGCATGGGACTACTTTTACGGTCTATATCAAAAAGTAACGAATTGCATAATTTAGATGTCAATACTCTCAAGATCGCTATCATTGACGACGATGAAGTCTCTAATTTTATCTATCGCAAGGTCATAGAAACTACTAAGGTTGCCGGGAGTATTAAGGAATTCCAGCGAGCGCGGCAAGCGCTGGATTTTTTTATCAAAAATATTAATGACACTTCGGCGCTGCCCGACCTTGTTTTTCTTGACATTAATATGCCGATCATGAACGGATGGCAGTTTTTGGAGGAGTATTCCAAAAGAGTGCTGCCGGGTCTTCCAAAGCGTATCGTGCTTTGTATGCTGAGTTCTTCTGTATATAAAAAAGACGTTGACGAGGCCAAAAAAAATAGGCAAGTAGATGAATATCTTTCCAAACCCCTGACCCAAGATAAGATCGAGTTTTTAGTAGAGAAATATTTTGGGCATCCTTGAAAATTAGATTCACTAATAAACGTCTATTTTTCAGTAAATTAGACGACATTTTTAAGAGGTTTCGGGTAGTACGAACCTCGAAATCAGTAGTTTAAGCGGCATTTCGGGGTTCTAAGTCCGTGTTCATTTTCTTTTACCCGCCCAAAAGAAAACGAACCAAAAGAAAAAGGCGCCAGCAACCAAGCCCATTTTCCCCTCGAAACGCGCTATCCAATCCCATAGGCCGCTTATCCAAGGGCCTCAAATGGGCCGCGCTGTTCCTGGATGTCCCCCCTCCATATGGCACTTAATTTTCAATGGTATCCTATTTTCACCTGGGTGAAAACCAGGCCCTTCTCCCTGCCGGGCTGCAGTTTTTTCAATAAGTGATCATACGATGCACTTGTGTGGTATATTGACGCAACAGTTGTTCTCCTTGCAAGAATTCCAGCGCAATTAAAAAGGAGAAACCCGCTACATTTCCCCCGAGCAGTTTTACCAGTTCGGCCGCTGCCACGGCTGTACCGCCCGTGGCCAAGAGATCGTCATGGATCAGGACATTCCAATCCTTTTTTACGGCGTCATCATGGATTTCAACCGTGGCTTTACCATATTCCAGGTCGTATGAGTATTGCACAGTGGTAGAAGGCAACTTACCGGCCTTTCTTACGGGGATGAAGGGGACCTTGAGTTGATGTGCCATAAGCATCCCGAATAAAAACCCCCTTGATTCTACCGCCGCAATGGCATCTACTTTATGACCTGTCCAATACGTAGATAGTTTCTCCGCGATTTCGGAATAAAGCTGGGGCTCCATGAGGAGAGGGGTAATGTCTTTGAAAATGATGCCTTCTTTGGGAAAATCTTTAACATCCCGGATTTTACTTTTAATTTTATCGTGAATATCCATTAAATGAAACCAATAATTTGATGAAAATAACTACCCAGTACCAATCCGACTACGAATATAAGGCTACAACATCAGAAGGTCATACTGTGAGCATAGATATGCGTAAAGAAGATAAAGTAGACCAGGCGCCTATGGAAATGGTGCTATCCGCCCTAACAGGATGTGTGGCGGTAGAGGTGGCGCTCATGATCAAAAAAAGAAGGAAAATCGTATCGGACCTGGTGATAGAAGCGGAAGGTACCCGGAGGGATGAGGCGCCGAGGAGCTTTACAGGTATCCACTTAAAATTCATACTCATCTCCCCTGATGCAGAGCTAGAAGAACTTCAAAAGATCAGTAAACTGTCGCTTGAAAAGTATTGTTCAGTGGCAGATTCACTAAAAGCAGGGGTAACCTTTGATTGCGAGGTAAAAGCAGCCTAGTCCTACTTCTTATCGTCATCGCGAATAAGCACATTTTTGAAAAAATGCTTGAAGTTGGGATGACATAACGGGAAAAATAATCGTCACAGCGAGTGGTACCATTTTCGCGAAAATGCTTAGAGTTGTGATGACAAAATAAAAAACGGATCGTCTTGGCGAGGCTGGCGGTGAGGGTGCTGGGGGCTACGAAGCCATCCCCACAACAGGTGAGTCAGCTA
>JANQLQ010000294.1 GCA_028280565.1 Fulvivirga sp.
GGTTCTAAGCTCGGTTTTCGTTTTCTTTTGCACGCCCAAAAGAAAACGAAACAAAAGAAAAGGGCGCCAGCAACAAAGCCCATTTTCCGCGCAAAACGCACTGTCCAACCCCTATAGGCCGCTTATTCACAGGCCTCAAATGGGCCGCGCTGTTCCTGGAGGTCTCCCCTCCATACGTCACTTGAATTTTCAATAATGCCCTTTTAAAATCCAGGTGACCCCTTTTGTTACTGGAAGTTTAGAAAACCTATGCTAAATTAAGGTAATTTAAAGGCGGGCTTGTGGGCCTACCCAATTATTACTATCGGAACTGGGGCAGAACATGTAGGCAAGTAAACTTGCTAGCTCCTGTTATAATGAAATGAAAAGATTATTTGTCGGCCTCTTCTCACTTGTAGTCATCGTATCTTGTAAAAATGCGGTGCATCTTCCACAAGAATCGGTTGAAATCGATCCCATAAAACTAACCCCCAGTGATTCCTTTCTCATCACTATTCAAGGGATCAACCTTAGTGAAGACATGAGCCGTCTTTCCACTAAAAATGACGAGATCTTTGTGCTGGTGTACGAGTATTTTGATTCCTTACAACTTAATGAACCCTTGGTAAGTAAAAAGTTATTATTGGCCGGAAAAGGAGCTACTAAAACTTTCCGGGCGAGCATCAAACAGGAGTTAAACATCGATAGATTGCTGTTCCTGCTGATCGAGCAAGACTCTGAAAGGCCGAAGGAGCAACTTGATCCCATTATTAGGGTGTACTATCGTGAACTCATGGAGGCCTATCATTCTCATGATTATGAGCGTATTGAGAAATACCTGGGAGATGAAGATGTGCTGGGTATAAAGGTCATTGAAAGATTTGGGAAAAAGGGTGCGGTAGAATTCAAACTAACCGGTATCCATAAGCTGGATAGGTATGAATATCATGTCAAGATATCGAGATGATGCACCTTTGCCTATGGTGTATAGGGTTATTGTTTCACAAGGGCAGTGGAGGCAATGAAGCATGCTCAATAAGCATTGAAAAAATGAAATTCTTTCTCTTCAAGCTTTATATTCAACCTTAATAATTCTGAGCAAGCATGAAAAATTACGGGATCATGATCCATGGTGGGGCGGGAACTATGTCTAAGGCCAAAATGACAAAATGGAAAACCGAGGCTTACCGGCAAGCGCTAAAGCGAGCGTACTCGATAGGGTACCAAAACCTACACAAGGGGGGAGGCGCCATGGATGCCGTTTTGGAGGCAGTCGTTGTCCTGGAAAATAGTTCTCTCTTTAACGCGGGGAAAGGTTCCGTTTTTACCCATGAAGGTGACCATGAGATGGATGCTGCCATCATGGAGGGCAAGACGCTGCAAGCGGGTGCTGTAGCAGGGGTGAAATATGTCAAAAACCCGGTGTGCTTGGCGGATGTAGTGATGAAAAAGTCGAAACACGTACTGGTAAGTGGAGAAAAAGCCTTGGAATTTGCCAAAGAACAGGGGCTCGAAATAGAATCTAAAGAATATTTTTATGAAGAAGTACGTCATAAACAATGGCAAAAGGCTTTGAACGCCGGCAAGGTTTCCTTGGATCATGACGAAGAGGAAAGTGCAAAATATGGTACAGTAGGAGCAGTAGCTTTAGACAAACACGGTAACCTGGCAGCGGCCACTTCCACGGGGGGCATGGTGAATAAAAAGTATGGCAGGATCGGGGACAGCTCGTTGATCGGCAGCGGTACTTATGCTAACAATGAAACCTGCGCCATATCCTGTACAGGGCACGGTGAATATTATATACGCGCAGTGGTAGCCCACGACATCTCCGCACGCATGCTTTACAAAGAGCAATCGCTGCAAGAGGCCTCTGAAGAAGTGATCATGAGAGTACTACCTGCCATGGGTGGCAGGGGAGGTATGATCGGGATAGACCATGAGGGGAATATGGTCATGCCTTTCAATACGAAAGGAATGTATCGAGGATTCAAAAATGCTAAAAACGAGGAGTTTGTAGGGATATTTAAGGAATAGCGAAGTACATTGAGGGCCGGCTATGTAGTAATACTTGCTTCTGACACTTTTGTCCTGTCTTTCATACTAAAAGTAGAAGCTAAAACCAGCGTGCGGTTTTCTAAGATCCGGGTGTATTAACCAAAGAATAAACTCCATTTCGATATAATACTGCCTATGGGCAGGTTGGGATGATCACCTTTTCGTAAAGAAAAGTTAACTTTAACGTAACAATAGGGCTGGGCAGCCTGCCCAACCATTATGAAATGCATGATGAAGAGAGAATCATTCCTAACTTATTATTTGGACCTCAGGTCTTCCTTTGAGCTATATTTCAAGAGGATCTCAAAAGGTCATAGCGCCGAAGATATCCATCAGCTTAGGGTGACCCTAAAAAAGCTCAGGGTCATTTGGTCTTTAGCCGGGCATTTATGTGAGGGCAAGCTAGACAAAAAAGAATACCAGGTCTTGATTTCCAAACTGTTTCGCAGTGCCGGTAAAGTTCGGGAAGCCCAATTGAATTCCAACACGTTGAAAAAATACGAGCTAGACTACCTCCGTCCTTACCTAAAATATTTAGACAGGATACGGAACGTAGCCCATGCCGAGCTTCATGACCAGGTAAACGCCTTTGACCTGGACAAATCCCGGCGGCTAGACGATAAGCTGGTAAGTGCATTGGAAAAGCTTCCTACAGGAAAGGTCTTAAAAGTAGCTGCCGGTCTCATTAGCAGTGAAACAAAAAAAATCACCCAACTAAAGGCACAACGCCCGAATGAAGAGAAGCTTCATAAAATCCGCGCTCATGTTAAAAATATCGGTGAGCTCCTCGTAGTGGTTAAGCAATTAGATACCCAAACCAACCTGGATCGATGGCAGGACCATATTAAATCGTTAGGACAGCGTATCGGTAAATGGCACGATCATGTTGTGCTATTAGCATCGCTGGAAAATTTCTCAAAAAAACGACTTGGAAAAAAAGGAACCGAACACATTCAAGATTTTGTAAACCGCAGCAGGCCTAGGGAAAAAGCCCGGCAGAAGAAAATTTACCAATGGGTAGATAAGTACATTGAACAAAACTCAGCCCAGGGTGTAGGGCAACTTCTTAGGACCCTGTAATCCATAGAGGTCACTAGTGTCGTGTCACGCCTCAATTGACGTGTAGGATTAAACAATGAACTCTCTTTGCCAAGTTGGGAAGTTCTCGACAAGTTAGCAATAGGCAAAGGGCAGTAGGCAAAATAGGGG
>JANQLQ010000302.1 GCA_028280565.1 Fulvivirga sp.
AAGGCGTTACCGATACGCCATCCCACTAAAGTGGAACTGTATCATCTTCAGTACAGCATGTTAAAGAACTTCGCTTTAACTTCATGGCACAAACCAAGAATCACAAAGGGATCTTCTTTACGATTTAATCTAGCCTTATCTTATATCGAGCTCACGTTCTTAATAAGCCGAAAGCAAGCAGCAGGATCAAAATACACAACAATATGGTCAAAAAAGCATATCCACTACGGGTCTAACCTCAAAAATGGATGCTATTTTTTTGTATCTTGTTACAGCGAGATAGTACGAACTATTTCATTTTACAGGATGTACCCTTCGATGAAAGCGGGGACACCCTCAAGACCTAAACCAAACCTGCACTCATGCGATACATTGCGCTCGGCTTGCTTCTAGTGCTGTATTATCCTGCTCTTTCTCAAAAAGGAATTATCATAGGGTATGGAAAAAAAGCAGAACCCCCTTTTGATATTTCCGGCACCGTATACAGCGGGGCTACCGGCGAAAAACTCGAAGGGGCTAATGTCTTCATCGAACGCCAAAACATAGGGACCAGTACCAATTCCGAAGGGAAATTCTCTTTACCCCTCTACGAAGGCTTTTACACCTTACAGGTCAGTGTGATCGGGTACGAAACGCAAGTAAAAAACATCAATGTACGGGGGCCGGGCAGTATTAACTTCCCTTTGAAAGAAAACATCATTGAATTGGATGAAGTTGTGTTGCAATCCAAAGAAGCCGATCACAATGTTACCAGCAAAGAAATTGGTAAAGATGTATTAAAAATTGAGTCGATCAAAACACTACCTACCCTTGGCGGCGAGGTAAATGTGCTAAGAAGCTTAACCCTACTCCCGGGAGTTTCGGCCCAAGGGGAGGCTTCCAGCGGGATCAATGTCCGCGGTGGGGGTATCGATCAAAACTTGGTCTTACTAGGGGGTGCCACTCTTTATAATCCTTATCATCTTTTTGGCTTCTTTTCCGGCTTTAATTCAAGCGTAGTGCGTGATGTTTCCTTACATAAAGGGGCCATCCCGGCAAATTACGGGGGACGCGCCTCGTCGGTGGTAGACGTAAGCTATAAAAAAGGGAATTTCGGGCAATGGGAAGGAGATGTTACCCTAGGCACGGCAGCTTCCAAGTTTTCCACACGCGGACCGGTCATCAAAGAAAAGTTATCGATCATGACCGCCGGTAGAATTGCCTACCCAAATTGGATGCTAAAGCAAACGGACGATGAGAATATTGCGAATAGCACCGCCTCCTTTTTTGACGCTAACCTCGTGCTTAATTGCATCCTTAGTGAAACGAATAACTTGGAATATTCCTTCTACATGAGTGGTGATGCATTCCAGTTTGCGAACAACATAGAAAACCAGTGGCAGAACCTAGCCCATGTTTTCCGATGGAATTCTAATATCAATAAATGGCTTTTCATGCAAGTTAATCTATCACATAGTAACTACACTTCTAACCTGGTTGATGACACGCCTTTTAATAGTTTTGATTTGGAAACCACGATAGATCATTATGAGCTTGGACTCGATTTCACACTAACTCCTAACGAAAAACAGATCATCAAAGCCGGGATGCAGGCTAAATTCTTAGAGAACAATTTAGGCAAATTGCGTCCTACGGGAAATTCGGTGATACAACCGGGTGCAATTGACCCTGAAAATGCCATAGAATCCGGCATATATCTCCAGCATGACATTGACGTCGCCAAATTTGGTATCTCCTACGGCATTCGCTACTCCGATTTCAGGAATCGTGGGCCAGGCGCTGTAAATGAATATGACCCCACACAATCCCGCGAGTTGGAGGGCGTTATCACCACCCGGGAATTTGGTTCGGAAGATATTCAAACGTACCATGGTATCGAGCCCCGGGCCGCCTTAAAATACCAGCTTGCACCTTCGACTTCGCTTAAGGCCGGGTTTAGCCGGGCATACCAGTACATCCATTTGATTACCAACACCACCACGGTTGCTCCCACCGATACATGGAAGCTCAGCGATCCGTTCCTAGAGCCACAGGTGGTGACCCAATACTCCCTAGGGCTCTTCAAGAATTTTCGTGGCAACCGGGTAGAGACCTCGGTACAAGGTTTCTACAAAGACTTTGATAATTTGGTAGAATACCGCGACGGCGCTGACCTTTTTTTAAACCCAAACCTGGAGACCGAGCTGGTTTCCGGTACAGGAGAAGCTTATGGCATTGAGCTATACCTCAAAAAGTCCCGGGGCCGGCTCTACGGATGGTTGAGCTATACATTTTCCCGAAGTTTGCGACGTGTAGAAAGTGCGTTTGAAAATGAACGTATCAATGGAGGCAGGTTTTTCCCATCGAATTTTGACAGCCCACATATTCTCAACGCCATAGCAAATTATCGTATTGGAAAAAACGTTGTAACATCAGCAATCTTCAGCTACAGTACCGGGCGGCCCTTTACGCTACCCCAGGGAAAATTCTTATACGATGGCCAAGACCTGCCGTTTTTTAACGAACGGAATAACATTCGAGGCCCCGACCTTCATCGACTGGACCTTTCGATACAAGTTAGCTTTCCAAGCAAAAGTAAACTTTGGAGCGGTGACTGGACCTTCGCTATTTATAATGCCTATGGCAGGAATAATGCCTTTTCCGTATTCTTCCAAGATTTTCCCGGGCAAACTCCCGGGGCCTACCAGCTGTCCGTAATAGGTGCCCCATTCCCATCTCTTAGTTATGAAATCAAACTGTAAGCGGTCATGAACCTTTTCCATAGTCCAATTATTCGCCTTTTTCACCTGCCATCTCTTTTATGGCTTGGTTTATTGGCTGTTCTTTTGTGGTTCTTTCTTCCCGGGTGCATCACACGTGTAGATATAGAGCCTTCAGACTTTGAGGAGCACTTGGTGGTAGAGGGATTTATCACCGATGAATTTGGACCCCATGAATTCCGGATCACACGGGTGGCACGATTTGCCGGTGTACTGGAAGGAGGGGTGATCGAAAGAGAAGAGGCAGAGGTAAGGATCATAGATCAAAATGGGGTGTCTACACCCTTACGAGTAAGAGACCTCCAGCGAAAAGAAGTATTCAATGCTAATCCCCCGGCATGTACACCGGCCGTGACTTTTGCCCGAGTACAGACCAACTATCTCTCACCTGGAAATTTCCGTGGGGAAATCGGGAATACCTATACCTTGGAGATCATAACGGGAAATGGAAACACATACCGCTCCACACCACAAACTATGCGAGCCACTGCCCCTATCCAGTCATTACAATTAAGATTTGTAGAGCTGCCGTCATTGGACCCTGTAATCGTACCCTCAGGCGTAGAAATATCCGCGTCATGGCAGGACCCTCCCGATGAAGAAAACTATTACTCCTGGAGGGTCAATGGCATTTACCGTATCAATACCTCTGAAGCCAACTTACCTGGCGCGTGTTGTTTATTCGACCCCCGGGATAACCAAGCCCGGGATTGCTGGATCAATGAAACGGACCTGCAAGGTAACGAAATTGCCTTTTCAGATGCCCAAGTTAACGGCCAGCTGATCACCAAAGCCATTGGATTCGTCGAAGACGACGGGCTTAGGTTCGCCAGCAACGCGGTACCTTTTGACAAACAGTATTACATTGAAATAGAGCAATACGCCATCTCCAAAGAAGCTTACGACTTTAACCAACGGATTAAAACACTGCAGGATATTGATGGGGAGATCTTTGATCCACCTCCCTTGGGCATACGTGGGAACATTAATAATATTGCTGATCCCTCAGAAATTGTCATTGGCCATTTTGGCGCTTACGCCATGCAAAAAAGAGACATATTCATCCCGGCAAGCCTGCTGGAATTCCGGCAGCGTTTCACACGACCTTGTGGCGACTGCCGGGTAAGAGCAGGAGCGCAGGTAGAAATCCCGGAACCTTACAGGTAATACGCCGGGCCTTTACTTTAACCTAGGGTCAAAATACTCCTCTACCTCGTCCACTTTCTTAACATAGTGTTCAAAACCTTCGAAGCCGGGAAAAAGCAAAATATTCTTTTCCCTGGGAGATTGTGCCGAGGGTACAATGGCCCCCACGAATTGGCCAGTGCCCATGACTCCTTTAACAATACTTGCCAGCACCTTAGGGTAAGGAGATCCCGCCCAACTGGCAGGGAGGTCACTTTCCTTTATCTCTAGCAAAGGCGCGTCTTCTCTTAACTCCAAAACAAGCAAGAACCTATCCTTTGGTACTTTGTGACCACTATTGGCTAACGTTTCCAGCTTGGCTAAGGCAATGTTTTCAGAGGTATACACCACCCACATAGCCTTGGTACTCCACCGGCCATCGCTGAACTTTGAGCCCAGCGGCGGATAGATGCTACGATATTCACACTTTTCAATCCTGTAGAGCAGCATCAACCATATACCCCGTGCTCAATCCTGCCCAACGTGTCTGATACGGCCGCACGGCCATTTTCAGTTTTTAAAAGTGAAATAGGTTTCTGGCCTCCCAAGGATATTATCTTAGTTTTCAGCCAATCTTCAAAATCTTCTTGATCTTCAAATACTTCAAGCCCTCTTTGGTAGAGCTTAAAAAGGCTGGAAAGCTTATCAATAGTATCCATATCCAGTATACCTTCTTCACGGGCTCGATAATAAGTGGATTTACTCATGCTCAGCAGCTCTGCCACCTCCGCCACAGGCAGGTTAATGACTTGGGGAACAATAGACAAAAAAGTACCCGGAACTTTTAATTCCCCTACCCCACCATAGGTAAGCAATTCTGCTACCTGCTCTCTTACTTGTGAAGAAACCAATTGGGATGAAGGATAGGGCCATTGAGCAAGGTTTAAATCCTCTTTTATGTTTTTGTAGCTCTTAACGTTTTTCAACTCTTTCATTTGAGACTTTCAATTTCCCATTTCGGAACCTTATTAAGAACAACGTATTAATCCCAAAAACGTTTATCATAATCTAAGAAAGTTTCTCCCTGTTCAGCAGCTTCAATCTCAATTTTGCCCATCACCAACGTTTATTGTGAATGGGCAATAAAATTGAGAGTCTTTTAACCCGGATCTAATCCCGCTAATTAAGGCCAGCACTCACCCCTAAAGCCCCTGAAGGGGAACCAACCGCGCGGTGGATTGCCCTACTAGAGGTAAGAGGTACAATGGGTACGCTTAATTAAATGGCATTGAACCCGGATTTAAGGATAAAAGCATAAATCCTATAAACCTCAATTTGATTTAAAATCATAGTAGCCTAGGCTTAAAATGAGGTTTTGAGTAATTGCACAGTCTTTAAACTGGGGAGTGGATTCCTTTCTACGATAAAGCAGATCCCGGCTCTCCCCATGAGCCCTCTCACAACCACCGGCGCGAATGACGGCCATTTTTTTAATCGAGTCCAGGTGATAAAGAAAATCTTAACAAAACGTAAATTTTGAATTCAGCTACCCGCTCATCAATTGTTTAAAACGAGGAGAAACCACCGAGAGTCACGGAAATCATTCCATGTCCTCCGCGTATTCACTGTGTCTCCTTCGGTTAAAAGCAAGTGTCGTGTCAACCCTCAAATAACGGCCAATCCGGGGTATCTTTTGCGGAATCTCTGCGTTGCAAAAAGCCTTACATAGCTATGGCTATGCGCGTTTTTTGCGCCTTGACCTTCCACAAAATCTACGGCCGCCTTACCCATCATTTGAGGGTTGATACGACACTAGTCTTCAATACTTTACCATAAAACAAGCCGTTTCGGGATATTATTCACCTGAAACCAGCAATTCCGGCTTCATCTAAAAATGTTCCGGTTCACCAAGTTTTCGAAGTATTCTTGCTGTCCACTGATCTTCGCAGGCTCAACACTTTGAGAGGCATACTGGTGCAAATTTTCCAACGAAAGCCTGCCCAATTCGAAATCATTCCCCATGCCCTCGTCAAAAGAGGCGTACCGTTGTTTCCGTAGTTCATTGTAATCGGAATCTTCCAATATCCTCTCCGCGATCAGCAATGCTTGCGCGAAAAGATCGATCCCCCCGACATGGGCATAAAATATGTCTGCCAGGTCCGTAGAATTTCTTCGTGTTTTGGCATCAAAGTTAATGCCTCCCCCTTGCAACCCTCCTTTTGAAAGTATTGTAAGCATAGCCTCCACAAGCTCATACAGGTTATTAGGAAATTGGTCCGTGTCCCACCCATTTTGGTAATCTCCACGATTTGCATCAATACTTCCCAGCATATTCTCAGCTGCCGCCACTTCCAGCTCATGTTGAAAAGTATGCCCTGCCAGTGTAGCATGATTGACCTCGATATTCAACTTAAAATCCTGGTCCAGGCCATATTTCTTCAAAAAACCAATGACCGTAGCAGCATCGTAATCATACTGATGCTTTGTGGGTTCCATAGGTTTGGGTTCAATAAAGTAGGTACCCTTAAATCCATTTTTCCGCCCGTATTCAGCGGCCATTCCCAGGAATGTTGCCAAATGCTCAACCTCCCTGGACATATCCGTATTTAACAACGACAAGTACCCTTCTCGCCCACCCCAGAACACGTAGTTTTCTCCTCCCAGCGCAATAGTCGTATCGATAGCATTCTTTACCTGCGCGCCGGCATAAGCCACCACATTAAAGTCAGGATTAGTGGCTGCGCCGTTCATGTAGCGGGGGTTTGAAAAAAGGTTGGCTGTACCCCATAACACCTTGATATCACTAGCTTTCATTTTTTGCTGCGCATAGGAAGTAATGCCTTGAAGTCTTTTTTCAGATTCTGCCAGTGAGCTCCCCTCTTCCACCAGGTCATAATCATGAAAGCAGAAGTACTCCAGGCCTAATTTAGAAATCAATTCAAACGCAGCATCCATTTTTTCCTGTGCTCTTTGCGCAGGATCCGGGCTCTTATTCCAAGGAAAGTCTTTAGTGCCGATGCCAAAAGGATCGCCTCCTTCATTACAGAAAGTATGCCAATAGGCAATGGCCAGGCGTAGATGATCTTTCATAGGCTTACCCATAACTTCCCTGCCGGGCTCATAAAAGCGATATGCCAAAGGATTATCCGAACCGGGTCCCTCAAAGGTGATAGGGCCGATCCCCGTAAAATACTCTTTATCTCCAAATAACGGTGTCATTTATGTGTGCGATTTAGTGAAATAGATGCTAACTGTTTTTCCAGGCCTGCCTTCCAGCCGCTGTAGGCAGATCGGTATTGCTCCGCCAATTCTGCGGACGGGGCCATGTAATCAATAGGTTTTAAGTTTTCGAATGTTCCGGTTAGTGTAGAATAAAGATCCGCACCATAGGCAGCTGCCCTGGCAGCTCCTTCAGCGCCATCGGTTTCATATAACTCCAAAGCGATCCCCGTGGTATTAACAAATGCCTCCCGAAAGACAGGGCTTAAAAACATATTTGCTTTCCCTGCGCGGATCACCGTAGTCTTGATTCCTATATCTTTAAGCGCTTCAAAACCATAGGCCAATGCAAAAGCCACTCCCTCTAGCCCCGCCCGGTAAATATGCCGTGTATCGTGTCGGTTAAAGTCCAAGTGGTAAAGCATAGCATTGAGCAATTGGTTCCCCAAAACACGTTCTGCCCCATTGCCGAAAGGATAAAATTGGAGGCCGTCAGCGCCAGGTCCCACTTTTGACGCCTCTTGATTCATCTGCTCATAACTTAGCTGCCCATGACCGACATTCTTTTTAAGCCAGCTGTAAAGGATACCCGAGCCATTGATACAAAGCAGGACACCATTACGTACTTGCCCAGGGGCATGTGTCACGTGCAAAAAAGTATTTACCCGTGATGCTGTATCACTTAAGTTTTTATCGGTGACCGCGTAAATCACACCCGAAGTGCCTGCCGTAGCAGCCACCTCGCCCGGGTGCAGCACATTCAGGGAAAAGGCATTATTCGGCTGGTCACCCGCACGATACGATATGGGTATACCGGCCTCTAACCCTAACGCTGAAGCTCCGTCTGCCCCTAAGCGGTTTTCCGAGCCAAATGTGGGGATCACCTCGGGGATCAGTGCCATAGGGATTTCGTAATGTGCTAAAAGTTCACCCGGAACCTGCTGGCGTTCAAAGTCCCACAAGATCCCTTCGGAAAGCCCGGGGGCCGTGGTATTAAGCGCTCCCGTCAGTTTAAAGGCTAAATAATCACCGGGTAGCATGAATTTATGCACACGCCGGAATGATTCCGGCTCGTTCTCGATCACCCATCGTAGTTTTGAAGCGGTGAAGTTTCCCGGTGAATTCAAAAGATGACGTTGACAATAAGCACTGCCCAGCGACTCAGCCGCTCCTGCCCCGATTGGCACCGCACGGCTGTCACACCAAATAATCGCAGGTCTTATGACTTCCCCTTGGGAGTTTACCAATACCAGGCCGTGCATTTGATAAGAAATGCCAATGGCCCGGATTTTCGCGGGATCAATGCCACTTTCATCCACGGCTAGGCGAACGGCTTTTACTGTGCATTCCCACCATATACCCGGGTCCTGTTCCGCCCAGCCGGGGAAGGGAGCCGAGATAAGTAATTCTGTTTCGGGATAATGTGCAGAAGCAATACTTCTTCCTGTTTTGACATCAAAAACAGCGGCTTTTACCGCCGAGCTTCCCAGGTCAATACCTAATGTGTACATAGTCTAAGGAGTATTTCAATCATTCCATAGTTTTTCCATATCCTCTAAAGTTCTTCCCTTCGTTTCAGGCACGATTTTCCAGTTAAACCAGAGCGAAACCAAGCACATGCTACCGTACACCCAAAAAGGGAAACCACCATTAAAATGCCGGAGCAGCGTTTCATTTTCCATGAGCATCGGGAAAGTTTGGGAGACCCCGAAATTGGCGATCCACTGGGCCGCTACGGCTATGGACAACGCCAAGCTCCGTACACGATTGGGGTAGATCTCGGACAGTAACACCCAAGTAACCGGGCCAAGAGATAGCGCAAAAAAAGCAATATAACCCAATACAAACGTGAGCAGCCATACATCGGTGTTGTTATTATAGGCAGCAAAGCCGATCGCCGAGATACAGATGCCCATGCCAATAGAGCCGATCATCATTAAAGGCTTACGCCCAAATCGATCCACGGTGAGAATAGCGATAACTGTAAAGACCAAGTTCACCGCCCCCACTACGATGGTCTGTAAAAGTGCAGCGTCCGTTTTACTTCCCATTTGCTTGAATATCTCCGGAGCATAGTAAAGGAAAACATTAATACCGGTCACCTGCTGAAGGACAGATAAACTGATGCCAATGAGAAGTACGGTAGGCAAATTGGCCCTAAAAAGGTCTTTCAAGCTGGCTTTTTTGGTATTCCCGTCATTTTTCAGCGAGGCTTTGATCTCATCCATCTCCCTAGCCGCTTCTTGCTGGCCTACGATCTTGGACAAGATACCAGCAGCTTGGTCAAACCTATTTTTCATGGCCAGCCACCTGGGGCTTTCCGGGACAACAAGTAATAAGATCAAAAACAAGACGGCAGGGATCGCTTCAGAGCCAAACATCCATCGCCACCCGGAGTTTACATTCCATTGGTCATCGCCTTGTCCCGCGATGTGGTAATTGACAAAGTATACGACAAGCATACCAAAAATGATGGCAAATTGATTGTAAGAGACCAGCCTGCCCCTAACATGAGGGGGTGAAACCTCGGCGATATACATGGGGGAAAGCATAGAGGCAATTCCTACCCCTATTCCTCCTATGATCCGATATATAACAAAAGTGGTGAAAAGCTCCGGCAGCGCCGTGCCTACAGCAGATACTAAGAATAATAGCGCAGCAATCACCAGTGACCGTTTCCTACCCAGTACGTTGCCCATAAAACCCGCCATGAGCGCTCCTATAATACAGCCCACCAAGGCACTGGAGGCCGCCCAGCCCATTTGTGCGGGGCTTAACTCAAAATACGTCCTCACAGAACCAATGGCCCCTGAAATGACGGCCGTGTCATAGCCGAAAAGCAGCCCTCCCAAGGTAGCCACTAAGGTGATAAAAGTGGTGTATGCATTTTGCGAGGGGGGAGTAAGATCTTTTTGGGCGGCTTGGACTGTCATTTTGTTATAGTCATTTTGACCACAAGATACAATTAATTTTTTATCTTGCCAGCATAACTAAAATGTTTATTTACGATTTATCCCGCGCGATCCTTAACTTTATCGCCAGCAATGGCTTCATTTCCTGACGAAATTATTGACACCTTATCCATTGACTGTCTCATTTTTGGTTTTGAAAGTGGTGAGTTACAGTTACTATTGGTCAAACACGCAGAGGGCATCAGCAAAGACCGTTGGGCTTTGCCCGGGGGCTGGATCAAGTACAACGAAAGCCTGGACACTGCGGCTTACCGGATCCTCCGTGCTCTTACCGGCGTGCAGGATGTTTATTTAGAGCAGCTACGGGCTTTTGGAGATTTAGACCGGTTCCCCGTACGCAGGGTACTGACTGTGGCCTATTACTCGTTGGTAAAACCGAAGGATTATGATATTATCCCTGGCTTTACGGCGAGTGACGCAAAATGGTTCAAGGTAAATAGCATCCCTGCTATGCCTTATGACCACAACAAGATACTGGACTTTGGGCTCAGTTTTTTAAAAAATCGTGTACGGCATGAACCCATTGGTTTTAACCTATTACCGGAAAAGTTCACCCTTTTGCAATTGCAAGAACTTTACGAGTCGATACTTCATACCAAGTTGGACAAACCTAATTTCAGGAGAAAATTCATTAAGATGAACCTGCTTGTACCCTGCAATGAAAAACAAAAAGACGTGGCCCATCGCGCCGCACAACTCTACCGGTTTGACAAAAAAATATACGACCAACTGGCTGAGAAGGGGTTTACCTTTGAATTTTAATCCTTGTGAATGAGCTACTTTCTAGGATTGCCGTTAGTTCAAAAAACGGGAAGTTATCCGCGGTGATCTATGAAAAAGAGCGGCGCATGCTGGCATATGCTAATGTCGCTAGTGCTTTTCCACATTCAATTATATGATAGGCAGGTATTTAACGATAAAGAAATCTTTGAGATACCCTCATAAAAACGAAAAAGATCTTCTTTATCGTCATTCCTGCCGGCCTTTCAGGGTGAGCGATGCGCGAGAGCAGGAACCTGCTGTGTCGTTGAACGTAAACTTTTTTTGAGTGTACTGGGTTTTCGTTTCACGACTTCGCAGATTCCTTGTCACACCTAGCCCAAAGCACGGGCTGCAAGGTATGACGAGGGTAGAAAGTAAGGAATGACGTTCTTAGGTATGGGTTTTGGATGGATTTAAAACAGGAGGTTGATCACCCATCCTTTGCAGCTCGCTGGTACTAGGCATTAAAATAAAAACCTCATTATCCATGACTTAAATCTGAAATAGTGGCACTTGTGTGAAGTTAAGCCTCAAATGGCGTACCGGGAACAAGATAATTATGCTCGAGGTATTGGAAGGTTCTCGATCAGTAGGCAATCGGCAAAGGGCAGTTGGCAAAAAAAAGAAGATTGCAGATTGCCCTTTGCCAACTGCTGACTTTAAGAAAGGCATCATTGAAAATTCAAATGGCGTATGGAGGGAAGACCTCCAGGAACAGCGCGGCCCATTTGAGGCCTGTGCGTAAGCGGCCTATAGGGGCTGGATAGTGAGTTTAGCGCGGAAATGGGCGTGGTTGCTGGCGCCCTTTTCTTTTGGTTCGTTTTCTTTCCCCGAAGGGATGCCTATGGCATGGGCGGGCAAAAGAAAATGAAAACCGGGCCTAGAATCCCGAAATTCCGCTTCAACTACTCATTGCGGGGCTGGCATTACCCGAAACAATTTAAAAATATAGCTTAACTTGCCAAAATTAAGCGTTTTACTGTCAAATTTAATCTTCAAGGACGTTTTAAGAACGAGACTGGAAAAATTAGCGAACCGTCCAGTTACACTTCACTTAACACCGGGGCCTCTTCTCTTTTTGCAGAGTAACGGTAAGTGTTTATCTTTCTCCAAAGAATACGATCCGTATGAAATATATACTGTTTTTGGCGATACTCTTTTCACATTTCGTGGCTTTCAGCCAGTCGATAGAAATGGAAGGGGTAAACCTGCCGAGTACTGAAACTTTTGAACTTAAACTAGCAGAAGAATATGCCTACCGTAAAGATGGCCTGCAGGTGATCATCGGCAGGCATAACGATGAACTGGGGACTGGGGTGATCAAGTTGATCGTAAAGACAGGGGATGGATTGGGGATCAAGGGGCGCGTATCTTTACAACTCGATGACGGTTCAACGCTGGTCTTGGAAGATAAAGGCAGAAGGGCCTACGAAGATGATCATTCTTCCAATATTTTTGACCTGAGCGCCGCACAAGTGGAATCCATGAGAAAACGTAACCTTCGAAACGTACGCTTTTCAGTAAAGTGCATCAATTGCTTTCTTTCTACTAAAGAAGGGAATTTCGTAGCCAATAATGATAACAATGTACCCGTGCTGGAAATGGTGGATCAATTGTTTTCCGGTAAATGAGGGAATAAAGATCAATAAATACGACAAAATCGGAACCAAATCGTTTATTTTGTCGTATCTTTATTACGATTTAACATTGACCTATGGGAGCTGTACCTGTTTTTGCAAAAAGTACGATCTACGAACTTTTACAAGGGTTTTTATACAAGGAGGAGCAAATTCCATCCGAGTTTTTAAAAAAATTCATCACATTCATCGACGCCAGTCAAAACGTAGCATCAAAGCTTCTTGGGATATCCACACGCACCTTGCAAAGGGAGCTTGCCGATACGCACCTGAGCCCGGAGCTTTCCGATCGATTTTTACAGCTTATTGACCTCTACAAAGAAGGCATAGAAGCTTTTTATACGCTTGAAACTTTCAAAAATTGGCTGGAAACCCATAAATCTGTTTTTCGAGGCAAAAAGCCTTTTGAACTGCTTCATACTATTACGGGGATCCAACAGGTAAAAGAAGAGATCATCCGCACGAAGCTGGGCATCCTATCTTGATACAGACCTACCGGCTGGCCCATCCCAAATACGCCCAAGATATATCCGGCTATGGTTCTTTCCTGGTCCCGGGCAGGTGGAACTTTAAGGGCGTTAGGATACTCTATACTTCTGAAAACTCAAGCTTGGCACTGCTGGAGTATTTAGCCCATACCGAAGGATTAAAAAGACGACTTCCTTACCAATTGATCACACTGCAGGTTCCGGGAGACTCCGTAAAAGAATATACGACCACCGAACTAGGCCCGGGCTGGAAAGAAAACATTTTACAGACCCGGGAGATCGGCACAGCATGGCTTGAAAGCGGATCTTCTTTACTTTTGAAAGTTCCTTCAGTGATCAATGATGACAATATCAACATACTGGTTAACCCTGTTCACCCCCATTTCGAACACGTCAAAATACTGAACACCAAAGAGATCACGTTCGACCCTAGGTTATAGTCACATGTCGCGGAGCCTGTTCCAGGCCTATGGCGCAGGGTAAACCGCTGTTTATCAAAAGTGTATTTTCCATTCATCCTGATTTTTCACTTTTCCCACCGCTTCTTCGCCCTTTGGATAAAAGGCATAACTAAAGCCACAAGTCCATGTTTTAATTAGGTGAATTAGCGACAGATCATGAAGAACTTTTTACCGTTAGTTTTATTGTTAATCTCCGGCAACTTGTTTGCCCAGCGCCCGGCGAATACCTACAGGGCTTCTGCCCCATCGATCAAAGGGAAAGTTACGGGAAGACTTATCGATGCAGAATCCAACGAGCCGCTGACCTTTGCTTCCGTAGCGATTTACGACCCCAAGAAAAATAAGGCCATCAACGGCACTATCACAGGGGACGATGGGCGTTTCAAGCTTACCAACATTCCATTGGGAAGCTATGAATTACAAATCTCTTTCGTAGGGTATGATCAAAAAACCCTACCTGTCCAACTTACCCCCAAAAACCCGGACCTTAATCTCAACACAATCCAAATGTCGGGTAACTTGCAGCAGTTGGAAGAGGTAGTGGTCCAAGGAGAGCGTGAGCTCATTGAAACCAAGATCGATAAGATCGTATATAATGCGGAACAGGATGTAGCCAATGATGGTGGGGACGCTTCTGACGTCCTCCGCAGGGCACCATTACTCAGTGTAGACCTGGAGGGCAATGTCTCCTTACGCGGCAGTCAAAATGTACAGATACTGGTCAATGGTAAACCCTCTACGATGTTTGCCGGCAACCCGGGCGACGCCCTCCGCGCTATCCCTGCCGACCAGATCAAAAGTGTAGAGGTGATCACCTCACCCTCCGCTAAGTATGATGGGGAAGGCACAGCCGGTATTATCAATATAATTACCAAAAAAAGTAACGCCGAAGGTTTTACGGGGAATGTTAACCTTTCGGTTGGAAATTTATCGAACCGGGCAGTAGCCGGGATCACCGCCGGTAAAGGCAGGTTTGGCCTTAATGCAAATGGCAGCGCTTACTACCGTATTCCGCAGGTGGGCTCTACCCGTTTGCTGCGCCGCGACATTATCGACGACGAAACCCGGCTGCTTACAGAAGATGGTGATAATGAATCGGACCGATTGGGCTTTTTTGCCACGGCCGGGGCATTCTATGATTTTAATGCCTATCACAGTGTAACCAGTTCGTTCCGACTAAGAGGCTTCGGCAGCAACCGGGAAAACACTATTCTTGGTGATTTTACTGATCCCGTAAATGCCGTTGACCAACGCTATGAAAGAGTTTCCGAAACCGATAACCTGTTCAGTGGGTACGAATGGTCCATCGATTATATTTATAAAATTCCCGGGCGCGAAGGGCAGGAATTGGCCGTGGCCTATAAAATAGACGGGAATGTTCAAGATCAAGACTTTACCATCCGGCAAGAAGACCTGCAAGGTAGTGACCTGGCCTTACTTCGGAATGAACGCAATGTGAACGATGGCGATAACCAGGAGATCACCTACCAGGCGGATTACGTACACCCCATCGGGGATAAGGTAAAAATAGAATCCGGGGCTAAAATGGTACTGCGTAATGTGACGAGTGACTTTCAATACGATCTTTTCAATCCCACCTCCGGGGAATTTGAAGTGGACGAGGCTAATACCGATTTCCTCGATTATGACCAGGACGTGTATGCAGGTTATGTGAGCAGTACATTTAAACTAGGGGATAAATATGGCTTGATAGCAGGGGCCCGTTATGAATTCACAGAAATATCGGGACGCTTCCGGGATAATGATGTAGCTCCTTTTAGCAACGATTACGAAAACGTCTTGCCTAGCATTACCTTAAGCAAAAAGCTCGGCAAAGCTACCACCACAAAAATAAGCTATGCACGCCGGATACAACGCCCAAACCTCCGGTTCATCAATCCGTTCGTCAACCGGGAAAACAACCGGAATACCACGCAGGGAAACCCTGCGCTCGATCCAGAACTGACCGATCAGTACGAGCTGAGCTACAGCACGTTTGTAAAGGGAATATCTATCAATACTGCCTTTTTCTATCGACGTACCACGGACATTATCGAAAGCTTTTTACAAGTAGATAATGAAGGAGTAAGTAACACGATCTTTCAAAACGTGGGGACGGCGAACTCCATAGGCCTAAACTTTTTTTCATCGGCGACCTTGTTTAAAATTTGGACCGTACGGGGAGGGTTGAATCTTTTTACCTACGATGCCACGGGAAATGTAAACGGCGAGAGCATTTCTAACCAAGCCATGCTCTGGAATGGAAACATAAACTCGAACGTAAAGCTAAAAAAGGATTGGATCATCGACATTTTTGGATTTTACAGGTCGCCACGTCAAACGCTACAGGGTTTTAACCCTTCCTTTACCTTATTTACTATGGGGATGAGAAAAGAGATATGGGACAAGAAGGGAAGCATAGGGATAACCATAGTAGAACCTTTTTTCGCCGACAAAAACTTTGGCAGTGAGCTAGAAGGAGATAATTTTTACCAGGAAAGTGAAACCTTGATCCCCTTTCGCTCCTTTGGGATCAATTTTCGATACAAGTTTGGTAAGCTTGATTTCAAGCAAAGACAACGCAGGAGTAAGATCAATAATGATGACGTACAACGAAGCGGTGACGGCCAGCAATTCTAATGGCCGGGCCATTTTCGAAGTGAGGACGGATGGCCAGGTCCTTGCAAGAGAGATCCCTCCTGTTGACCGGTCTAATTGAGCCATGAAAGGCAGGTAGTAAAGCTCCAGGCCCATCCTCCACCTTGTTTCCATGGCTGAACACTTCCCAGCTGACACCCCTGCCAATAGGTATTATTAGTTTTTTTTCTTAAATTATACCTATTCACAAGGTCAAAATTTCGGAATCATGAAAAAGAACTCTCTAGTGTTTGGCTTGTCTATATTGAGCTTTGCTGCAACCGGTCAAACCACTTGGGTGGTAGACCCCGTGCACTCTTCCGTGCAATTCGAGGTGTCCCATTTGGCCGTATCTTCGGTAACGGGGGACTTCACGGGTTTTACGGGCAGCGTCATCACACAAAATGATGATTTTAACAATGCCCGGATCAGCGCAACGATTGATGTGAATAGTGTAGATACGAACAACCTGGAGCGTGATAAACATTTAAAGGAAGACGACTTTTTCAATGCTACCAAGTATCCGAACATCACCTTTGTTAGTTCGGTGTTTTCAAAGGAAAAAGACAATATCTTTACGATACAGGGAGACCTGACGATTCGTGACGTGACTAAGCCCATTTCCTTGAGCGCTGAATATGGTGGGATCGTGTCCATCAACGGGCAACAAAAAGCAGGTTTTACTGCCGAAGGTACCATAGACCGGTTTGATTATGGACTGAAGTGGGATGATGTGTTGGACTCAGGCGGACTTATCGTAGGTGAAAAAGTGGATATTATCCTGAAAGTACAATTGGTAAAGAAACAGTAAGTCAGACTTTAGCCGTCTCTTTCATCTTATCCCTGATGATCTGGAGTTTTTCTTCGTTCAGAGGTTTGGATAGAAAGTATAGCACGTTGGCGTTCTTTTCTACTTTATCCTTGTCGTTAGGATTATTAGAACTTGTTAAGATCACAATGGACACCCCGGTCTTGATGTGCTCTTCCAGTTTTGAAAACTCTGCCAGGAATTGAAAACCGTCAGACAAAGGCATGTTGAGATCCAGGAAAATGATTTGAGGCAAGGATCCCTTTTCTGCCTTTTGCAAATAGTCCAGGGCTTCTTGGCTGGAAGAAAGCGAGATAAGGTGATTAGAAAAATTGTTGAACTCGATGATCTTCTTATTAATAAAAAGATCGATATCATTATCATCTACCAGTAATACTGAGTCAGCACAAACTTCTACCATTCAAGTAAAAGAAAAGAGTTAACAATAAAATAATAATACTCAAACTGTTTCTATTATAATCATTTTCAGAGATTTTGCCGCGTGAACAGAAAAAGATTTTTTGCAATTAAGGGAATAGTACAATTACGTATTCATAAGTTGATGAGTAGTGAACTAATAATGCATTTTATTCCAGCAAGGTGTAATTCAAAATAATGTCACATTTATTTTTCATCGGCGCGAAAAATATATTAAAATTGAAAATTCTTAATCTAACCTTGAAAACTATGAAGTATAGACATTTGGGATGGTTCTCTTTGACCTTATCAATACTTTTTTTAATATCTTCCTGCGGCACAAAACCTGCTGAAGACACGGCAGATTCTTCTGAAGAATTCGATAAGGCCAACGAAGATCTGAAAGAAAGGATACAAGAGGTTGTCTATGAGATCCCATCTCCTTCTGAAATACCTTTTTTATTAGAAGCTACCGGGGCCGAATTTAACGAGACCCTCATAAATGATAACAACAAAGTTGAAGAGTACTCTTCAAGGAACGATAATGCCGCGCTCAACTTAGGTGTCTATGCCGCTAACATCGGCTACCTAGTTTCGTACAGCAAGGTGCAAGAAGCCCTTACGTACATGAGCTCTGCCAAAAAACTGGCTGATAACCTGGGTGTGACAGGCTCTTTCGATACGGAATTATTAAGAAGGTTTGAAGAGAATCTTTCCAGGAAAGATTCATTGGCTTTCCTGCTTAATGAAACGATCAACAAGACGGAGAACTACCTGAAAGACGATAACCGGAATAAGCTGGCCGCATTGATCATTACAGGCAGTTTCATAGAAGGACTTTATATTTCAACCCAGTTGATCGACAGCTATCCTGACGATATCTTGCCCAAGGATAGCAGGAACTTGGTACTGACCCCGCTGATCCGCGTGGTGTTAGAGCAGGAAAAGTCCATTGAAGACCTGGTAAGCATGCTGGAAAGTGTAGAGCAAACTGAGCCGGTAACAAGCTTGGTAGCTGATATGAAGGAGCTTAAAACCAAGTATTCTGAATTAAATATCCAGGACCAGATTAAGAATAATCGGGCTGACTTAGTGCTGTCAGATAAGACCCTTACCGACATCACTTCTCAAGTGGCTACCGTTCGCAAAGGCATTACAGGTTAACATCGGTTCTGTAGGTTCATAACCTATGGAAATAGGTATTCAAATTTTTGCGAAAGCCATTCTTGATTAGCCTAGAAACGACATAGAGAGGAGAAGGATCTTACAGGGAGATAAAATAGTAAAGGAGCGATGCATTGATCGCTCTTTTTTTATTTCCTACTTTACTAAGGCATTTAGACTATAAACTCATGACCCTATGAGCGAACCGCTACTAAAAGCTATCATAGAGCTATTTGCGATCGTGGCGAAGGAGGACGCCGTCACTAAGCAAGAACGTGAACAAATCGAGAGCTTCCTCTTGGACCACCTCAATGCGAAGGCAGCTCACCAGTACCTGCAGGAGTTTGATCACTTTAGCAGTTCGGTTACCGCCGAGGGTTCCGCAGACCTGGTGAAAGAACAAGAAAGCATCCACAAGATCTGTCAAAGGATCAATTTGGAACTTACCCAAAAACAAAAAGTAGTGATCTTGGTGGAATTGACCACCATTATCCTGGCCGATGGCCGGATTTCAGAGCGTGAATCGGGACTCGTCCGGACGATTGGTAAAGCCTTCAACATTGCAGGACGAGATGTAGACCTGGTCCAAACCTTTATCACGGGAAAGGAAGCAGGAGATTTCGAGGCCGCGGAAATTTTGATCATTGACGACGGTGACTACCGGGCGCATCAATTCAAGCATGTTAGACGAGAGGGATTAAAAGGGATGATCGCCATCCTGAATATTTCAAAAGCAGAAGCCTATTTCGTCAAATACATTGGACAGGAAGATGCGTACTTAAACGGGGTACCCTTAAAGCCGGACAAAAAGGCGGTGTTTGCCGTGGGTTCTACCCTGAGAGTAGAAAAGGCATCCCCCATATACTACGGGGATGTGATAGGAAAATTTGTGCTGGCCGACAATGAAACTCCCATTACCTTTGAGGCTGAGCATATCTCCTTTCGTTTTAAAAACGGTAACCTTGGTTTGAGGGACGTCTCCATCGTGGAAGAGTCCGGTAGATTAGTCGGGTTAATGGGTGCCTCCGGGGCAGGGAAATCTACCTTGTTACATGTTTTGAACGGTACAGATAAGCCGTCTGAAGGCCAGGTTTTGATCAATGGGATCGACATCCACCAGGACCCCGAGAGAATAGAAGGTGTGATAGGGTTTGTACCACAAGATGACTTACTCGTGGAGGAACTCACCGTGTATCAAAACATGTACTTTGCTGCCCGGCTATGTTTCGACCATCTATCGGTAGACGAAATTGAGGCATTGGTGATCAAAACCTTGGATAGCCTTGGGCTGTCTGAAACTAAAGACCTCAGGGTAGGTTCTCCCCTAGATAAAACCATAAGCGGGGGCCAGCGAAAGCGCCTGAACATAGGACTGGAGCTTCTTCGCGAGCCCAGTGTATTGTTTGTAGATGAACCCACCTCGGGACTATCCTCCAGGGATTCGGAAAATATCATGGACCTGCTCAAGGAATTGTCGCTCAAAGGAAAATTGATCTTCGTAGTCATTCACCAACCCTCCTCGGACATTTTCAAAATGTTTGACAAGCTCGTGATCCTCGATACGGGCGGCTACCAGGTATACTACGGCAACCCCGTAGAAGCGGTAGTCTATTTTAAAGAAACAACGAACCTCATCAATAGCGAGGAGGGCGAATGTCCCGAATGCGGCAATGTAAATCCTGAGCAGATCTTTAATATCATAGAAACTAAAGTGATCAACGAGTATGGTAACTTTACCAAAGAGCGCAAGATCACGGCGGAGCAATGGAACCAGCTTTTCAAAGAAAAAACAAAGATCAGGTCTATCAAACCGGCCTCTACACCACCACATTCCACTTTAAAGATACCCAGCCGATCAAAACAGCTCAAACTATTCACCGCACGGGATGTACTGGCTAAATTGAGTAATCGTCAATACCTGGTGATCAATTTGCTGGAGGCCCCGGTCCTTGCCTTTATACTTTCATACATCGTTCGTTATTACAATACGCACAACTCGGCCGTACCGGGATACTCCTTTAGCAACAATCCCAACATCCCTGCCTATTTATTTATGAGTGTGATCGTGGCGCTTTTCATGGGCTTAACCGTAAGCGCCGAGGAGATCATCCGCGACCGGAAGATATTAAAGCGGGAAGCCTTCCTGCACTTAAGCAGGAGTAGCTACATTCTCTCAAAGATCATGATCCTGTTCGCTCTATCGGCCATTCAAACGTTGGCCTTTGTGCTGGTGGGCAATACGGTTTTAGACATGCATGATATGCTCCTCTCCCACTGGGCAATACTTTTTTCTGTTTCATGTATGGCCAATACATTGGGACTCAATATTTCTTCAGGATTCAATTCGGCCGTTACGATCTACGTACTCATCCCGATCTTATTGATACCGCAGCTCGTGCTCAGCGGGGTGGTGGTCAAGTTTGACAAGCTTAATCCCCACCTTAGCCGTATCGGCGAGGTACCCTTAGTCGGTGACCTGATGACCTCGAGGTGGGCTTTTGAAGCCGCCATGGTGACACAATTCAGGGACAATGCTTATGAAAACATGTTTTACACCTACGAAAAGATCATGGCCAATGCCGATTATAAAAAGATATATTATTTCCCTACGTTAGAATCAAAGCTAGCGTACAATTTAAATAATTTCGATAGCCAAGACCCTGCCGTGATCGATAACAAGGAAAAAAACCTACGCATATTACGAACAGAAATTGCCAATGAGTTGAAGATCGTAGGGCAAGACAAATTTCCCGGGCTGGACAGGCTTACCCCCGAGAGATTTGATTCAACCGTATACCGCCAAGCCTATGATTTCTTAAAAAAGTCCCGGTATTTTTATTCAAACCGGTACAACAAGGCAGATAAGGCTAGGGAAGCTATGGTCATCAAGTTAACGGATACCGAAGAAAAGAAAAAAAAGTTTGACCGGCTAAAGGCGCGCTACCGGAATGAGACCATCGCAGAAATTGTCACCAACCGGAATGAACCGGACCGTATTGTAGAAAAAGGGGATCACCTGGTGCAAGTTATCTTTCCTATTTACAAAGACCCCCAGCCGGATCACTTACTGGATTACCGGGATCAATTTTATGTACCTAAAAAACACCTGCTAGGCTACGAGTTCGACACGTTGATCTTTAATCTCACCGTGATCTGGCTGATGTCCATTTTCTTGAGCCTGGCCTTATATTTCGACCTCCTTAGGAAGGCGGTGAATTTGTTGGAGAGGAAATAATTGTAGTCTCAACTCGATCTAAAACTGTGTAGTAACCTGGACTCGATAATTGTTTATCAGCTTGATGTTATCCAGGGCAGTTTTAGCGAGTAAGCTTGGTGACCCTTGGTACATTTGCGTCTTAGTGGCGAAGCTTCCCCGGCCACCAAGGCACCAAAGCGCAAAGAATCACTGGGGGATCTTCTTTATGATTTAATCTAGCACTATTTTTATATCGAACTCAATAAATACGTATTACGCGGCGCTAAACACGCACTAGGTGAAAAATAGGGCATCATTAAAAATTCAAGTGGGCATAAGGAGAGGAGACATCCAGGAACAGAGCGGCCCATTTGAGGCCTGCAGGTAAGCCGCCCATAGGGGTTGGGTAGTGCGTTTAGCGGGGAAAATGGGCTTTGTTGCTGGCGCCCTTTTCTTTTGTTTCGTTTTCTTTTGGGCGTGTAAAAGAAAATGAAAACCGGGCTTAGAACCACAAAACCCCGCTTAAACTACTCATTGAGAGGATCGCACCACCCGAAACAGTTTAAAAATGTAGCTCAACTTGCCAAAATTGAACGTTTTACTACCAAAGCTAATTCTCAAGGACGCCCCGCGTAGCCTCCGTTCTACAGCAAAGCAGATCCCGGCTCGCCCCATGCGCCCACTCACAACCACCGGCCCGGAATGACGATCATTTTTTTAATCGAGTCCAAGCCTGTAAGTTTATCCTCTCGCTTTCATTCTCGAAGTTTCCCTGCAAAAACATTTACCCGGGAATCTATGGGATTGCCACTTGACCGCCTGAACGATACCACCTGTCCCGTATGCCATAAGGCATCTGCAATGGGGCCATTAAGTAAGTTCCAAAAAGGATGTTCAGAGGATTGCCCCGTAGTTTTAAAAACGACTTTGAACGTTTCAATGTCCTCGGGGGAGCATTTTCTTAAAATGTTGCTTGCTTCTTGTAAATTCAGTAACGTAGCTTGGCGCTTTTCGTCAAATCCTAATTTTGAGGCGGGTGTGGACCGATCATTCGGCTGCAATAGCGTGGCATTAACAATCATTTGTGAGAGGCTATGGATATGATCAAGCGTTTCATCGGTAGTGCGTGCCTCATCGCTAGGTTTAAAGCCCAAGTCCTTGCCGCTCAAACCTTCCGTGGCCCAATAATATCGAAACCCCAGCGCATCTACCATCCTGGCAGTGACGGTACCTGCCGAGTAATGCTCCGGGTAAGGTGGGATCTCCCGGTAAGGCAGCCCCTTTCCTGCGGGCTGCCCCTGGGCACTTGCCGTCATTCCTAAATTCATCAATAAAACGATCAAAAATAAATAAACTGTATCTCGCATATTATTTAATAACTTGTATCCACCCTTTGCAGGTGGTTTCATTTAAAACATCGGCTTCATAGAAATATACACCGGCAGGAAGCCCGTCGCCGGCCCATTCGTTTTGGTAATCACCGTTTTCATAGACCCTTCTGCCCCATCGGTTAAATACACGGAGCTGCACGCGATCGGGCGCGCGGATGATGAACGTATCGTTATCCCCGGGAGAAGAGGGTGTAATTACGTTAGGAACCTCTATGGTACGGATACGTACAGAAGTCTCTTGCTGGAAAGTACAGAACTCCCGGGTGGCACGGAGTTGTATTACATAATCACCGTCCCGGTTGTACTCATGTAAGTAGGTGCTCTCCGTATTGACCGTACCATCGCCTAATGCCCAGGTAAACTCGACATCCTGGCCAGGCCGAAGATTGGTCACTTGCACCGAGGGCCGGGACCAACAGTCATACAGGCGTGTTACCGAAAAATCAAATTCCACCCCCGGGATCACACGGACATCGACTGTGTCGACCTCCACACAAGGCCCCAACCGGAGCCTTACAAAGTACCGGGTATCTTCCGCTGGACTTACCAGTGGGGTCCTATCATTGGAGGTAAAAGTGCTGTCCTCGCTTACCCAAGTGTAGTTATCTGCACCAGAAGCGAATAAACGTAACTCATCCCCGGCACATACGGCGGCATTCTCTATAACGGAAAAATTGGGTCGTACCACCCGGACAGTGCCAAAAGCAAAATCTTCGGAGATACAGGTGTTAGGGTCAGAAGCTCTCAGCACGACATTATAGATGCCTGCGTTTTGATACTGATGGACAACAAAGACGGTATCTTGCCTTACCAGGTCCGTACCGTCACCAAAATCCCATTCGTACAAGACCCCGCCAATGCTCCTATTTTGAAACACAATGGGATCGCCGAGGCAAACGGAGGATATGCCCGGGTTATCAAAGGCAGTAGTATTGGTAACAAAATCTGCCCTGAGGGAAGCAAGGTCGAACTTAAAAGCGGCATTATTACAGTTCTGGCTCAAATTACGCTCTGACCAAGCTCCCGGGGTAGCAGGAAAATCTGTGGGCTGCCCTCCACAACCGGCACATACGGCGTGATAAACGATACCTCCCCGGTCAAAACGGCTTGTTCCCCCGTCTACGTGTGTGCTACTGGTTTCCCCTCCTAGAAAAGTGCCGTATAAAAACTCGCTGGCGTCCCCTGAAAGCACCATGAGGTAAAAATCATTGCCTTGCGTCGTCCTGTCTAACGCATCGGGCGATGTGGTAAGACCACGAGTATTGCCCCCCACAAAGTTCCGGGTGATCCTCTGGTTAGCGTTATTAAACACTACAGGAATATTCGTATTGCCACCCCACCCGGCCAAATAAATGTTGTTACATTCATTTACTAGGAACGCTGTGGGAGAGATATCCGGTGAAAGTCCCCCGGAACCGAATGTCGTAGAGAATTCTGCTGATGACAAGTCGGCATTAAATTTTTGCAAAAATTGGCCCCCATTGGCCTCCGTGTATACATTACCAAAAACAGGAAATGGCCCTTGCGTTTGGCCATATACAAAAATATTATCGTCAACATCCACATCAATGAAATAAGCTTGATCGTAAACGGGGGTACCCAAATAAGTACCTTGCGAAAGCACCACTCCGTCCGTTGAGAGCCTTTGGATCCATCCATCGACATTCCCTGCTAAAGAGTCTTGCCAGCCATTCTCCATACCCGGAAAATTAGTGCTCGTTGTACCCCCGGAAACAATTACATCTCCCATGGAGTTAAGTTTGACGGAATAAGCTGCATCATCACCCGACCCGCCCATAAACCGTGCCCACAATACATCCAATAGCGGGTTCAGCTTCACCACTACCGCATCCAGATCTCCCCCATTGAAAGTGTTTAAAATGTTTTCGTTATCAAGAAAGTCCGGGGATAAAGAATTTGACGCCACGTAAACATTGCCCTGGTCATCTAACAAAATATCACCGCGCAACTGGTCGCCATAATTTCGCGCCAAAGGACTCTCCTGTTTTCCGTTGTTAGGACCATCGGGTGTATTAAGCACCCCGGAAATAAAGTTTATGGCATCGTTAGCAGTACCGGCCAGGTAGGTAGAAGCCGACAAAGCGCTCCCATCTGGACTTAATTTTGATATGAACATATCAGCCCCAACAAACCGGATCGCCCCCAGGGGCTCCACATCTGCACCTCCCCGGTAACTTGAAGCATTGGTTACCGGGAAATCAGTGGAGCTGGTAGCCCCAAGGATTAACAAGGAGCCGTCGCTATCCACAACGATACTTTGCGGGGTTTCATTCCTGTTACCACCTAAATAGGTGGCATACAAAAGCTCTGAACCGGTGGAGTCAAATTTTAGAAGCCCCATATCCCAAACACTGCCCCCGAAGTTTTGCTGGTATGCTCCTGTAGTGATCGGGAAACTTGTGCCTGCATTCAAGGTAGTGGACACCATACCGCCGGAATACAAATTCCCTTGCGCATCATAAGAGGCAGTATTGCCCCAGTTATCATAAGTAGAACCCGAGTAGGTGGAAAAGATCAAAATAGGGTCGATGATCAATTCGTAGCAGTCGTTGTATCCCTTCGGAAAAACAAATTGCACCTTGTTTCCTCCTAAAATCGAATAAGAGCACTCTACCTTTATCACCTGTCCATCAATTACCTGGTAGGCGTATGGTTTTAATTCGGTGGTATACCCTATGGAAGTACGGACGATTAAATTGCCCCGGTCCAATTGGATACCCTCTGTCCCCGTGTAAGACAAGACAATGTCGCTCGGATCTGCTCCCGGCCGCACAATCACATCATATTTCAAGTGATCTCCATTTTGAGAAAAATGAAAATCTACTTGGTGATAAACATTACCGTAAAAGATAGAGCTGTAAGTGCTGGCATTGCTCACCCATTTATTGGGGTCGTTCCCTAAGAGATAGTTTATTTTTGCTCGTTCAACTCCCTGCCCTTCCACGCATTCGGGAACTATCGAATTCAAAAATTGCAGGGAGTAGGCATGTCCTTTCACTCCTTCATGTGGGGTATGCATCGAAGTTTCATGTTCTTCCGCTTCTTTAGGATCATGGGTAGAATGAGAATGGTCGGGATGCTCCAATCCTCCCAAGTCTACAAAAGAAAACAGCACCTGGTCCGTCTCAAAGAAAACATTGCCATTGCCCAGTGATTTCTCATAAAGGACCTGCGCGGGCCATTGCCCTTTATTCTCAATGAATTTAACGTTAGGCGGCCCTGCGTGGACATAGCAATGAAACAAACAGAACGCAATCAAAAACCCGGTATATCCTTTCACTCCTCAAAATTTAAAAGCGCGGGACTGACCTAAATACTAAGATACTGATTCTAGACCTCTTTTCTGAGCACTTCCAAAGGCGAACTATTCACTACATCCCTTGTATTCAGCCATCCAACGAGAACGCTTAAGAAAATAACCGCCGCCAAGGTGATCGATAAGCCGATCACATCCGGGAAAAAGATGATCTCAAAAAACCAAATGGATAGTGCCCACCCGGAAATCAACGAAAGGCCGATACCCGTAAGCCCTGCAAAAAATCCAAGATATGCATATTCCAGCACGGTCATGCGTTCTATTTGTTTTTTAAGTGCACCGATGGTCCGTAGGAAGACATTTTCTTTTAGGCGAGTGTATTTACTGTTTACCACCGCTCCCGCCAATACCACCAAACCTGTAACAATGGAGAACAGGGCCATGAACTGGATCACGAAAGCTACTTTATCAAAAAATTCGTCTATGGTGCTTAAGATCAACCTAAGATCGATCAAGGATACGTTGGGGTACAAGGTCACTAACTCTCTTTGGTAATTATTCGCTTTGCTTTGCGCATCTATCCGGGTAGTGAGCACATAGATCTGGGGCGCCTCTTCCAGTACCTGTGTGGGAAAAACAAAGATAAAGTTCGGCGGATCAGTAGGCCAGTCCACATCACGTACCCCGCTGAGATAGGCGGTCATATTGATCCCCTGGACATCAAACACGATGCTATCGCCAATCTCCAGTTCCAAATTTTCTTTCATACCCTCCGATATGGTCACGTAGATGGAGTCGTTGGATACCCTTTGGACACTACCTTCCACCAGTTTTTCCGACGTATTTAGCGTATCCCGGTAAGTGATCCTATACTCCCTGGTGATCGCCCAGTTAGGAATGCCGTCAGTCGTGTCTTTTTGAATGGAATCCACGCTTTTCCCATCCAGGTTAGCAATTCTACAGGTGATGATCGGCACCACCTGCTGTACGGGCAGATCGTTATCCATCGTCAGCTTGATCACTCCCTCCTTTTGGCTGGGCTGTATATCAAACAAGATCGTGTTGGACTGGTTTTCCTGCCCAATGAACTCAACCTGGTTCAACAAGCTATTTTGAACAATAATGAGTGTAGAGACCAAGAAGGCGCCTAAACCGATGACTACGACCAGCACCAGTGTTTGGTTATTCGGCCGGAATAGGTTGGCCAGGCTCTGCCGCCATACAAAACTCCAATGCCCGGGAAAATATCTCTTCACCAGGCGCATTAATCCCCAAGCAACTAATGAAAGGCAACCGAATGCAATCGACAAGGCGGCAAAAAAGAATAATCCCACCTGGATATCCCCGGATTGATACGTGGCAAAGGCTAAGGGGAATAAAATGATCAGCGCAATCACGGTTACCCGGGTTTTAGAACGATTCCGTAAGGGCTGAAAATTAGTCCTGAGTACGGTAAGGGGAGGCACGAAACGCACAGCCACCAGCGGTAATACTGAAAACAAAATAGCAATGATAAGGCCTAGCAGGACCCCTTCTGCGATGGCTCGCCAAGCAATCGATAACTCTAGGTCTAGCGGGATAAATTCAGCGAGGATCGCCGGTAAAGCGTATTGGATCAAAAGTCCTAATAATGCCCCGAGAATGCTACCGATAAGACCTATGACCGCCGTTTGTATGAAGAAAATATTGAAAGCTTGCCAGCCAGAGGTACCGATACATCTCAGCACGGCTACAGTATTTCTTTTTTCACGCACATAGATATGTACACTGCTGGCCACACCGATGCACCCCAGGATAAGCGCCACAAAGGCCAGCAGGTTAAAAAACCTGTAAAGGTTTTCGAATCCTTCGCCTAAGTTATCCTTCCTGCTTTCCACCGTCTCGTAGGAATGACCATATTTACGGACCAGTGGTTTCATCGTTTCTTCCAACTCGTCGGTTTCTTGCTGGCTGGCTGTCTTAAAGTATCGCTTGTAATTCACCCGGCTGCCATACCTCACTAAGCCCGTGGAATCCAGGTAGTCCATTGAAATGTATATCGATGGTGTGAATGTAGCTTGAATACCGCTTCCGCCCGGTATCTTACTGACCGACCCGGCCACTTTGAAGGTCAACCCACCGATCTTTAAGGAATCATCGGAACTCACATCGTATTGCGACGCCAGGTTTTCATCTAACATGGCATACGCCCCGCTTTTCACCTGGTCGAAGGCATCGGCAGGCAAGGTTTCTAACTCCCCGTAGAAAGGGAAGTCTCCCTCTAAGGCTACCACTCGTACTAGGCGAGTACCCGGGGTGCTTGTCATGAACATCGCCATGGAAGCCATGGTGGCTTCTTTGGCCTGGTCACCTTGGATAGAATCAAATTGGGCCAATATCTCCTCTTCAAAGGCCTTATTGGCATTAACGACAAAATCGGCCCCCAGCAGGTCTTTGGCTTGATCGTCAATACTTCGCTGTAAATTGATATTGAACGAATTAATAGAAACCAATGCGGCTATGCCTATGATGACAGAAGAAATGAACAGGAATAACCTACCCAAGTTATTCCTTGCATCTTTCCAAGCCATTTTCCAGGCCCACTTATCCTTAAAAAGGTTTCGTTTTTCTTTTTTGATCTTTATGATGTATTCCATCAGGAAGCGGCCATTGATTTTCTATCGAGGATGAGCTGCCCTCTTTTAAGCTGTAGGATACGCTGTGTATGCTCGGCAAGTTCCATGTTGTGTGTGACCAACACCAGCGTAGTTTTTTGCTCTTTGTTAATGTTAAACAATAATTCAGTCACGATTTGGGCCGTTTCTTCATCCAGGTTACCTGTAGGTTCATCGGCAAACAGTATTTTGGGCGCCGTGATAAAGGCCCTTGCCATGGCCACACGCTGCTGTTCACCCCCGGAAAGCTGGGTCGGGTAATGGTCCATCCTATCCCCTAGCCCCACACGATCCAATAGCTCTTTTCCTCGACCCACAAAATCTTTTTCTCCCCTGAGTTCCAAAGGCACTGTAACATTCTCTAATGCCGTCAAGGTAGGTAATAGCTGGAAGTTCTGGAAAATAAAGCCTACATGCTGGTTACGCACATAGGCGCGATCATCTTCATCCAGCGCATTGAGCTTGATCCCGACCAAAGAAACCGCACCACTGGTAGCTACATCCAGTCCTGCACACAAACCCAGTAAGGTTGTTTTTCCGCTCCCGGAAGGACCCACAATAGAAATAGTGGCTCCTTCTTCTACTTCAAATGAAACATGATCCAGCACCGTGAGTGTACGAGAACCAGTATGGAAAGACTTGGTGAGTTCTTCAACCGATAAGATTATAGACATAATTGCAATTAACTATTGTATACATAACGCGTATATATAGCGTGATGGTTACTTTTATTTTGTAAAAGTTGAAATTATGGCTTAAAATTTGAAAGTGGTTTTAATGAAATGTTAAAATTGCATGGATACCCCAAAAACAATGGGTGAATGAGATAGACCTGGCGTTGAGGAGAGTTTTTTGAGCTAAATTTAAAGGTTATGAGTTGTAAAAGTCTATGTTTCATCTTTCTACTCGCATTTCCCGTGATGAGTTTCACGGACCCGGGCAGGACGATCATGTTTTTTGGAGATAGCATTACTGCCGGGTACGGCCTTTCAAAAGAGCAAGCCTTTCCGGCCATTGTAGAGGAAAAGCTAAAAACCGCCGGTATGGAATGTGAAGTGGTGAATGCGGGACTTAGTGGCGAAACTTCTGCGGGCGGCCTCTCCCGCATCGACTGGGTCCTTAAAAAACCTGTAGACGTTTTCGTGTTAGAACTAGGCGCTAACGACGGCTTAAGGGGTCTACCATTAGACCAAACCCGCAGTAACCTGCAAAAGATCATTGATAAAGTAAAGCAAAAAAACCCTGCCGTAACCCTGGTCATAGCCGGAATGATGGTACCTCCAAACTTGGGCGATGCTTACACCGAGGAGTTTAGGGCGATCTTTCCTGCCCTCGCGAAAAAAAATGACGCCATGCTTATTCCTTTTCTTCTAGAGGGCGTCGCCGGGGATGAGAATCTCAACTTACCGGATGGTATCCATCCGAATATAGAAGGACATCGCATGGTGGCTGAAAACATCATAGTAACGATAAAAAAAGCGTTACAGTAGTTTTATCATTGTTTTTAACCCTTGTTTCACCTATATTGTTTGGGTAGATCAGTTCCAGACGCCCATGTATTATCTTATCTATGTCAGCCAAGCTACCCGCCCCTTTACCACAGATGAACTTAAGGAGCTCGCCCGTATGTGCTATCAAAATAACATTGATCGTGATATCACCGGTATGCTGGTATACTTGGAAAATAAGTTTTTGCAGGTCTTAGAAGGGACCAAAGAGGAGGTCCAAGGCTTGTTTTCTTCTATTTCTCAAGATCCACGTCATAAAAAGGTGAGCGTTCTCATTGAAGGCGAGATCAGCCAAAGGAACTTTCCCAAGTGGTCTATGGGCTTTAAAGCCGTGGATAAACAACTCTTTCAAGACTTAACAGGCTTCGAAAACTTAGAAGAGTTTTTCAACAGGAGCGACGTGGACAACGAAAGTCATTTATCTTTGATTTTTTTGAAACTTTTTTACAGGAAAAACTATCGCGATTTCGCTGATCTTTATTAAATTGTCTGAATCTAATTGTGCTTTAGGCCGTATTTAAGACAATAATTCCATCAGCATTTTATACAATATAATTTACAAAAGTACGTCTACCCCCACTCTTTCTGAAAAGGGTTTATCTGATATTGCCAGTATATCCTCAAAAAACAATGCCCGTGACCACATCAGTGGTATGCTTATCCATTTGGACAATGAATTCTTACAATTGTTAGAAGGTGAGAAAGATCAAGTCATGAACACTTTTAACCGGATTGCCTTAGACGAGCGTCATTCTCATGTGGTTATCCTTGGTGAAGGGCCTATAGAACGTAGGAACTTTGAAGATTGGGACATGGGATTTCATATCTTAAGTGTAAAGGAATTCCAGGCCAAAACAGGTTTTAAGGACCTGGCAACCTACCTTAAAAAAGAGAAGTACCCCGATCTATCGATGCTAATATTTCTTCTCAAAGAATTTGCACAGCTTTTTTCTAACAATAAGTAGGGCATCCTTTAAAATTAAAGTGGCCTTTGGCGAAGAGACATCCAGGAACACCGCGGTCTAATTTCAATCCTCCTGGCGCATTTTGGGAATGAGAAAATTTACCAAAATACCCTAAACACGAAATTAGGTGTAACGCCCAAGGAGTAGATACGAGTATCAATTAATTCATTTTCAAGGGAAGGTGTTGTTCTAAACTCACGATTAAGCAAGTTTTCCCGGTTGTAAAGGTTTAATATCGATACTCCCACTCGATACCGGGTATTCTTATTTTTATTTGCATGAAATTCATATACCACGGAAAAATCCAGCCTATGATACATGGGAAGGTTGTCCTCGTTGATCCCATCAAATGTAATGGAAACCGGCCCAGGCCCGTTAGTATCCTCCACTACATTTGTAAAAGACTTGCCGGTATGGAAGTACCAGCCTAGTGATAAATAAAGGTTTTTTATCGTATAAAAATGAGACCATTTGATGGTATGCTCTATGTTCCAATTTCCCGGGAAAGGTTGATCATTGTTAATACCGGTGAAATTGTTTTCCGTGAAAAGGTACGAGTATCCTAGCCAGGTCTTGTAATCACGGACGCGCCTCTTAACAAAAAAATCTATTCCCTTAATGGCGCTGTTTCCCCTCCTGTATTCATTATCCACAGGATTGAGGAAACCAAACGTAAGCGTGGTGATGCCTTGTATTTGCTTGATGTAAGCATCTACATCAATGAACCAATCTTCGTTTTCAAAAGAAAATCCTGATGAAAATTGGTAGCTATCGATGATCGGGAATCGATCCGTTGAAGATAGGGTCCACACCTGGTTTTCAAGGGATAGGTCACTGACCACCGACTCTTTGATCTGGCTCACGGCTTGGCTCCTGTACTCGGCCGAGGCATTAAACCTCCATTTTCTTAAAAGCCCCTGTTGAAAAACAAGCCTTGGCTCAAAATAATCCTGTTGCAGTCCAGCGTAATGATTGAACCTTGCCCCGAGGGTCAATTGGGTACGATCCCTATCCAGCTGGTATTCTGCAAAAACCGCATGGGTGCTCAACTCGCTATCGTCTTCATCCAGTATGAGGTTATACAAAGGGGTTTCCGTTTCAAAAGCGTAACTAACATGATTGGAAGAGAATTGATAACCCGTGGAAAGTATACTTTGGGGAGAGATGGGCAAGGTCAGTGTAGTGCTCATACCGTAGTCAGAGACCAAATTCTTTTTAGAAGAAACGTCAGTAGTATCATTTTCGGTCGTCCTAAATTCATAATCCAGCAGGTATTTGGAGTAATACGCTTCCATATCCCAATAGATATCCGCTTTTCGACGTCGCCAGCTTAGGCCATATCCTTCGTTTTCTGTTCTTAACAGGTCACTGAAGTCCTGGTCTTGGGTGCGGGAAGAAAAATTAAGGTCATTTTTGTTATGCAAGGTATTTACCATTAGCTGGTCATACTTACCCGGCTTAAAAATGATCTTGGAGCTAAAATCATGGAAGAAAAAATCGTTTCTTCCGGGCTCTATGTTAGGATCAATTTCTTCATTGATCTTAGTATTTTGAAACACTCGCTCAGAAAATTGCTCATAGGTGAACGTTTCCAAGTAGTCATTAAAAGATCTCCGTCCTGAAAGCTGCAAGGACAGTTTGTTCTTTACTAGTGGGGCCTCCAGGTAGGCATCCGCATAAAGCATGTTCAATCCCGCACCCCCGGAGATCTTTTGTGGCAATTCATCGGCACTCGTGATATCGATCACACTGGACACCCGGTCACCGTACCTGGCGCTGGTCCCGTTTTTGATAAACTGTACCTCCTGCGTAATGTAAGGATTAAATGCGGACAACATACCAAAAAAGTGCCCTTGGCTGTACGTTTTAATGCCATTCCAACGTACCAAATTCTGATCGGGAGATCCTCCTCGTACAAAAATACCCGAAGCTGTTTCAAAAGGGCTGCTTACCCCTGGCGCCTGTTGGATACTCTCCAAGATATCTGGTTCTACCAGGCCGGGCAGTATCTTTAATTCTTCGGGTCGAATTTCCAGCGATTGGTCCACCTTAGATATCCCCACAGAGAGGAAATCCTTAACCACTACCTCGGACAGCACTTGGGATGTTTCCTCGGCCACGATAACCGGGCAGCCCAGCCGCACCAAGTCTTTAACTCTTACCAATTTGACGGCATAGCCAATATGGCTAATGCTTAATAGGGAACCATAAGAAGCGTTGGTAAAGGTGAAAAAACCATTCTCTCCCGTTACCTGTCCGATACTTGTATTCCTCGAAAGTACTGCTGCCCCTACCAATGGCTGTAAACCACTGTTAAGAATGTACCCACAAACGCTGATCTTATCATTGGGCCGGTAAGGACGAATGAGGTAGTAGTTACCCTTGACTTGTACAATTTTTAGCGTAAGCTGCTTCTCTAGGCTTTCTAGGAAGGTCTCTTTATTAATGGCAGCCCCGGGCATTACCGAAACTTTCTTCCCAGCTACCAGTTCGTCAGCAAACGAAAGCTTAATGCCGTAATAGTTCTCTATTTGTGGCAGGATGTCTGTAAAAGGTACCGGCCGGGACCCTTCTCGTTCTTCCGCTTGCTGTGAAAACGAAAGGTAACGTATGAAAGTAAAAAATGTAATGAAAAGCAATGCTCTCATTGCATTAGTCTCCTAAAATAACAGTGCGACTGTCCTTTTGCCGGTAATTTATTTGTAAAGAGCCCAGTACAATTTCCAGTGCAGTTTGTTTATCGGCATGCGGGAAGCTTCCTGTGAAGCGTTGATCACCGTCGAATTCATTATATTCAAACTGTAAATTGAACTGGTTTTCCAGTGCTTTTAATACATACCTGACCGGCACACTTTTGAAACTACTTCTCTGAAGTGTCCAGCCGGGCTGTTTCTCCTCTACGTCAGAAAGAGTTTCTTCCCCCCTTAAAGACATAAAACTCTGCCCTAACGTCAATGTATTATCACTTTTAGAGGTTAAGACACTTACACTTCCTTCGTAGCAAGTCACTTGGAACAGTCCTTGGGCATCCCACACATTGAACTCGGTGCCTAGGACCGTTACCTTTCCACCTCCGGAAATAACTGAAAATTGGCTCCCGGGCTTTACTTTAAAATAGGCTTCACCCTCTAATTTCACCTCTCTTTTCTTCTCCCAATCACTGGCATTATACGTCAGCGTACTACCAGCATTCAGCACCACTTGAGAACCTCCTGGCAGCGAGGCCACCTGCTGTTCACCAATACCAGCCTTTACCACAGTACCAGGATCATACAAGAAGAAAAAGCCAACAAGTAGTGCTAGTGAAGCAGCAATACCATATCCCCAGGCCTTCCATGTTTTCATGGGAGAAGCTGGGCGAAGCGTAAATTTCTTACTCTCCTTCACATTAGAAAGTATGGAATCCATATCAAACTCTTCCTTTTCGATATGCTTCGTGCCAGCAATGATCTTTTGATATTCGGAATACTCCGCACTGGCTTCGAATTCACGTTTTTCCTCCTCGGAAAGCTCATTGTTAAGCCACCGGGCTAAGAAAGTATCGTCTCTATTATCACTCATAGCTATGCTCTCCGTGGTTGTAACGTTTTAAGGGGTTGTATACCCTACCCCCTTTATTGATTAATACTGGAAGTTTTTTGTTGATGACTGGTTTTCTAAATATCTCCGATCTCATTTCTCAATTTTTGCAGGGCCTTGTGAATGAGTTTTTCTATGGCTTTGACAGATACATCCATGATCTCGGAGATCTCTTTGTATGTTTTTTTCTCGACCCTATTCAGCAAGTAAGCCTCTCTTTGTTTTACTGGTAAACGAGCAATGGCGTTTTTTAACTTTTCCATGAACTCTTTTTCAAGGATGACAAATTCAGGAGATTCATTTTCAACCCTCCTTTCATTTACCTTCATCACTTGTTCACGATACCGAAGTTTTACCTGGTCATGCCGCACCATGCTGGTCGCGAGGTTAGAAGCTACAGTATATAAAAATCCACGGGCTTTTTCTAGGGGCACTTCGGCACATTTATGCCATAGCTTAATGAAAGCCTCCTGGACCATATCTTGTGCCAGGGCTTTATCACCAAACTTATAATACAGGTAGCTGGCTAATGTTCTGCCCTCTTTTTTAAAGAGGTGATCAAAATTCGTTTCGTCACACAACGACTGTTTTTTTTCTGCCATATCTGTTGAAACTGCCTAAAAGTATCGTGTTTTTTCAATTTTCTCAAATTCAAAAAAATTTTCCCGGGGGGTAGGGTACCGCTAAGGCTTAGGCGTTTCCATCTCAGCCGGGGGAAAAACTTCCCCAAGTATAAGAACCGATACCCATTAAAATGTTGAAACTATGAGAATTGTAAAATTATTAGGAATCATTTCCACAATGTCAGTGCTTTTACTACAGGCCTGCGATCCTGAATTGCTCGACCCTTGCCCACAGCCACGATTTGAATTAGAGCAGGGGGCAGACCCCAACCGGGTAGTGGCCACCGCAAATTTTGAAGGCATAGAAGACGTAACGTATAAGTGGTATCTTAATGATACCGAAGTTACAGATCAAGACCTAAGCCGTATCGTTGAGAACACCCTTAACTTGGATCTCATAAAAGCCGGTACATATCGTATTTGCCTGGATATAGAGTCCAGTGCTTGTACCGAAACGTCTGAGTTTTGCCTGCAGGTAACCATCGAAAAAGATAAGGAAGAGCCCTGTGTACAACCCGGGTTTACCGTTGAGGAAACTGCCTGGGGAGGCATTTTCAAATTCCAAGCTGATTTTGACGGTATGGATACCCTTGTTTACAGCTGGTACATCAACGAGGAATTAGTGGAGATCGAGGGAATGAACGACGAAAGAGATCACCAGCTTACCTGGGATTTCGAGCCCGGAACTTACGAGGTATGCCTGCTCATCAATTCATTCGACAGCTTTTTCCCTTCATGCCAAAGCGAGCCTTTCTGCAAAGAGGTGGTCGTAGAGGGTATTCCATGCCCCGAGTTGAGCTTTACAGCCGTAGAAGATCCTGAAAATGTTTACTTGTTTACCGCGGATTTCCCAGCAAAAGAACAAGTCCCTTACCGATGGTATATCAACGATGAGCTAGTAGACCGGGAGAATTCCCAAGAAAACGAGACAGATCATCAACTCTATTGGCAGTTTGCCCCCGGTGTATATAACGTTTGTATGGTAGCATCATTTGAAAGCTGTAATGACGTAGAGTTTTGCAAAGAAATTATCATAGAAGCTCCCAATACCTGCCCGAATATGTCTTTTGGATATGAAAAGATCAGCGATACAAACTATGAGTTCAATGCAAGCTTCGAAGGCATGGACCAACTGGAATGGTATGGTTGGTTCATCAATGGCCAACTGGTGGAAAATGAGGGCACAGTGAACCAAGGAGACAATCGCTTGAACTATACTTTCGCAAGCGCAGGCACTTACGAAGTTTGTATTATGACGGAAACGGCGGGATGTCCCCGGGGAATAGAGTTCTGCAAAACGATCGTGATCGGTCAAAGTGAATGCGAGGAATTATCTTTCTCTTCTGAGAAGACCAGCACTGTCCTGGATACTTACATTTTCACTGCTAACTTTGAACGGAGAAATAACGTCACTTATGAATGGGTAATCTATCTCAATGGAGAAGTAGCCCCCACTACAAGTACTTTGAATAGAGTAGAAGGACATAACTTCCACGTAGCCTTTTATGAAAGGGAAGCAACCTACACGGTTTGTCTCTACCAGGTAGGTGAGGCCTGTGGTAACTACCAGGTATGTAAGGAAATCAAAACCGGGAACCAAGTACCCGATGACTGGGGTGGTGGATGGTAAAAGGCCTTAGTACTTGGGCCAACCCACCATCAGCCTATTCAATATCGGAAGTCGTCACACAGGTAATGACGGCTTCCACCTTTATTCTACTATCTTTGTTGTTGGCTTATGTATGAATTAAGACCGCTAAGTTAAGCCTAGCGCTTACCCCTTGACCCCCTTACGAACCAACCACCGATGGATTTCCCCTGTAGGGAAAAGGATTGAGATCGGTACGCTTAACTTGGTGGCATTGATATATGAATGAACAGTAATACGATCTAGGTAATGAGGTGATGACGAAAGTTCTGCAACATATAGTAACACTATTCTTCCTAGTGGGGATGTTCGCACTCCAAGGGTGTGTAGATGATGACTTAGACTTTCCCGAAAGTGAGTCGATCGTAGTTACGGAAAGCACAGCGCTAGTTACCTTCCTAAACAGTATAAATACCGCAACTTTCAACCCGGATAGCCCCAGTATCACTATTACCTACCCGGTCAACCTGGCTTTCAACACAGGGATTGTTATCGAGGTCACCAGCAACCAAGGGCTCTTGGAGGCCGTTGAAAGTCAATCCAGCAGTTTGTACATTATTGGGATCGAGTTTCCCATTGAATTTATTCAAAATGGCGAACCTGTCTTAGTTGAAAATGAAAATGACTTTCTTGCTATCAATGAAGAACTTGAACTCGGGACCTTCGGAACGGATTTTGACAAATTCTTCCTGAAGTGTTTCGATTTTATCTACCCTGTAACAATGATCAATTCATCGGAACAGGAGGTGGTCGTGTCTATGGCAGGCGAACTCACAAATTTCATTGATTCCGAAGGTGTCGAGTATCAGCCGCTCTTTGTATTTCCCATTCAATTAATTGCAGCTGATAACCCGGTGACGGTGAACAGTCACTTTGATTTTTATAGTGTTTTCAATAGCTGCGATGATTGTCCCGAATTATTTTTCGATGTGCAAGAAGGTGAGAATGGGCAATACACGTTTAGCGCTAATTTCCCCGGCATCAATACCTTACCTTCCTACGATTGGTTCATCAATGAGCAATTTATCGAAAGCGACGGGGTCATCAACGAGGGCGACAACCAACTCATTCAAATCTTAACACCGGGGACTTATACCGTGTGTATAACGGCTAAAACCGACGACTGTGCCGAGGGCACCGATTTCTGCCGGAATATAGTAGTTGAAGAAGATTGCCCGGAACTATTCTTCAGTGTGGCCAACGAGACACCGACCATGTTCATTTTTAGAGCGGACTTCCCATCCATCACCACGCTTCCTTCCTACGACTGGTTCATCAATGACCAGTTTATCGAAAGCGATGGGGTAATCAACGAAGGCGACAACATACTTATTCAAACGCTCCAGCCGGGTACTTACGATGTATGCATCCGCGCGGAGTCGGTAAGTTGTACGACCAGCTCTGAATTTTGCCGGAATATTATTGTAGAAGACCCATGCCCGGACCTCTTCTTTAATGTAACACAAGGGCAATTTCCACGGTCTTTCATTTTTCAAGCTGATTTTCCGGGGTCAAGTGACATCATTTATGAATGGCAGGTGATCATAGATCAAACGGTAATCGCCTCGGAAGTAGATGGGCCGGGAGGCGATGATCTCTTCGAATATGATTTCTCGCCCGGTACATACGATGTTTGTATGGTGTCGGAACCTGTCGGTTGCTCGCCGGAGGCCCGTTATTGTCAGCAGTTGGTGGTCGAATAGTTATTTTCTTAACTTAGGTTCCTTCGATCCTCCCTACCTTTCATGTTGTCCGAAGAGTTTTTAGCCTGTACGCATAGCGAATCATTGAAAATTCAAGTGGCGTATGGATGGGAGACCTCCAGGAAATGAGGTTTAGCATAATTTTACAGTCTTTAAACTAGGGAGTAGCTTGCGTTCTACGACACAGCAGATTCCGGCTCTCGCCATTAGCCCTCCCACAGCCACCGGCGCGGAATGACGTTCATTTTTTAATCGAGTCCAGGGTATATGCAAAACCCCGGGAAAACCGGGGTTTATATAATGAGGCGCTGAGCGGATTACTCGTACCCACATACCATGCCGCACTACCCCTCGTGAATCTTCGCTTCGCTACGATTTCGAACCAGCGGTTCGAACGCGCTCAACTTCTTATATGCAAAAACCCCGGGAAAACCGGGGTTTATATAATGAGGCGCTGAGCGGATTCGAACCGCTGTAAAAGGTTTTGCAGACCTCTGCCTAGCCACTCGGCCACAGCGCCTTGGTAGAGTTTGACTTAGGGCGTTTTGTACTGCCCCAACCACCTCTTTAAACTGGTTCCAAATCTAGGAATATTTATAAAGGGATCAAACTAAAAAATGCCGATAACTGGGGGAAGCCCAGGTAAGTACAGGGATGGCCTTTGCCATCCCTGTTATGTAAAGGAAGTTTATTCTTCCGTCGTCTCGTCTTCTTTAGGCTCTTCCGCTTTGGGTTCTTCCTCCGCTGGCTTCGCTTTAGGCTTCGCAGGCTCGGCTTTCTTTTCTTCTTTTACCGTTACCTTGCCCTCCATTTTGTCTTTCAGAGCACTTAATGCTTCAAGATCTCCCAATGTAGACCTCTCGGTTTCATTATTGATCTTGTTGATAGCACTTGCTTTGGTCGCCTTCTTCGGAACAGACTTCTGCCTCTCCTCGGTTTTCGAATAAACGGCTTTGTGTGAAAGAACAATACGCTTATCATCTTTAGAGAACTCTAGCACTTTGAACTCTACGGACTCTCCTGCACCTACTTTAGAACCATCTTCTTTGATAAGGTTTTTAGCGGAACAGAAGCCTTCAATACCGTAAGGTAATTCTAGGGTAGCCCCCTTCTCATTAACATTGATCACGGTACACTTATGAACAGAGCCTATGGTAAACACAGTTTCGAAGGTATCCCAAGGATTTTCTTCAAGATGTTTATGGCTTAGTGCTAGCCTCCTGTTATCAACGTCCAGCTCCAATACCACTACCTCCAGTTCTTCACCTACTTTTACAAACTCGGAAGGATGTTTGATCTTCTTGGTCCAAGATAGGTCAGAAACGTGTACTAGCCCGTCGATCCCCTCTTCTAGTTCGATGAAAAGACCAAAGTTGGTTAGGTTCCTCACCACACCTTTATGCCTAGTACCTACGGCATACTTGGTAAGTACATCCTGCTTGGTCCAAGGATCTTCAGTCAATTGCTTAATGCCCAGTGACATTTTTCGATCGTCACGATCTAACGTCAATACTACGGCTTCTAACTCGTCACCTATATTGATGAAATCTTGGGGATTTCTCAGGTGCTGCGACCAAGACATTTCAGAAACGTGGATAAGTCCTTCCACCCCGGGCTGTATCTCCAGAAATGCGCCATAGTCTGCCACGTTCACGATCTTACCTTTCACCTTAGAACCAATATCCAGGTCTTTGGCCAATGAATCCCAAGGATGTTCGGTAAGTTGCTTCATACCGAGTGATATCCTCTTTTTATCTTCATCGAAGTCCAACACAACCACTTTCACCGTATCGTCGAGGTTAAGTACCTCTTCAGGGTGATTTATCCTGCCCCATGAAATATCAGTGATATGTAATAGACCATCTACACCACCAAGGTCTATGAACACCCCAAAGTTGGTCATGTTCTTAATGGTTCCTTCAAGTACTTGACCTTTTTCAAGGTTATTCAGGATCTCGGCTTTTTGCTGCTCAAGATCTTTTTCGATCAGTACCTTATGAGAAACTACCACGTTGTCATTGGTGTAGTTGATCTTAACTACTTTTACCTCCATGGCTTTATCGACAAAAACGTCGAAATCGCGGATCGGCTTTACATCAATTTGAGAGCCGGGAAGGAAAGCTTCTACACCGAATATGTCGACAATAAGTCCACCTTTAGTTCGCCTTTTAACGAATCCTTCGATCACTTCATCATTTTCGTAGCTTCGCGTGATCTTATCCCAAGCCTGGAATATCTTCGCTTTTCTACGGGAAAGGACAAGCTGGCCGTTAGCATTTTCTTGCTCTTCGATAAACACCTCTACCGTATCCCCTACTTTAAGATCAGGCAAGTCCCTGAATTCTGTAGATGATACCAGCCCATCTGATTTAAACCCTATGTTCAAGATCACATCGCGGTCATTGATCCCCACAACGGTCCCTTGTACAAGCTCTTTCTCTTCAATCGTCGTCAGGGTGTCCTCATAAATGGCCGCCATTTCATCACGTTCCTTTTTTGAGTACCCTTCTCCAAAACCTTTTGTTTCAAAGGCATCCCAATCAAATTCTTCTTCGGGTGCTTCTACCTTTTCCACAGGTTTTTTTTCAGCAACGACAGGCGCTTCTTCTTTCTCCTCACCTTCTGCGACAGGAGCGGCTTCCGTAACTTCTGTTTGATTTTCTCCTGTTGTTGATCCCTCCACTTCAGCGGCAGGCTTCTCTTCCGCTTCGGCAGTGGGTTCTACTGGCTCATCAGCTACTTCCTCCTTTTCTTCTTTCGTAGCATTCGCCTCTACAGTGGTCTCTTGTTTTTCTTCTTCGGAAGCGCTAGCATTCGCTTCTTCGGCAGTAGTTTTTTCTTCTGACATAATGATGTTTGCCCTTCGTACATGTGGTTCCCGGGCATTTGAACCACACTTTTGTTATTTACAAACTAGCATGACCTACAAGGCCGCTAGCCCCTTCACTCGAAAGGGAGTGCAAAGTTAGCAAAAAAAGAGCAAAACAAATAACTATGTCCTTTAAAGCTAGTACACCTACTTTATCTTGAGGTGAGTCGGCAGCGGGCAAAGCATTTAGAGAATTTGCTTATTGCCTACTACCGACTTTACCATGGCTAACAAGAGATTTTGCTTATTCTTTTAAGACCTTGCGTTGGTAAGAATGGGTAGCTGTATGGAATTTGAGTATGTAAACCCCTGTATTCCAGCTTGACGTATTTAAAGAGAGCCGCCCGGGATGTGCGGTAAAAGTCTTTTCGAAAGAAAGTAGGCCATCTAAAGTAAAGACTTCTAAGCTTATTTTACCGGCAATGTCCTTGGGGAGGTGAACATGTAAAACGTCCGCTACCGGGTTAGGGTATATATCCAGTGAAGGATATTCTAACGGATCCGTAGCCGTGATCACACCTATGGTAAGGTTAAACTCGCTGAACGCAGAAAAAGAATCCTGGTCTGTGACGGTTACTTTGATGACCACGGACCCATCCGCCAGGCCAGGCGTGCCATTAAACCGCCGTGCTGATGGGTCAAAACTAAGCCATACCGGCAGGTCTGAACCATCACTTAAGGTGGCTGCGTAAGTTAATCCTCCCCTATCACCGGCCCAGAAAGCATTTTCGGGAAGGGTGTAGGAAAACTCTTGCAGTTGGAAAGCCTGCTGGTCCGGTATACCTTCTTGCTCACTCGGCCTGTTATAGAACTCAAATGCGCCTATATCTGGTGTACCCCTGTAAGGAAACCCTCTTTGATCTAACGATAAATCTGATGACACACCGGCATCCCTTGCGCGGCTGTCTTCTCTCAAGGCATGTGTCCTCGTAAAGCCTCCATTCTCGGCCAGGGCCTCAAGCCCGGGATCCACACGTTCTGTAAACCGGGTAGCCACGTCATCCACTCCATTGATCTCTTCAGTATCCCCGTATATATCACCAGCCGTTGACCTAAAATACTGCATGCCTATGTTCCCAATCAAGTTATGACCTTCACTGATCAATTCTCCATGAATATCTTCATACCCTGAATCATTATCATTATTTCCAGCGATGATCGTATTCTGAATCTTCACTTCATCATCCCTGCTGGAAACGTAGTCATAAAAAATTCCCCCTCCTTTGTTATTTGCTTCGTTATTATTGATAGTGACATGATTAAGGGTAACGTTACTAAAGAAATCTATGAACATTCCGCCACCCCAGCCAGCGGTACGATTACCAGAAATGGTTGTTCTTTCCACCTGGACATGTCCAGAGTTACTACAGTATAAGCCTCCTCCCCCTTCTTCATCAAACTCATCACCTTCGGCCACATTACTATCGATCGTCGTACCTGATATGAAGGCATCTACATTGCTACCAAGGTAAATACCCCCTGCATAGCCTGCTAAATTTCCAGATACTATGGTATTCTCTATAGAAATGGTATTTGGTGGAAATGTTGAGCTGCCATTAGTGGCATATATTGCACCTCCTAATACCCCCGCAGTATTGTCGATCAAATGTGAATTAATAATTTTCAACTCTTTCCCTCCTACGCGGCTTGTGAAGTGTACGGCTCCCCCACGCGCACCAAAATCATCTCCTTCTCTCACCGAAGCGTTATCCCGAAATTCACAATTTATGACCATCGTATTCCCTAAACTGTACAACGCCGCGCCATTGAAGGCTACATTGTTTTCAAACTTGACATTTTCAACGCTTACGTCGCCATCACTTCTTACTGCACCGCCATTGGCCGTCAAAGAATGGGCATGCCGGATAACAAGGTCTTCCAGTACCAATGTATTAGCCAAAGCAGAATAATATAAAAGTTGATCTACATTGTCAGAAACATCGTCAACTGTACCAATATCTCCACTCAAAACCGTAGTATGTGCACCTGTTTGGCGATCGTCGCGGGAGTTTTCTGTACCATTGAAGCCTCCATAGATATTGATCCCGGGTTGTGCAATTTCGAAAGTAGACGTTTCCAGTGGGTTATCCCCTCCAGGGTAATAAGTACCTTCTGCTACCCATATCTCCGAACCTGCTTCGGCGGCATTAACGGCATCGGAAAGATCTACGAACGCATTACTCCATGAACTTCCGTCATTTGCGCCAGCAGCATCACTATCCACATAATACAACGGCCGGGACAGGGTACTTCCAGGTTCTTCGTTAGAAGCCGGGGCCACCCCCTGCTCATTAAAAGCCCTTACCCTGTAATAGTAGGTGGTGCCAGCCATGAGAGACTCATCGATATAGCTTTCCGTACCGGGATCTAAGGTGGCGATGGCTTCATAATCATCTCCCGGCGACAGGGACCTCTCGACGATATACCCGTCTTCCGTCACGGAGTTATCAGTCCAATTGAGCTCAATACCCACCGCGCTCAACACTTGTAATTGAAGATCCGTGGCAGCATTTGGCAAAGTACCGGACTCGAGCTCAATGGTTTTCGTACCCCCACCCGTAGAAACTTCCAGTTGGTAATAATATTGAGTGTCGGGCTCAAGTCCTGTATCGTTGTAGGAGCTGGTTTCTGCCGGCAAGGTAGCAATTTCTACGTACGTATTACCATCAAGAGATCTACTTAATGTATACCCTGTGGGGCTTCCAATGTCCTGCCATAGAAGAAGTATTTCGTCTTGAGCCGGCTGGTCATAAAATGGCGCAAATAACACACCATCATCGATGGCATCATACGAGGCCCGGTTCCTTCCCGGGAAGGCAATTCCTTCTGTCCCCGAAGGACTTTCTATCCCTTGTGTTTGATTAATTATAGTGTTTTCACAGCTTTTGCAGTGCACTTCAATAATGTTAGAAGTTTCATAAAGTTGGATTTGAAAACTTGCGTTGGACACGTTATTCCATTGAGGAATATCATCATAGGAAACCACAAAAATTCTCGAAGGGGATGTGCCGAGCAATTGGTACGTAATAGAACCTCCATTGTTGGGGTTCATGTAGGACCAATTACCTGCAATTAGGCCATTGGGTACATCCGGGTTCGGGATTGCTCTTCCTCCAAAGCAACAGTCCGGCTGGAAACCGTTAAAGGTGATATACCCATGTTGCCAGCTATTTACCTGGCTAAATTCTTGCCCGTAAAACTTAAAATCAAATCCTATAGACAGGTTTTCGCTGTAGGAAAGTGGGCTGTTTACCGTGTCGGGATTGGTCAACGTTTTGTAGTCAAAAGTAGTTGAATTGGCTACATAACGATCTTGGGACCAACTTTTAAAAGGTAACACAAAAAATAAAATCCATAAAAAATGTTTCATAACCTTGTCTTTATTATTATTTACAACCTTATTCATAACTCATCGGCCATAGCCGATATACTTCCTTGATAAAGAGTACATCTCCGCCCGTAAGGGTTGACCGGCACTATAAAACCAAACTGAGACTTGGGGCTAACCTGGTTAGGGCATTATTCTACCTATCGCAATTCACAGCGGTAAATTCCAGCGAACTCATATGAATGGCCCTTGCACAATATGGCGTTAGAAAAAGAATTAAGAAAAGCTCTAAGACGCACCCTTACCTTTTGCCAGCAGGGTACAGTCAAACAAAAAGTAACATTCATAGCTAAAAAAATTCCGACCGGGCATTTTTACAAGGAAAAACATAACTCATTGAAAATCAGTTTTTTATTAAAATTAGATTTTACCAATTTCAACATGTGAAGTTGCTCAACCCGGATAACCTTGTCAATGACCAAGGTTGGTCATTTTTTAAACTAACATCCAATCAAGCATTAAATGATGGGTAAGGATCATTAATCCCGAAGGGATGGGATTATCATAGAAAAACAACAAATACTCTCATGTGTCAACCCCGAAGGGGTGTAATAATGCTACCCCTTCGGAATTACAGCACCTTGACATTACACCTTCTACCATAACCTGGTCCCTTCGGGATTTGAAAATGAAGGAAAGGACTAAGGTTATTATTCCTGGAGGCAAGGGCCCTAGAAAGCTTTTGGGGCGTAAGGCTTTTTGTAACGCAAAGATCTCCTAAATGATACCCCAGGTTAGCTGTCATTTGAAGCTTGACTGGACACCAACTTTATAACAGGTCTATGGCCGTTTTGACTTTCCTAGGAAACCACAATTTGAGTGGAAATGCTACGGACCTAAGTTTGATAACTATCCCCGGCTTTGAGAATATCCAGAATAAGTTTTATCGATCACATTTAGTGAACCTTTGTGCTTTGGTGCCCTTGGTGGCCTGGAAAGCTTTGCCACCAAAGCACAAAGGTTCACAAAGGGATTTCCTTTTTTGTTTGATCCTGGCATATTTTTGATCGATCCTAGGCTAGGAAGTTGTATTCCCTAGGAACTTAAGGACCTAGTCGGGATAATTCATTTGAGCCTCGCGATAAGCACCTTCTACAGTGACGGGCCGGGGATAGAAAAGGAAAGTACTTGTCCCTTTTAGCCGGATACGAACTTCGCGTTACTTGGGTAACTCATCGAAATTCAAGGTACCAATCGCATATTTCAACAGTACTTCCTGGAACATCAGGGTATATTTGGCCTGGGCAAACGTTGATTGTGCATTGAGGTAATCCCTGTTGGCTAACGTGTAGGCTACAAAATCTGATGCTCCAAGCTCAAAGCTTTCTTTTTGTAAGCTGAAGGAAAGCGAAGCTGCGTCTAATTGGGCTTGGGAAGCTTGGTAATTCAGCATAGCGTCTTGAAAACCTTGGTGAGCTCTTAAAACATCTGATTTGACGGTCAGATCAAGGTTTTGGGTATTTAGGGTTGCATTTTGATAATTCACCCTTGCCCGTACTACTTGGTTTCTAGCACCTAAGCCCTCGAAAATAGGAACTCGAATGCTAAGCCCGAAAGTCCGGGCGAGATTATCGGTAAAAAACTGTTGCCTAAAGTCCCTGGCTACGCTGTCGGGTGTCCCGACAAGTTGGTTATAAGCCGACCCATAGCTAAAAAAAGCACTAAGCGTAGGGAGGTAGGCTCCTCTACTCGATTTTAATGCGAACTTGGAAACAGATTCTAATTTTTGAGTCTGAAGGAGATCGCTCCTGTTGTCAGCAGCAATTGCGTATAGTTCTTCTAACTCGTAATTGACAATGTCGATGCTGTTGACATTCAAATTGGGCGTAGCCACTTCGAATGAGGACGAGGGGTCGATCTGCAACACTTCCGACAGGGCCGCCTTGTCATTTCGTAATGTTATTTTTGCTCTTAACACCAACAGCTCGGCATTTTTCACCTGGAATTCTTGGTTGATCTGGTCTACCTTCGCCATGCTCCCAGCTTCTACCTGCCCAGCTAGCTGTTCAAGTTGTCTTTGCTGGGTGGCAAGGTTTTGTTCATTGATCGCTAAGAATTCTTGATCAAGCAGGCATTGTAAATATTGGTTGGCGACATCCCGGATCACATCTTGCTGGGTCCTTTTTATGGCATAAGCTTGTGATTCAACTTGTGCATTGGATTGTTTGTATGCATTGAGCCTATTAAAACCATCAAATAAGGGCATTTGGGCCTCTACAGAACCATCCGCAAAATCCAAAACACCATTTACCACGCGTCCTTCTTGTTGATTAAAAGAATTGCCATCCGTGCGTCTTACAACTCCCCGTAACCATATTCGTGGCGCCATATCAGCCAAGCTGGAATATTTCTGCATTTGGTTGGCCTTTAGCTCATTTTGCGTCTGTTTGAGACTTATATTGTTTTCCAGGGCTATTTCAACGGCATCTGAAAAGGTCAAAACTCTATCATCTTGACCAAAAGTGACTATGGGTAATAGTACTATGATGATACAAGCTAATTTTATCATAGGTCGTTAAACTTTCTCTTGTTTCACATCCGATACCACGGCCCCGTCCACCAACCTCACAATACGGTTCCCATACTCGGCATTTTTTTCGGAATGGGTCACCTGGATGATGGTCATCCCCTCGTCGTTCAGCTTTTTAAAGATATTCATGATCTCCTCTCCCTGTTCTGAATGCAGGTTACCGGTAGGTTCATCGGCGAGCAAGAGCTTGGGCTGGCCTATGATGGCCCGCGCTACGCCTACGAGCTGCTGTTGACCCCCTGACAGCTGTTCCGGGAAAAGGTCCTTTTTTGCCACCATCTGGAAGCGGTCCAGCATCTCGGCCACCATACTTTTGCGTTGTGAACCTTTTACACCTTTATATAAAAGTGGTGTTTCGATGTTTTCATAAACGGTAAGCTCATCGATGAGATGGTAGGCTTGGAATATAAAGCCAATGTAATGTTTATGCATCTCTGACTTCTTGCGCTCCTTCATCTTGTGCACGGGCTCATCGAAAAAGTAGTACTCACCTTGTGAAGGATCATCCAGCATGCCGATGATATTCATGATCGTGGATTTCCCAGCGCCGCTGGGTCCCATGATGGTGACAAATTCGCCTTGCCCTACTTCCATATCTATCCCTTTCAGGATAAATGTTCTTTGAAATCGAGAATCTACATACTTATCTACATCAACTAGCTTTATCATAGGATTGGGTCGGAATTTTATTGTGTTACTTCTTTTTGCCAATAAATATGCCAAACCCTCAAAACAAGTCCACAACGGGCTACAGGCATATTTTGACCTTAAACCTAACAAAATACGTCCGATTATGGAACGTGGTGCCTGGAATCGGACACCCACAAAAACCAATAAAAGCAAATGGCTGACCTTCCAAAATCCTGCAGCTTACAAAACGGGGGGTTCACAGGGGCGGAAGTGGAAGAGGTAAAACATCCGATCTTCCCATTTTCATATCCCTGGTTTCATGTTTTCCATAAAGGTTAACAAAGTGCCTCTTAGGTATGAACTTGACAATGTGAGAGTAGTTAAGCCAGTTATCTTCAGCCTTATGCTTATAATTTCATATTTCATCTTCAAAAAACCAATTTTATCGACAAATTAAACACCTACACCCGTTCTAGCGTTGTCTTCTTACTTAGTTTAAGTATTTTTGCCTAGACCCCATGAAATCCAAAAAGAAAAACCGTTGGGCATATGGTGCCCTAGCAGTAATTATGCCCCTTGCTTTCTCGCTGTTTATGGCAGCTGACGAACGCGAAAGTAACCCTGTGGGCGTTAAGACCCAATCCGTTAAAATACCGAAGCCTGCCCGGGTAGACCCCAGGCTACAGAGTTTCGTAGATGCTTTTGAAAAGCAACTGGAGGAAGCATTCCAATCTTCTAACCTCCCGGGAGCGGCAGTGGCCATAGTCCTGGACAGTAACGTAATATTTAAAAAAGGCTTAGGTCTTAAGAAGGTCGGGGAAAGTGACCCGGTAGATGAGCACACTACCTTCCGCATTGCTTCTGTTTCCAAAGGATTTGCCTCCGTTTTGACCGGGCTGCAGGTAGATCGTAATAAGCTGAGTTGGAATGACCCGGTAACCAAGTATCTTCCTCAATTTAGGACAAACCCGGAAAGCTTCTCCGATAGTGTTACTATACGGCACATTCTTTCCCATTCGTCGGGATTCCCCTACCAAGCGTACAGTACGTTGGTAGAAGACGGCCTTCGGCGAGATGTTATGTTTAAAAAACTACAAGGCGTGAAGCTTTCCAGGAGACCCGGCGAAATCCATAGCTATCAAAATGTGGCTTACTCCCTGATAGAACCTGTCCTGGAAAATGTAGAAGATTGCAGCTACCAAGACTTATTGTTTGATCGCATTTTCCGCCCCCTACGTATGAATGATGCATCTATCACGTACGAGGAGATGATGGCCAATGATAACAAAGCCACCCCTCATCAACGATATAAGAGGCGATACGCCCCGGTAAATATTTCTTCTTCCTATTACAATGTGGCCGCCGCCGGGGGGATCAATGCCAGCATTTCTGACATGACCGAATGGATGAAGGCTCTTTTAGGGCACCGGCCAGACGTAGTCTCTGCCCAAGTGCTGGATAGTGTTTTTAAACCCGTGATCAGGACGCGGGTTAAGAATAGTGCACTCAGCAGCTTTGACTACCCAAGAAAAGGGCACTATGGCATGGGTTGGAGAGTGGTAGAATACCCCAGCGATACTATCATTTATCACGGCGGTTATGCCAATGGTTTCAAAAGCGAGATCGCCTTAGATAAGAACAAAAACGTAGCGATCTGCATACTCACCAATGCTCCTAACTCCTTTAGTAAAAAAATGGTAGCAGAGTTTTTCAAAGCCTATAAAAGCTGCGAATACCGCTTGGAAGGTAAGTGTGAAGATGATGAACCAATTGCCTATCAATCCATTACAGCGGATAAAAAATTCCTTTGAACACCTAAGGTGATTGAAGCCTGGAATAAGCGTTATTGCCTTAGTTAAACTCGTTTCGCTAAATCTCATCCTGATCGTAGGTTATCCTACTACTTCCCCAAAATGGCTCCAAACTGGCGCAAGTTTACCCAAAATGGCGCAAGTTTTCAACTTGTGCCTTCTTTATGGTAACTAGGGTTTATAACCCGGCTAAAAGGTAGCAAAAACACACCAATAAATCCTCTCACCCTGGTCGTAGGTTAAACGCAGCGGTCCTACGACTTAACCATAGGGAGAGCGTCCGCTCGGTAATGAACTTGCAACGCACACTTGAAACCAGTGGGTAAGCTGTATAACCCGAAATCAATCCTCCAGTTTAAATTTTCATGGCAACCGTTTTTTTCGAAGTGTGTGTTGTCCGAAGAATGATCCGTTACTTTTTGAATAGGTCGTCATTCACGAGAAAGATCGAGCGGACCTAAATGAACGGTACATAATTTTGACAATTTTTTGAGAGCTTATTGGCTTTAGAACCCATCCTCTTTCCCTATCTCATAAGTTCAAATCATACCTACAACTCATTGATATTCAATAATTAATATTTAAATACATTTTTTTATGTAATTTTTTATTAAAAAATTAATTCAATTTTATATTTTTATAAACGTTAAGACTAGAATACTGCTGATTTCGAGAACCACGGTATCGCAGGGTTTCTACAAAGCTCGTCTGTAGCTGGCCAATCAAATGGATAACCCCCCATACGATTTAATGGTGGTTGTTTATTCTTAGCCAATATAAATTGTAAAGAATCCGAATTGATCATTTAAGTAGTATGAATACCACCCTCTTTCCTGCCCAAGGAAGCAATATTTATTTGATTATAAACAACGGCGCCAGGGTTTTGCAAAACAAATACTTTGACTTCGCCTCGTACTTGTCAAAAAATCAAATAAATGTTGTCACCTACGATTACCGAGATATGATAAGCACCGAAAAAGATTTCCCGGAAATACAGGGTTCTATTCTACAATGGGCGAAACGGGATATGGGTGATGTCATGGGGCATATCTTAGAAAAAGACCCCGCGGCCAATATCTTTATACTCGGTCATAGCCTAGGGGGGCAAATCATAGGTTTGTCGGAGTGGTCTACTAAGGCGAAAGGAATAGTCTTGGTAGCTACACAAACGGGATACTATCGATACTGGAAGTTTCCTTTCAATATAATCAACTATTCTCTATGGTATTTCTTAATTCCCCATTTTGTCCGGGTTTACGGGTATTTCCCAGGGCGTAAGCAAAAGGGTACTGAAAATATGCCTAAGACGCCTGCCTTGGAATGGGCAAAGTGGTGCCAATCTCCCAAATACCTGTTTGACCATATCCCTAGGGAAGATCAATACTTTGAAAAAATAACGTGTCCGCTCTTATCCATAAGTTTTGATAACGATATATACGCCACAAGAGCGTCTGTAGATTGGTTCACAGCAAAATATTCTAGCGCTCAAGTGCATAAAGTCCATTACAAATCAAAAAAAATGAAATATAGCCATTCTGCTTTGTTTGAACCCAAGAATTTTTCTCAAATGGGAGATGATCTTATTCGCTTTATAGAAAATGCCCTATGACTACTGCTACGATACAAACGGCCCATAACTACCCAGTTCAACTGACCACATTTGATCCTGGTTCTACCCCTAAAGGAATTGTGATCATAGCCCCTGCCACGGGAGTGAAACAGACGCTTTATTTTAAATTTTCCGATTATTTAAAGGACCATGGGTACGCGGTTTTCACGTTTGACTATGGTGGGATAGGTGCCTCAAGGAAAGGACCATTATCTAAATTCAATACCTCTGCCTCTGCATGGGGAAAAAATGACTTAGACGGAGTCATAGCATATGCACGAAAACAATACCCCGAAACAAAGATGTTCGTGGTCGGTCATAGCATAGGCGGGCAACTGATCGGGATCTCACCCGCCGGTACTAAAGCAGACTCCATCGTATTAGTCGCTGCCCAGACAGGATATTGGAAGCTATGGAATGGACTCCAGAAGTATAAGATGTTCATGGTCTGGTATTTCTTGATCCCTGTTTTTACGAGGATGTTTGGGTATTTCCCTGGGAAAAAATTAGGGTCTTCTGAAGATTTGCCGAAAGATATGGCTTTAGAATGGCGCAAATGGTGTGTCAGCCCAAATTATCTCTTTGATCACCTGGCTGATGCCGCTGATGCTTACAAGACTATCCATTGTCCCATCTATTCCTACAGTGTTGAGGACGACAGCTATGCCCCCAAAATAACCGTAGACTGGCTGACTAATAAATACGAAAATGCTGAGATCACCAGGAGGCATCTAACGCTACAAGAACTAGGAGTGAAGAAAGTGGGACACTTTGGTTTTTTCAGGAGCAAGAATAAGGAAACGATATGGAAACTTTTTTTGAACCACTTTGAAAATCAATTGTGATATGAGTAAAAAACTAGTCGATAGAATCTTTAAAAATTATATCAAGAAGGGTTCCCTAACACTTCACTTGCCTAATAAAGAGATCCTTTCCTATGGCACCCAGGAAAATGGCTACCCTACCGTTGGCTTGCAAGTGGAGAATGAAAAAATGTTCAGCGAGATCATTAACAAAGGAAATTTAGGGTTAGGAGAGTCTTTCATGAAAAAATATTATTGCATGAAAGAAGGTAGCCTGTATGATTTTTTAGACATCCTATTGGTCAATGAAATAGACAGGAATATAAAAACCAATCCTAGCCTGCTTTTTTCCCTGCTTTTGAGGAGAATGAGCGATTCACTTAAGGGGAAATCACATAACATAAGGAGGCATTACGATATAGGCTTCGATGTATTTAACTTCATGTTGGGTGAAAATCTCACCTACTCCTGTGGTTATTTGGTAAAGGAAGGTGACTCGATAAATGATCTACAATACCAAAAGTATCAAAGAATAATCAACAAAATACAACTCAAAGATGGAGAGCACATTTTGGACATCGGATGCGGGTATGGAAGCTTTTTAATCTATGCCGCCGAACATTATAAAATATCCGGGATAGGAGTTACCAATAGCCGGCAGCACGCTGATTATGCAAACAAAAGAATAGAAGAAAAAGGGTTGGCAGGTAGTATCCAGATCCTGTGCGAGGATTACAAAAAAGTACCTGGCAATTTTGATAAGATCGTAAGCATCGGCATGCTTGAGCACGTTCCTAGGAAGGAATACAAAACTTACTTTCGCCTTGTCAGTCGTCTCCTAAAACCTACCGGGTCGGCATTGATACATGCTGTAGGCTGTAACACCTACAAAAATGACCATGATCCGTTCATTCAAAAATATATTTTCCCGAACTCCAACCAACCCAAACTTTCAGAAATAGCTCATCATGTAGAGCAGCAAGATATGGGGATCATTGATGTTGAAAACATGATCCGGCATTATCGGCCAACCGCTAAACACTGGTTAACAAATTTCAATAAATATAAAAACAAACTAAAAGATCTGTACACGGAAGAGTTTCACCGCATGTGGGAATACTATTTGTCTTGCTGCATTTCGGCTGCTCGATACTCGGATTCTTCCGTGTACCAGGTTTTGATCAATAAAAGTCAACTTAAAGATATAGGCTATGAACGTGTATGACATCCCCATTGACAAATTTAAGAACTCCTATGAACGCTTGAGCCAGCACGTAAGAGATGCGGGCTATACCACTTCCATTTCAGAAAAATGGTCGGTTTTTGAATATTTCTCCCACATCCTTTTGCATCTCACCTTTCTTGCTTTGGCCGTACTTTACCAAGAAAACAGTCTACTCTTTTTCGGGTTTATGTTCCTCTCTGCCTTTCCCGGGATCGGTATCACCACCACTGCTCATACTGCATCACACTATTCGCTGGTTAAAAGCAGGCGCCTCAATGACTTTTTTGTGTATTTCGGCTATGGTTTGCTTTTTGGGGCCTCCAGGGAGTATTGGATGCATAAGCATGTTAAAGTGCATCATCCTAACCCGAATATTGTAGGTATTGACGAGGATATTGATCTCATGCCCTGGTTCGTAATGAACAGGGATGACTATGACAACGCTTCAAAGCTGAAGAAGCTATACTTTAGATTGCAGTTTTTGATCATTCCTTTTGCCTTGACCCTGAATTTATTCAATGTCCAAAAAGACGGGTTTATTCATTTGTATCGACAAATACGAAAAAGGGGGGTTACTAAAAATATAAGCATCGATCTAGCCATCATTTCTTGTCATTTTATCCTTTGGCTAGCTGTGCCTTCCCTGTTTTTTGATTTTACCGATGTACTCCTTTTTTATTACATAAGGGCAGCTTTCATTGGTTATGGAATGTTCTCGGCCTTTGCCCCGGCACATTTCCCGGACAATACGTTATTCCTGCCCTTAAAAGAAAAAGAAATGGATTTTGTGATCCGCCAACTTTATACGACCACCAACTTCAGGGCAGGGATCATTGGGAAATTCATATTGGGTGGAGTACAATATCAAATAGAGCATCACCTGTTTCCCAATTGCCATCATTATCATTATCCTAAGATCAATCTCTTGTTAAAGAAATTCTGCCAAGAGAATCACTTGCCTTACAATGAAATGGGTTGGCTCAAGGGAATTTGGGAATCACTAAAGGTGTTTTATAAGCCTAAAAAGGTTCAAGAGTTGCCCGTGGTGCTGCAAGCGCCTAGGGAAAAGGTTTTGGTATAATTAACCCTATCATTTCCATTGCTCCTTCCCGGGGAACATTTGTCAGAATTTGGTTGCCGGGTATTGTTTGCTTCTCGATCAATGAACTTTTGGCATTAACTAAAGCATTTTGGGAAACTCACCCTAGTCGTAGGTTAAGCGCAGCGGTCCTACGACTTAACCATGGGGAGAGCGTTCCGCTCGGTAATGGACTTGCAACGTATACTTGAAACTAGGTGGTAAAAGCGAGTATTGTGGACGAGCCGAAAAGCGATTTATTCAGTAGCGCCAGGGACTACGCCGAGAGGAAAAGACTTACTTGATATAGCGTTTATCGAATGATGGTAGTTTTGGTGAAATTTTGCCGAGTTACAAACCCTAGGAATCATTAAAAAGACACACGTTACCCCTACCTAGCGCAAGTCTGTGACTTGCGTTTTAAAGATGAAAACGAGAGTCTTTGACTCGGCAAAATAAAGACAAACCTGGAAATTGAGCATAAAACAT
>JANQLQ010000334.1 GCA_028280565.1 Fulvivirga sp.
TTCTCGACAAGTTAGCAATCGGCAAAGTGCAGTAGGCAAAATAGAGGGTTGCCGACTGTTTACTGCCGACTGTCGACTTTGGGAACGAGACCGAAAAAAATAGATTGAACGTCAATTGAAATGTGACACGACAGTAGTCTTAATCCCTTTATCCTTTCAAACGGCTTTCAACCACACCCCAGTCAATGATACTCATGATATTTTCGAGGTAAGATCCTCTTTGATTCTGGTATTTCAAATAGTAGGCATGTTCCCAGACATCGATCCCTAATAGCGGGTTGCCTATATCCTTTGCCCAGCTCATTAAGGGATTGTCTTGGTTGGGGGTGGTAGTGAGCTTCATAGTGCCTTCACCGTCCTGGATCAGCCATACCCACCCGGAGCCGAATACGGATTTACCGCCGTTGATCAAAGCCGTTTTTAGTTCATCCATGGAGCCAAAGGCTTGTGAGATCCGTTCGGCAAAACCTGTTGAAGGGGCCTTACCTCCTGGCACCAAGCTTGGCCAGAACAAGGAATGGTTAAAATGTCCACCGCCACTATTCCTAATCCCGTCGGGCAAGCTAGCTTCGGCAAAAAGTGATTCAAAATCTGTAAAGGTTTTTCCTTCCGACTCCAAAGCCGCTTTAAATTTATTCACATACCCTTGGTGATGTTTACTATGGTGGATCTCCATGGTAGTGGCATCTATGACTGCTTCTAGCGCATTATAACCATAGGGCAAGTCCGGTAAGGTCAATAGTTGCCCAGTAGATACCGGCACAGCTTCTGACTTTTCTGCGCCTTCTCCACCCGTAGGCTTAGAGGTACATGCCGAAATAAACATGGAAGATGTCATACCAGCGCCGAGTGATGAGGTGGCGAGGGTTTTTATGAAGTCTCTTTTTTTCATGGGTCTTGGTTTTTGATATATATTTTTGGCCGATCGAGTAAACCTAAGGCCGACCTAATATAGCCGTTTCATAATTCTGCTCAAATGTTTCACAGGTCAAATTTAATGATCTTACTAAGGTCTGTTTTCCTAAAATTAAAAGTAAGGGGCACTTTTTGCTTACAGCATAGATCAATTTAACCGATATGAAGATTGGTAAACGCTTGAGAAGAGAAATAAAGGTCTTTGTTTTTTCCACGGCAGAATGACGATGTTAGAAAATGGGGAATGAAGTTCTTAGCTATGGGTTTTGGATGGATTTAGAACCGGGTGTTGATCACCCATCCTTTGCAGCTCGCTGGCACTAGGTTTAAAACTACAACCCTAATTGTCAATTACTTGAACCTAGCAAAGTAGTGTTAAGTTAAATGTAACTAGACGGTTCGCTATTTTTTCCATCCCGTTCTTAAAGCCAGCAGTTGGCAAAGGGCAATCGGCAATCCTACATTTTTTTTGCCTACTGCCCTTTGCCAACTGCCAACTGACCCAGGACCTTCCAGTACCTCAAACATGGACACTGTTGTCTAATCAAGCCTCGCCAACCTTTTCTTTATGTACCTGGCGAGTTTTTTAAGCAGCAAGAAAGCTAGCGCTGCATAAAACAAGGTTTCCACGATCAAAGTAGGGATACCGATACCCCAAATGAGGCTTAGGATCGCTATCACCAGGCAAAAAGCCAAGATACCCGAAGTATACTGCCATAGGAGCGGGCGCAACGCCACAAAACCCGGTTTCTCTTTTCTTGACTTTTTTACTCTTTCCAGGTAAACGATAAAGCCGGTCAAGGATAGGAATCCCGAGGTTAACCCCAAAAAGCAATACAATACTTTGAGACCCAATCCTCCAAAATCGCCAAAATGCAGCGCTTCTTGAACAAAAAAGACTTTGGCACCGGTATTCGCTTCGCTGATGTTGTAGACGAACAGCGGCTGGTAGTCTCTCTTGTCCAATATGATCTTATTGCTATTGCGTTCGTAAACTTGCCGGGGAACGTCCCCTATGACGGTGATCGTACCATCACCATTGACAGAAGGGCGGAGTAATGTTGGGATTAACGTCGGGAAATGCTTCCGTGCTTCATCATAGGCCCGGTCAAAATTTACTGGGTATGCGAGGTCTTCCTTTTTATCAAAAGGCTGCCCTTGGGTATGGAACGTGTTGGGGCGTTCTATGCTCATCCATTTTTGCAGGTAGGTTTGTAACCCAAGCCAGGCGCCTGTCATGGCGATCATAAAGTTGAACATCAATGCCACTACACCTATGAGCTTGTGATAATCTGCTTGCAATACTCTTAAGTTCTTTTTTCGTATGGTGCCGAAGGCCTGCTTCTTCATAAAACGCCCATAGATCAAGAAGCCGGTAACGGTAGAGACAAGCAGGGCCAGCCCCGCCAGCCCTACGATCTGCCGGCCAAAGAAGCCTTCATAGAATCGTACGTGGAGGTTACGCAGGTAATAGCTGAATGTTTTATAATAATTTCGCTCTCCAAGTATTTCTCCTGTGTAAGGGTTAACAAAAACCTCCCAAAGCACGGGGAAAAGGCGCCCGGCATCGTTGGCGAAGAGGCGCACATTCCATGAGCCTTTCGAGCTGCTAGGAAGTTCGATCTCAAAGAGATATTTGTCCGGGTGCTGCTGCTTTATTTTTTCTACCACAGGGCTTACCTGCACTTTTTCATGGCCCGGGTTCACGGTTCTCAAATGAGGATTGAGCAGGGTATCGAATTCGAACCTAAAGACGGCCATGGCTCCTGTAAGGCTCAAAAAAGCAATGGCAATCCCTGCATAAAGCCCCGTCCAACTATGTATAGCCCAAAGCCTGTTTTTCTTCTTCATGACCGCTTGTATGCAGGAAGTACGGTTAAGTTAGAACGCTAAACATTCCTTTTTAAAACGTATAGGACACCGTGGTCATAACATTCCTCGGCGCCCCAGGGAATGCCCTTATGAAATCATAGCCCCCCACCCAGTGGGTCTGATCAAATACATTGTTGATATTTACCTGGATTTGGAACTTATCCACTTTATAATACACGGCGGCATCTACCAGCTCATAGCCGGGGAATAGGGGCGGCACATCGGTCCGAACGATAGATCCAAACCTCTCGGTGACAAAATTGGCGCCGAGACCGAACCCGATACCTTTTAAAGCTCCCTCGTTAAAGATATATTTTGTCCAGATGTTACCAGTATGCTCCGGGGCATTGGGTTTTTGCCGGCCGATCTCCGATTCATCCTCACTCTCGGTGATCTCTGCGTTATTGTAAGAGTAGCTGGCCACTATGCTCCAGTTATCGGTGATCTTCCCCGCTATGTCCAGCTCTACCCCCATGGCCTCTTCCTCCCCGATCTGAACCAGCAGGTCTGCGTTATTGGGATCATTTGCGTTGTATAGTTGTCCTTGCTGGGTAAGACGATACAGGGCCATTGTAGCATTCAACTTACCATCGAGCCAATTCGTTTTGGCGCCCACTTCAAAAAGGTCACTTGTCAAAGGATCAAAAGGTCCTCCTGCGTTGGGGTCGTTAATTTCACTGGCAGATTGAGGTTGGTAACCTTCCACGTAGGTAGCATAAACGTTAACCTGGGGCGATAGAGTATATACCAGGCCTACTCGTGGGATAAGCTGGCTCTGCCCTACAAATTCTTCATCGTCCGTTCTATAATTCAGCTCATCTTGAAAGTAATCTTGGCGCAGTCCTAGTAATACTTGGAGATCACCGATCGTAACTTGGTTTTGTATATAAATGCCATGGGATCGTAACCGGCTTTGCGGGAAGATATTGGTTTGATAGATGTAATCACTCATATCCCTAATTCGGTTGGCCGTGGGATCAGCCAAGTCAAAATGGGGGACATTCGGGATGGGGTTTCCATCACCGTCCAATGCATAAGCGGCGGCGTTGTCCGGGTTAAAAGAATTGATCGTACCGGTCCTATCAGCAGTTAGGTAGCCACGGGCTTGCAACTGGGATCCGCCGGGTTCCTGTATTTGCTGGAAATAGTCATACCCCACTAACAGTTGGTGGCTGAGGGCGCCTGTTTCAAAATTGAAATTGAAGTAATTGTTAAAGTTGTCGTTGTTCCAGTTACGTTTACGGACAAACACTCTCATTTCCACCTGTCCCGGGTCTTGGCTGCCATCCGCTAACCTGGCGAATGTATTTGATGTCCGGTGTTCTAAGAGATCTTCGCGGTAACTGGACCTCATGTAAATACTGTTAAACGATATACGTTCCGTAAACTGGTGACGTAGCGAGAGCGTCGCGTTTATGCTTTCTTCTTCCAGGAAATCATTGGCGGCGTTGAGCGATCGTGTGATGGGCACGGAAAAGAGATCCCCATCCCCAAACACCGCATGCCCACGGTCCAGCCTGCCCTCGGAACCTTGGTAAACAATGTCTACATTCAGGCGCGTGCGCTCGTTGGGGAGGAAAGAAAAGGAAGGCGCCACCACCAGGTTTTTGTCAAACTGGAGGTCGCGGAAGTTTCCTGAATTTTCATAGCCTAAGTTCAGGCGATAGAGTAAAGTTTTATCTTTTGACATAGCTCCTGTAAAGTCGCCTAAGGTTCTAAAAGTATTGAAACTCCCTACGGTGGCGCTGATCGACTGCCGTTGCTCCGCCAGTGGCTTTTTAGTGACCCGGTTTATCGTTCCGCCGGGCGAGGCATTGCCAAATAGGGCAGAGGCCGGCCCTTTGATCACCTCCACACGTTCGATATGTGGGATGAGCTGCTGCTTCCAAAAGCTGGTAAAGGCCCGCATACCATTCACCAAATTGCCGGAGTTCTGTTGCCCCTGCACCCGGAAGCCCCGGATGGCTATGTCATTGTAAAAAGAATACTGGTTTACACCGCTGATGTTCTTGACCACATCATTTACCCGGAAGGCTGCTTGGTCCAGGGCTAACTCCTTAGTAACATACCCTACGGATTGAGGCACATCTTCTAGGCGGGTAGAGGTTTTGGTAGCAATGAAGGAAGTGCTATTCGCATAACCCCTTTCCTTTCTCCCCAGGATTTCCACGGTTTGGAGACCCGTAACACTTTCTTGTAAAATGATATCCATCGTGGTAGTTGCGTTCTCCGTAATCATTACCTTTTTTTCGATAGAGGTATAACCCACAGCGCTAATGGCAAAGACCTGTTCTCCTACAGGAAGATCCAACAGCTTGAAATTTCCTTCGGCATCCGACGCCGATCCTGTGCTAGTGCCTTTCAAAACAATATTCGCATAGCTGATCGGCTGGTTATTTGCATCTTGGATTTTTCCCTGTAGTGCTCCTTGCTGTGACCAAACTGGCGCATGTAAAAGGATAAATAGGGAGAGTAGTAAGTTTTTATTCATGGTGCTTCTATTTAGAGTAATTCTAAATAGCAAAGCTAAGAGGCACAACAAGTTATGTCAATCACTAGTAGTAAGTAATCTAGCATCACTAGAACTAGTGATCAGTACTTTTTAGACTTGACCAGTCCCGTTTCATGGGCGTAGGCTACGAGTTGGGTGGGAGATTTGATGTTCAGCTTTTTGAGAATATTCTTGCGGTGTGAATTCACCGTGTGGATGCTAATGTTGAGTTTATCGGCAATTTTCAGTGTGGTAAACCCCTGCGCTATGAGCCTTAGTACTTCAAATTCACGTGACGATAGATTCATGGGATCGCAATCCTTGGGATCATTGCCTTCTACGTGCACCAATATTTCCATCACCTGGTTACAGAAGAAGCGATTTCCTTTAGACACCATCCTGACGGCCATGAGGATCTCTTCAGGTTCGCAGCTTTTGGTGAGGTAACCTTTGACGCCGGAATTGATCACCTTACGGATCCTGTCCGTATCACTATCATCGGAGATCACCAATAGGCCGGTACTGGGGCAGGTGTTTACAATGTATTCGACTTTCGAAACACCAGTTCCATTGGCCATGTAGTCCATAATGATCACATTAGGCACATGGTCATCTAGGTTACGCTCCAGGGCATTAACGCTTTCCACTGCCGTCACGTCAATATCATCCTCCTTATCAAGCAGGGAAGAGATACCTTCTCGTGTTAAAAACTGGGGATCGGAAATAACTACCGAAACGGCCACAATTATTTATTTAGACTAATTCCAAACAAACATACGGCGAGGTACTTATGTTTCCAAAAAATCCCGGATTTTTAGCCTTTTAAGTCGACGAGTTTAACTTAGCGAAATGTTTGTGGAACATGGCAATAGTCTCTATGCCCTTCATATAGTTAAATAGGCCGTAATGCTCGTTTGGAGAGTGTATGGCGTCCGAGTCCAATCCAAAGCCCATCAGCACCGAGTCTAATCCGAGTACCTCTTTGAACAATGAGACGATAGGAATGCTGCCCCCGTCTCGTGTGGGAATGGGGGTCTTGCCCCAGCTTTCTTCAAAGGCAGCGCTGGCCGCCGCATAAGCTACAGAGTCCGTGGGGGTAACCGCGGGCTCCCCTCCATGGTGGGGCGTTGCTTTTACCTTTACGTAATCCGGGGCGATGGATTGGAAATGCTGTGTGAAAAGTTCTGTGATCTCCCCGGAGTCCTGGTTGGGGACTAGCCGCATGGAGATCTTGGCGTAAGCCTTCGAAGGAAGTACGGTTTTAGCGCCTTCCCCGGTATACCCACCCCAGATGCCATTTACGTCTAACGTCGGGCGGATACCAACACGTTCGAGGGTAGTATATCCTTTCTCGCCCTTTACTTCCTTGATGTCTAGCTCTTGTTTGTATTCATCGAGATTAAAAGGTGCGGCATTCATGGCTTCACGTTCTGGCCCGGAAAGTTCGGCTACTTTGTCATAAAAACCGGGAATGGTAATATGTCCATCCTTATTCATGAGTGATGTTATCATTTCACAGAGAATATTGATAGGATTAGCCACCGCCCCTCCATATACACCGGAATGGAGATCACGATTGGGGCCGGTCACTTCTACTTCCATGTAACTAAGACCTCTTAGCCCTACCGTAATGGAAGGTGTATCATTGGCAATAATGGCCGTGTCCGAGATGAGTATGATATCCGCCGCCAGTTTTTCTTTGTTTTCGCGGATAAACACTTCCAGGTTATCCGAGCCTACTTCCTCTTCTCCTTCGATCATGAACTTTACATTGCATGCCAGCGCATCGGTAGCCTTCATAGCCTCAAAGGCTTTGATATGCATGAACATCTGTCCTTTATCATCGCATGCGCCCCGGGCATAGATCTTTTCATCCTTAATCACGGGCTCGAAAGGGGGTGAATCCCACAGCTCGTAAGGGTCGGCTGGCTGTACATCATAATGACCGTATACAAGGATGGTGGGCAATTGGGGATCGACGATCTTTTCTCCATATACAATGGGGTGGCCTTCTGTTTCACATATTTCTGCACGGTCAGCTCCTGCCGTCAGAAGTGACTGCTGCACATACTCAGCAGCTTGCCGAACGTTCCCTTTGAATTTACTATCTGCGCTTACCGATGGGATCTTCAATAGGTCGATGAGCTCATCTATGAATTTTTGCCGGTTGTTGTCTATGTATTCTTTTGTCATCATAGGTTAAGTCGTGAGTATTGCGTAATTAGTATTGAGACGTTCGTTCCTGTGGCTTAAAGTTAAAGGATTGTTGGCATTACTCCATGTCCATAGCGGGGCACCTTTACTGCAAAGGTAATACCTGGTAAGTTGTGATCTATTGGGTTTAAACCATGGAAGCCGGTTGTATTTTCATTACTGGGCTTTCATTTTCGGACAACATATAGTAAGTAATGTTTACATTTAATATTGCTCTTCCAAATATCACAAAAAAGTCCCCTGGCATATTATAATACCTTTCGTCAGATTCCTTTTTTGTTTTGATATGTTCTTTTCTTAAGTCATCAGAAAACTTTCTACGATAGACATTGGACAAATAAATCCTATCGATGGATCCATCGGGGGACAAGTAATATCTGTCAAGAATTCCACAATAGATTACGTCCCCTTCATTTGAGCTTACAAGTACATCTGTTTGCACAAGCTCAATAGCCTGGGAGTTGTTTAAAAGTCTTCCACTGAAAAGATAATACCAATCGTTATTAATCTTTAAAAAACCAAATTTCTTGTCCAAATTGAATCTTAGAGCCGTTATCCTAATACTATATCCCAGTAGGACAGAAAATAATATCAAGAATGTTTGATACAAAATGAATTTTGGAATACTTGACTTCAAGAGCTCAAAGTCAATCCCTCCTTTTTCTGATCCTATTAGTAAATGGTATAAATCATCCATTGAAATTTTTTGTCCAATAATCTCGATAAAGATCAAGCCCGTAAGTTGCAACAGGACTGCGGGCATAATTGACCAAAAGATCTCATCACTATTGGATGGTTTGAAGACTTTTCGAGAATATGGTCCTTGTAAGAATGCGTAACGCACTGCAAAGCCCGGGGATAATAGAAATAAGATCAGGAATGTTCCGAAGGCGATGTTCACTAACGTGAACCGCCTTTGGGGAGTACTCTTTTTAAGCTGAAAGTTTTGCCTTTATACGATATTATCTTGGATTCATTACGTTCTCCCTCAAGAACCTTGGTCATTAACATCTCAGATCCTTCTTTGTTAGACAGAATATCCTGAACCCTATGGCTAATTGGAGCTTTCATATATATATTCAACGAATATATAGAATATTAGTTTTCCATCAAATCTATCTTCCCCTTTATTCTATTGCCAAGCATGAAAGATTTTAAGATCTTAGAGTTAAGATAGGCGAACAGGCTTGTGGTTCAAAATAACAAATGCTACAGGGAGAATAATTTACTAGATCGACACTCCAAATCCAAACTCCATCATATCCGCCGTACGGCTATGGGCTTTCAGGGTGGTGCGAGCAAAGACGTGATCGGTTATCGAATATTTAAATCCATAACGTTGATACCAGTCACTGTAAAGAAGCTGCGGTTTGTAAATGTAAAAGCCACCTTGCAGGATAACGGCCATCCTGCCTATTAGCAGTTCTGAACCTACGGTCAACGCCAGCTGGCGGCCGTCATAGTCAAGCTCAAAATCTTCGGGCAGGTTTTGGCTCTTGTAAACATTTAAAGCCCGGATCATCGATTCACGCTCGTAGTAGTACCCGTCCACTCCAAGGAGCAGGGTATTGTATTTGGTCACTTGTTTGCTAACGAATACCGATGCACTATAGGCTTTGTGTTTTATATCTTCCTGCAAAACTTCTCTCCACGATATCGACCCCATAGCGTTGAACCGTATCCTTTTGTTTATGTACTTCGTGGTGTCTTTCACATAGTGAATCGGCTTGGGGTTGGGTATGTACTTGACCCCTACGCCTATCAAAGGAAAGTTCATACCGTTGTTAGGGAGGTTGAGCTTCCCGTTAGAATAATGACGGAACGAAAAGTTGAGGTTTAAAAAATACTGTTCGTTCACCTGCCATTCATGGTGGAGGGTGCCACGGGCTACATAGCTGATCTTACTGCTTATGGCCTTGTTTTCCGGGTTGTGTTCGGCATGAAACCGGCGAGTAGAATAAACAAACCCCGTCCCGATGTTCAGTCTCCACTTATGCCTTCGTTGGTGATTTACGGTGAAGTCTAAATAGTTGGTAAGGGAATAGGCCTCTCCCAATTCACCGGGTACACCGTAGTTGTAGTATTCAAACGCAAAGCCCAGTTCAGGATAATTGAATAATTTTTCCCATGTATGTCGCCCGTTCGTGATCTTATGTACGTATACCTCCAAGCCATGAAGATGGGTGAGTTCCAGCTTATCCATATCCTTTTTATAACGGAATACTCCGCCATAATATGGATTCGCACCATAAGCCCAGCTGGCCTTCCCCGGGCGCTGACCATAGAGCAAGAAAGGCATACAGGCCAATAAAAAAATAAAGAGGCGTTTCCCGTGCATTTAATGCGAGACGATTTGCCTTAGGGCAATGATGAATTGATCTATTTCGTCTAACGTGTTATAATAATGTATAGAAGCCCTTACCATCTGGTCAAGATTTCTTTTTTGAAGATTGAGCAATGTACCACTTTGCGCTGTCACGGAGGTGTTGATGTTCCTGTTTTGTAATTCCAGTTGTATTTGCACGGCCGTTTTTTGGTCACTGGTAAATGTCACAATTCCCGATTTTACTCGTCCTTGGTCATGTACGGAGATACCGGGTACTTTCTCAAGCTCCTTGCGAAGGTGATTGGCTAAAAATACAATTCTTTCCCAAACATTGCTGGTTTTCAACTCATTAAGTTCTTTCAACGCTACGATCATCCCCAGCTTGTTGGCCAGGTTGCATTCCCAAGTCTCAAATTTCCGGGAATCTTGCCGGGTTTTGTAGGTTGTTTCCGACAGCCACTGGGCCCCGAAAAGGTCGAGGGAAAATGGGTTTAAATGCAAATACTGTTTGCTGACATACAATAAACCCGTACCCCTTGGTGCTCGCAGAAACTTTCGACCCGTAGAAGACAAAAAAGTACACCGGATCTTTTTCACATCCACAGGGTACTGGCCTACGGACTGGCAGGCATCCAGTAAATAGGGGATGCCATGCTTTTCAGCTACTTCTCCCACCGCTTCTGCAGGATTTACCAAGCCGCCACTGGTGGGAATGTGTGTTATCGCTACCAGTTTGGTGCGGGCGGTGATCCGCTTATCAAGCTCGGCTACATTTACTTCGCCATCAGCTGTCGAGGGCGTGATGACGATCTTGATCCCGAATCGCTTTTGCGCCTGGAGGTAGGAGATGTAATTGCTTTCGTAGGCGGATTCCGAGGTGATGATCTCGTCGCCCTGCTGGTATGGGACAGAAAAAAAAGCCCTTTGCCACCCTGTGGTCGCGCTGTCTACATAGGCCATTTCCGAAGGTTCTGCGTTAAGAAGGGCTGCAGATTGAGAGTAAAACTCCAATAATTGATCTTGGAACTTTCTCCCGGTCTCATAGCCTCCCCATAGTGCCTCTTCGGATAAGTAGTCCAGCTGGGCCTCTAATGTAGCTTTAGAAGGCAGGGCTGCCCCCGCGTTATTAAAATGAATGACGTTTTCAACCCCGGGAGTGTTTTTTCGGAGGGAGCCAATGTCCATAACGTCTTGGTTACCCTTGAGATTTTCTTGCATCAAATGATTTAATGGTTTGTGGTGTTAAAATAAAAAATTCCTTATTCTATCTTGATCATTAAGCAGTTGATTACCAGATAATTGATTTTCAATTATTTATTAATACAAACTGGAACTTTCTAATTATGAATTAAGTCTTATATTTAGAGTAAAGCAATGGATATCCAAACTAAATATGAATCTTTAGATCCGCGAGCAAAAAAGCAGGTGGAAGAGTTTTTAGAATTGCTTTTAAAAAGGCAGAATAACAATTTTTTTGATATGACATCTTGGAAAGAAAGGATTAAATCCATTCCTAAATGGTCTGAAGAGGATCTTACAGCCTTTGAAGAAAACAAAAAGATGTTTAATCAATGGCCATCTTATAAATAGTAATTGATACTGGAGTTTTTATTGAACATCTCAGGGCTCCAGATAAATCAAATACTACGTTGTACCTCCTTCCTAAGAATCTTGAAATTTTTGTTTCGGTGATAACCGTTTATGAGTTATATATGAGTACAACGGACAGAAAAAAACATAATCATATAAAAATATTACTCGACAATATACCAATATTAGCCTTTGATAAGATTACAGCAGAGAAATCTGCAGGGATTTATCTTGAGCTAAGAAGTAAAAATCAAATAATCGACTTTAGAGATATTTTCATTGGTACCACAGCATTACAACATAATATGCCACTAAAAATTTTGAATAAAAAACATTTTAATAGAATAAAAGACCTCCTGTTACATTAAATCTGACTATTCAAAGCGCAATTATTACTATGCCCCGGAATTAGGATGAAAGTGACCTGCTTACTCCAATAAGGGCTCATCAAATGATTCGAAGACCTCTACAGGTAATTGATCATACACCCTAACATTTTTAGGTCCCCTATTGTCCGACCGGTCACCGGAGAGGAGCACGCCGTTGTATTGAGCGTAATTATCCCAGGGCCAGATCGCGGAAGCGCTGTCTTGGCTGGCTTCTTTGAAGTACGCCCATTGTTTCACTAAGCTATCGGCCGGGTCGATAAAGACCTCGTACTTGTTGCCCGGTGTATTGCCCACGTTTTCGAAAGTCAACTCCAGTACTTCCGCCTGTGTACCCGTAAGCATAGTGTCTTGCCTCAAATATTTAAGTGTGACACCCGAATCTTTGAGTTTGAATGGCATTACCAGCCAGTAAGAATCATTGATCCATATCCCTTGTGCCCGCTGCAGGTACTTTGTTAAGCTGTCCGGGTGGGTCACTTCTTCCCCGTTTTTCTGTACCTTGCCTGTCATAGTATTTATGTTGGCCAAGTATACGGCGCTATCCCTGGGAAAATCGATCCTCACACGCCCTTCCTTCTTGTCCCATACCAAGTCCCGGACCCCGAAAAAATTCCAGGCCAGGTAGCGGAGGTTATCCCATTGCTCCCTTCCTCCCATAGCCTTCATTACAGCATCTGCCCAAGCAATGGCCTTTGGGTCTGATCCTTCTAAATTAAAGCCTTCGGCCGCTGGGTTTACTGCTATTCGAGCAACAGTATCTTCCCCTTCTCTTCCCGCTTCCTTTGTAGTACAAGCATAAATGGCAAACAATGACAACAGTATGATCAATTTACTTTTCATGATGAATCCGTATTTTTTTCCCGGACCCTCAAAAAGTCCAGTAGTTCCACTTTTTTTTCTTTAAAGATATATTTTCTTAACAAGCCCTCCACGGGTAGTATGATCACAGCTACTAACACTTGCACGGCAAAATCAAATATAGGAGAAGTATGTGTCTGGAACTCGTTTTCGGCTATGGTTTGGATAAACTCTATGACAATGATCAAAGTCAAAAGTGCCACAATACGGCTTGCCAGCCTGTTTCGATATCCTAACTTTTTCAGGCGTGCATAGAAGAAGAGGAATAAGGCCAAAGCGCAAAACTCAAGCGCATAGAACCACGGTCGCCTCCAGTAGGGGGCCACTACCTTGAACGGGACCTTTTCTATCTTCGAAATGCTTCCAAAAATATTTCTAGACCTGACGTTTAACTCATAGTCTCCTTCGGGGAGGTAGGCAAAATCAATGACATTGAATTTTTCTGACCAATCAGACCACACATTGTTAAGCCCTAGCAGCCGGTATTGGTACTGGATGTCCAAGATCCCAGAGTAATCTGGCTGTACAAACTCGAATACCAGGGCGCTATGATCTTGTCGTACTTGGAATTTATTCGTTGAAAGGATATTGTCTTTCTCTGATTTGACCCTTCTTAGTAGTAAATTATAAGTAGAGTTTACCGGCTGCAAGTGATCTTCCGGGAGTTTGAAAAGCTTGTTTTTTTCCGTGATCACCCAGAGGTATCCCGAATTATCAGCGAAAATAAAGTGAATATTCTTGAACAGGCTTAATAGTCCTAGCCGGTCGGGGTCCGCTTGGGTATCCAGCCGGCGCCATTTTTGATCTCTCAAAAACCACACCTGCCCGTTGGAGCCAACCATATACCGTTTTGGCTCTTTTACGGAAGGTAAAGGCTTGACTTGGTCATCCGTGGGATCCAAGTACAACATACCGGTTTCATTGATAAAAACAATACTGTCGTCGCGAACGGCTCCAAGGGTTTCGTAAAAGTATGGATTTTCCAGCGGGTAGGTTTTTGTCTCGGCAATATTGCCTGCCTGCAGTTGCACCCAAAAAATGTCATTTGTGCCGCAAAACCAAACTTTTTTCTCGGGGTCCTCGAAAATATGCTGTACGTAGGTCTTAAAGTCACCAAACATGTACACCTCTTTCAAGCTGCGCAGATCGTATACCTTGACCAAGTCATTATAGTCACTGGCAAAGATCTTATTATGGTAGGTGGAGACATAAAATGAACGTATCGGGGTGGCAGATACTTTTTGAGCCGTTGCGTTCCGTATCTCGAAGAGCCCATCCAGCCCACTACAAAATAACCGGCCAGCTACAGAAGATAGGTGAAAAACCTTAGCATTGATCCCTTCCACCTTTTTGTATTCGTATCGTGTAGCAAGTAAGGTACGTTCTATCTTTTTTTCATACCGTACCACCCTTTTACGGGTAGGAGGCGCCTGTGAAGTGCTGTCTCCACCTTCGCTGCTATTGGTTTTGTCCTTTTTCCTTTTTAAGAATTTAAAAATGCCTTTATCCTCTGTAGGTTGTACGGTAGTTTGTGATGGGCCTATGTTGCCAGGGGGCTTGGTGGTAACATACTTTTTTACAGTGTAAGTGCTGTCTTTGTAGTCTTGCACCTCTGCCAAATAGAACAAGCCCAGAGTAGTGCCTACATACAGGGTGTCTTTATGAGTCACTACCGACAAAAGATCTCCCGCTAGCCCGGCGTATGGATCGAAGCTTCTAAAGGGGAGATCGGGCGATACCCGGGTCAATCCTTCCTTGTGCGAGATCCAAAGCGCGTCCTCCCGATCCAGCAAAATAGCAAATACTTCATTATCGGGCAGGCCGGCTTGGTAGTTGATGACCTGGTTCACTTTTCCCGTTTGGGGGTTCAAAAAAATGACCCCGTTTTTAAGCGTAGCGATGGCCACTAGCTGGTCGTTGATCCAAATGCCAGAAAGCAGGTCGCTTTCATTAAAAAACGTTTGATCATTGCCCAGGTCGATGGGCGATAATGTAGTACCCTCTAATAGGCCGAGATTGCCATTTTCCAAACCTATGATCCATTTTGACCGGTCTTTAAAGGCACAGCTAAAGGTAGGGTGAAGGCCTTTCAACACCGGTAGCTCGGGCTCTGAAAAACTTTGCCCCGTGAGTTGGAGTAATCCGCTGACCGTATTGCTCACAAATATTTCTCCTTTGATACGGAATAGCCCGGTTAAGCTGCCGCCATACGGCGGTTCTATTTCGATAACCGAGGTATCTACAGGATCTAAAATGAAAAGAGACTGCTGGTTGATGCCATATACTTTATTATCATGGAATAAGCTGTAATGGATATCTGTCCCTTTTAAAGCTTTCGGGGTGAGGGCACGATATTCAAGTCCTTGCTTAATGTCACCGGTTACGATACCAAACCCATCTCTTCCTGTAGTGAAAAGCCGGTGTCCCTCCTTATCTAAGGCCAATGAGAATATGGTGGATTCCGTACGTACAAAGTCCCAATTTTTACCATCAAAACGGACCATACCGTTACGATTGGCCACGTAGATCACGCCATCTTCGTCTTGGATGAGGTCGAAGTTGATATTATCAAAACCATTTTGACTTGGAGAAAAATGGTTGATAAAAAAATAGCCGTCCTGCCCGTTCGAAGCAAATGCCCACAGCATCATGCACAGGGCGATAACTGGTTTTATCGACTGCACGGGAAAAAATTTATTGCTTAAAGTAATGTATTTCAAACTAAAAACCCCCTAGGTATACCCAGTGTTTTGTACACGGATGTAAGTATTTTTTATGAATTGATGCTTTTAGAGCCTGTTCATTAAGGAATTTGTGGTCTATAAGTTTTAAACTTGGCAAATTGGTACTAACCTGTACTTGATAACTATTTATCACTTAGATATGGTCTAGTGTCGTGTCAAGCCTCAAATGGCGGGTAAGGTGGTCGTAGATTTTGTGGGAGGTCAAGGCGCAAAAAACGAGCATAGCCATAGCTACGTAAGT